>NZ_JAKRGC010000100.1 GCF_022347745.1 Streptomyces sp. OfavH-34-F
CCAGCCCGCCGCGCCGGGTGTCGTGCGGGTGGTGGCCCGGCGCCTGCGCCGCAGGAAGGCGTACGCGGCGAGCGCGGCGACCGCGCAGAGCAGGACGACCGGCAGCAGCAGATCCCCGGCACCGGTCCCGCCGGAGCCGCCACCGGGGTCGGCGGCGCCCGGTGTGATCGCCGGGGTGGGCACTGCCCGGCCGGCCAGGACGGCGGCGCAGCCCTCGGCGGCGCCGATCGCGGCGCCCGCCCAGTCGTTGCGCCGGAGCGCCGGCTCGACGGCGGTGCGGGCCACCTCCCGGAGTCCGGCGTCGGTCAGCGGCGAGTCCTGGTCGAGGGAGTAGCCGTACTGCCGGGCGTGGGTGGCGACGGCCAGCAGCACGTCGTCGCGGCCGAGTCCGTTGCGCCGGGCGGTCTCGTCGGCCCAGTCCTGCGGGGAGCGTCCGGAGAAGTCGCGTACGTACACCACGAAGAGCTGGACGCGGTGCTCGTCGTAGAGCCGGTCGAGGGCCGCGGTCACCTGCGGCTCCCGGTCGCCGAGCGCGCCCACCCGGTCGGTGATCTGCCCCTGCCGGGACAGGGTGACCGGATCGTCGGCGGATGCGGTGGGCGCGGGGGCCAGGGCCAGCCAGCACGCCGTCAGCAGTGCGGCGAGCAGCGCCCGGCCCGGCGGGGGAATCCGGGTTCGGCTCACGGACGGCGTCACGTTTGCGAGGCTATGTCCAGCTCCGGGGTGCCGCGACACGAGCCGGTCGCCGTGGGCCGCCGCCCGTAAATCGTTCGGCGCCGGCGGGGCGTGTCCCTACTGTCACGGCCATGACGTCCTTCGCGCACGACTACCCCTTCGACCCCGCCTACGGCTACACCCTCGACGCGCTGAAATCCGTTCCGGCGCCGCCCGCCCCCGACGACTTCGCCGCCTTCTGGCGGGAGCGGTACGCGGCGGCCCGCGCCGTCGCCACCGACCCGGTCATCGGCGCCCTCGTGGAGGAGCGCGACGGCGTACGCGTCCACGAGGTCGCGTACACCTCGGTGGGCGGGGTGCGCCTGGGGGGCTGGCTCGTCCTGCCGGACGGGCCCGTGCGGCACGGCTTCGTGGTGGGCCACGGCTACGGGGGCCGGGCGGAACCGGGGCGCGACGTGCCGCTCCCGCTGCCCGCCTCGGCCGCGATCCTGCCCTGTGTCCGGGGGATGGGGACGCGCGGCCTGGTGGCGGGCATCCCGGACGTGGCCGACGGACATGTGCTGCACGGCATCGGGGCGCGCGACACCTATGTCATCGGGGACTGCGTGGCCGACCTGTGGTGTGCGGCCTCCGCGCTCGGGGAGCTGGTCCCGGAGACGGCCGGGAAGGGCCTGGGGTACGTGGGGGAGAGCTTCGGCGGCGGGCTCGGCGCGCTCGCCCTGCCGTGGGACGAGCGGTTCGCGGCGGTCCAGCTGACCGTGCCCACCTTCGGCAACCACCCGCTGCGGCTGACGCTGCCGTGCGCGGGCAGCGGCGAGTCCGTGCGCGGCCACCACGCCGCACACCCCGAGGTGACGGAGGTGCTGCGGTACTTCGACGCGGCGACCGCCGCCACGTTCCTGGAGCGGCCGACGCTGGTGGCGGCGGCCCTGTTCGACCCGGCCGTGCCGCCGCCGGGGCAGTTCGCGGTGTACAACGCGCTCGCGGGGGAGCGGGAGCTGCTGGTGTCGGCGGCCGGGCACTTCGTGCACCGGGGGCTGCTCGACGACCTGGCCGCCCTGGACGCGGCGCGGCGGGAGTTCTTCGCGAAGTGGCTGTAGGGCGCCCGGCCGGCCGGGGGGCTCCGCCGCACGGGTGAGGTTTCGGGCGGCCGCGCCGTGTCGGGGCCGCCTTCCCGCGCGAGGGTGTTTTCAGTGGAGGGACGAGATCAGTGTGATCAACTGCAAATTCCGCCGAAAACGCTCATTCCGGTCCATGCGTGGCGCGGGCCGGGCCGTCCCCGGAGGTACCAGCCATGTCCCACGTCGGCGTCCCGCGCGGGACGGCCCGAAAGCGCCGCCGCCTGCCCGCCCTCCTCACCGCGGGCGTGCTCACCCTCCCCGTGCTGGCCGGATGCGGCTCCGGCGGGGACGAGCCGGCGCCCGTCGCCGCCGCACCGCAGGACGTGGCCCGTGCCGCCCGCGACCGGGTCGCCGACGGCGGCCGGGTCACCTGGGCGGTCGACGCCCTGCCCAGTACGCTCAACGCCTTCCAGGCGGACGCCGACAGCGCGACCACCCGGATCACCGGAGCCCTGCTGCCCACCCTCTTCCCGCTCGACGCCCAGGGGCGCCCGCAGCTCAACCCGGACTACCTGGAATCCGCGAAGGTCACCGAGACCGAACCGCGCCAGGTCGTCGTCTACCGGCTCAACCAGCAGGCAGTCTGGAGCGACGGCCGCGAGATCGGCGCCCCCGACTTCGTCGCCCAGTGGCGGGCCCTGAGCGGCAAGGACTCCGCGTACTGGACCGCCCGCAACGCCGGGTACGAGCGCATCGAGAAGATCGAGCGCGGCGCCGACGACCTGGAGGTCAAGGTCACCTTCGCCAAGCCGTACGCGGACTGGCGCTCCCTGTTCTCGCCGCTCTACCCGAAGCAGGTGACCGGTTCCCCGGACGGCTTCAACGAGGGCGCCCGCACCACCCTCAAGGCGACCGCCGGCCCGTTCCGGCTGCGCGAGGTCGACAAGAAGACCGAGTCCGTCACGCTCACCCGCGACCCGCGCTGGTGGGGCGCGCGCGCCAAGCTGGACTCCCTCGTCTTCAAGGCCGTCGCGCCCCAGGACCGCGCGGACGCCCTGGCCGAAGGCGCCGTGGACGTCGCCGACATCGACTCCACCACCGCCCACCGCATCGCCCAGGCCGCTCGCGAGGGCGCCGCCGGAGCGCCCGCCCAGGGAGGCCCCGGCGCCCCGCTCAGCCCGGCCCAGGCCCTGCGCTCTTGGGCCGTCGCGCACGGCACCGACGAGGACGCGGCGGCCGCGGAGCAGGAGGTCAGGGACAAGAGGGCCGAGGCCGCCGAGGCGTACGCCGACGAGCAGAGCGGGCTGCGCGCGTACGTGGTCCGCAAGTCGCTGGAGCCCGCCTACACCCAGCTCGCGCTGAACGGCGAGTCCGGGCCGCTCGCCGACGACCGGGTGCGCCGGGCCGTGGCCCGCGCCCTGGACCGCCAGGAGCTCGCCGACACCGTGCTCAAGCCGCTCGGCCTGCCCGCACAGCCGCTCGGCAGCCATCTGGCCGTCGCCGGGCAGCCCGCGTACCGCGACGCCAGCGAGGCACTCGGCCCGCAGGACACCGAGAAGGCCCAGGCACTGCTCGCCGCCGCCGGCTGGACGCGCGAAGGGGCGCTCGACCGGAACGACGGCACCAAGGCCGGCAGCGAGGGCGAGAAGCAGAAGAAGGACGCCGAGAAGGAAGCCGCGGAGAAGAAGGACGCGGCAGAGAAGAAGGAAGCCGCGGAGAAGAAGGGGAGCGCGGGCCAGGAACCGGCCGACGACGGCAAGCCCGGCGAGGCCGTGCGCGACGCGGTCCCGGCCCAGGACCGGCAGCCCGGCGGCGCCGCCGGGGCCTACGCACCGGCCGGTACCGCGGCTCCCGCCGGCGGCGCCGACGCCGCCTGGGGCCCGCTCGGCAAGAACGGCAAGCCGCTGAGCCTGCGCTTCGTCCTGCCCTCCGGGCCCGGCTCCGCCGGAGTGCGCAGCGTCGGCGAGAAGATCGCCGCGATGCTCGACACCATCGGCATCCGCACGGTGATCACCAAGGTGTCCGACGACAGCTACTTCCGCGACCACGTGGCGTCCGGCGACTACGACATGGCCCTGTACTCCTGGCCCGCCACCGCCTACCCGGCCACGGACGACCGGCCGATCTTCGCCAAGCCGGTCCCGGCCTCCGACGGCTCGCTGCTCGTCGAGCAGAACTACACCCGGGTCGGCTCGGACCACATCGACCAGCTCTTCGACCGGGCGGCTTCGGAGCTGGACGAGAAGGCGGCGCAGGACCTGATGCGGCAGGCGGACGCCCGGATCTGGGCCGCCGCCGGATCGATCCCCCTCTTCCAGCGCCCCCAGCTCGTCGCCACCGGAAAGTCCCTGGTGAACGTCGGTGCCTTCGGCCTGGCGGCCCCGCACTACCAGGACATCGGCTACAAGGCTCCGCTCGCCGCGGGCCCCCCGGCGCGGCCGGCCGGGGAGTAGCCGGCCGGGCGGCCCCGCCGGGGCCGGAAACCGCCCGGGAAGCCGCAGTCGTGGCCGCCCCGTACCATGGAGGTCAGCCGTGGCGCGTCCGCCCGGCGGGCCCCGAACCGAGAGAAGCGCAAGCCACCCATGCCCACGCGCCACGACATCCGTAACGTAGCCATCGTCGCCCACGTCGACCACGGCAAGACGACCATCGTCGACGCCATGCTCAAGCAGGCCGGCTCCTTCGCCGCGCACGCAGCCGAGTCGCTCGACGACCGCATGATGGACTCGAACGACCTGGAGCGTGAGAAGGGCATCACGATCCTGGCCAAGAACACGGCGGTCAAGTACCACCCGAAGGATGGCGGCGACGTCATCACGATCAACATCATCGACACCCCCGGCCACGCCGACTTCGGCGGCGAGGTCGAGCGCGGTCTGTCGATGGTCGACGCGGTGGTCCTGCTCGTGGACGCCTCCGAGGGTCCGCTTCCGCAGACCCGCTTCGTGCTGCGCAAGGCGCTCCAGCAGCGCCTGCCCGTCATCCTGTGCATCAACAAGACGGACCGCCCCGACTCGCGCATCGACGAGGTCGTCAACGAGACCTACGACCTCTTCCTCGACCTGGACGCGGACGAGGAGCAGATCGAGTTCCCGATCGTCTACGCGTGCGGCCGCGACGGCATCGCCTCGCTGACCAAGCCGGAGGACGGCACGGTCCCGGCGGACTCCACCAGCCTGGAGCCGTTCTTCACCGCCATCCTGGAGCACGTCCCGGCCCCGACGTACGAGGAGGACGCCCCGCTCCAGGCGCACGTCACCAACCTCGACGCCGACAACTTCCTCGGCCGCATCGCGCTGCTCCGCGTCGAGCAGGGCGAGCTGCGCAAGGGCCAGACGGTGGCCTGGATCAAGCGCGACGGCTCGATCCAGAACGTGCGCATCACCGAGCTGATGATGACCGAGGCGCTCACCCGCAAGCCCGCCGAGGTCGCCGGCCCCGGTGACATCTGCGCCGTCGCCGGTATCCCCGAGATCATGATCGGTGAGACCCTCGCCGACCCGGACAACCCGGTCGCGCTGCCGCTGATCACGGTGGACGAGCCCGCCATCTCGATGACCATCGGCACCAACACCTCGCCGCTGGTCGGCCGGGGCGGCACGGGCAAGGGCGCGGACGCCAAGGCCGCGGTCAAGGACCGCAAGGTCACCGCCCGCCAGGTGAAGGACCGCCTGGAGCGCGAGCTCATCGGCAACGTCTCGCTGCGCGTCCTGGAGACCGAGCGCCCCGACGCCTGGGAGGTGCAGGGCCGCGGTGAGCTGGCGCTGGCCATCCTGGTCGAGCAGATGCGCCGCGAGGGCTTCGAGATGACCATCGGCAAGCCGCAGGTGGTCACCAAGGAGGTGGACGGCAAGGTCCACGAGCCCGTCGAGCGCATGACCATCGACGTGCCCGAGGAGCACATGGGCGCCGTCACACAGCTCATGGGCGTCCGCAAGGGCCGCATGGACAACATGTCGAACCACGGCTCCGGCTGGGTCCGCATGGAGTTCATCGTGCCGTCGCGCGGCCTCATCGGCTTCCGTACCGAGTTCCTGACGAACACCCGCGGTACGGGCATCGCGCACTCCATCCACGAGGGCCACGAGCCGTGGTTCGGCCCCCTGACGACCCGTAACAACGGTTCGCTGGTCGCCGACCGCGCCGGTGCCGTCACCGCCTTCGCGATGACGAACCTCCAGGAGCGCGGCGTGCTGTTCACCGACCCCGGCACCGAGGTGTACGAGGGCATGATCGTCGGCGAGAACTCGCGCTCCGACGACATGGACGTGAACATCACCAAGGAGAAGAAGCTCACGAACATGCGGTCCTCGTCGGCCGACTCGTTCGAGGCCATCGTGCCGCCGCGCAAGCTCTCCCTGGAGCAGTCCCTGGAGTTCTGCCGCGACGACGAGTGCGTCGAGGTGACCCCGGAGGCCGTCCGCATCCGCAAGGTCGTCCTCGACCAGAAGGAGCGCAACCGCGCCGCGTCGCGCGCCAAGCACGGCTGAGCCGTTACCGCCAGTCGCTTTTCAGCCGACGATCCGTCAGCTCTAGGCATTGCCCAAGCGCAGGGCCCTCACAGACACTGTGGGGGCCCTGCGCCGTGGTCAAGTGGTTTTTACGACCGCTCGTCCAGCATGTGAGACGGATTCGTCCGATAATCGGAGGTTGCTCTCCGAAACATGTGCTAACAGTCCGTTTAGGGGCTGTCTGTCTGGGATCGCTTTGTCCGGATTTTGGTCCGCGCAAGTGACGGATGTTGTCAAACCGAGACCCTATAAGTGTGGTTTAAGGCCCAGACGTACTTAATAGTTGGCTCCGTTGAGCTCGGGTCAATGGGTCACGCACCGTGGGGAGTGCGCCGACTCACGAGCACACTAGGGGCACTGAACGATCACCGTCAGGGGTGTCGGTGTATCGACCCAGTGCCCTTCTTGTAGTCAAAAGTGGACTCATGAGGAGGAAACCCATGCGTGGTGCCAAGAGCGCCAAGTGGGTCGCGGGAGCGGCCATCATCGCCCTGGCTGCGACCGCCTGTGGTGGCGGCGACAGCGACGGTGACAAGGGCAACAAGGCCAGCGCCAAGGGCGCCGTGAACCCGGACGGTTTCTTCTCCGTCGAGGTCGGTGAGCCGCAGAACCCGCTGCAGCCGGCCAACACGATGGAGTCGAACGGCAGCATCGTCACCGACGCGATCTTCTCGCAGCTGGTGGACTACGACGCCTCCGGCAAGCTGGAGATGATCAACGCCGAGTCCGTCGAGACCACGGACAGCAAGCTCTGGACCGTCAAGCTCAAGAAGGACTGGAAGTTCCACGACGGCACCCCCGTCACGGCCGAGTCCTACATCAAGGCCTGGAACTGGGCCGCCAACATCAAGAACAACCAGACCAACGCGTCCTGGTTCGCCGACATCAAGGGCTTCGCGGACGTCCACCCCGACGACGCCAAGGCCAAGCCGAAGTCGGACGTCATGTCCGGTCTGAAGAAGGTGGACGACTACACGTTCACCATCGAGCTCAACGCCCCGCTGCCGTACTTCTCGTACAAGCTCGGCTACACGGTCTTCTCGCCGCTGCCCGAGTCCTTCTACGCGGACCCGAAGGCCGCCGGTGAGAAGCCGGTCGGCAACGGCGCGTACAAGTTCGTCAGCTGGGACCACAAGAAGCAGATCAAGGTCGAGCGCAACGACGACTACAAGGGTGCCGACAAGGCGAAGAACGGTGGTGTGATCTTCAAGAACTACACCACCCTCGAGACCGCCTACGAGGACCTGAAGTCCGGCAACGTCGACGTGCTGCGCCAGATCGGCCCGAAGGACCTCCCGGTCTACCGGTCCGACCTCGGCGACCGCGCCGTGGACAAGGCGTACTCGGCGATCCAGACCATCGCCGTGGCCTTCTACACCGACCAGTGGAAGAACATCGACCCGAAGGTCCTCCAGGGCCTGTCGATGGGCATCGACCGCGACACGATCACCAAGACCGTGCTCCAGGGCACCCGCGAGCCGGCCACCGGCTGGGTCGCCAAGGGCGTCCTCGGCTTCCAGCCGAACGCCACGGGCGACGTCACCAAGTACGACCCCGCCAAGGCCAAGAAGCTCATCAAGGACGGCGGCGGCGTCCCGGGCAACAAGATCTCGATCCAGTTCAACGCCGACGGCGGCCACAAGGAATGGGTCGAGGCGGTCTGCAACAGCATCACGCAGTCGACCGGCGTCAAGTGCACCGGTGACTCGAAGGCCGACTTCCAGGCCGACACCAACGCGCGTGACGACAAGCAGGTCAAGTCCCTGTACCGCTCCGGCTGGGTGCTCGACTACCCGGTGAACGCCAACTTCATCTCGGACCTGTTCCGTACCGGCGCCGCGGGCAACCAGGGCGACTTCTCGAACAAGGCCCTGGACGCGGAGATCAAGAAGGCCGACTCCGCCGCCTCCCTCGACGAGTCGGTCGCCGCGTACCAGAAGATCGAGAAGGAGCTGGTGAACTACATGCCCTCCATCCCGCTCTGGTACTACAAGGTCAACGCCGGCTACTCGGAGAAGGTCCAGAACGTCGACTACGCCCAGGACGGCGACCCGATCCTGACGCAGATCGAAGTCAAGAAGTAACCACACCGACGTAGTCCGCGCGCACGCGCGGGACCGCCGCTGAAACGGTCCCGCGCCTGCCGCTCGCAGTGGCCGGGGGGCCCTTCCACGCAACCGACCCACCCTTCGGGGGCCGTCGGCCGGGGAAGGGCCCGTCGGCTGCCGCCGCCTATTACATGGAGGCATGATGGGGCGCTATGTCGCACGACGACTGCTCCAGATGATCCCGGTCTTCCTCGGGACAACGCTGCTTATCTTCCTGATGGTCTACACGCTGCCCGGCGACCCCGTGCGCGGGCTCTTCGGGGACAAGGGTGCCGACCCGGCCACTCTGGAAGCGATGCGGCACAAGCTCGGACTGGACCAGCCGATTCTGGTGCAGTACTGGGAGTACATGAAGGGCATGGTCCTTCACCTGGACTTCGGCGACCAGATAGCCAGCGGGCGCCCCGTCACCGACGTGCTCGGCGACGCCTTCCCGGTCACTCTGCGCCTGGCGGGCATGGCGTTCGTCATCGAGATCATCCTGGGCATCGGCCTGGGCATGGTCGCGGGTCTGCGGGCCGGCCGGCTGGCCGACAACGCGGTCCTCATCCTGACGCTGCTGATCATCTCGATCCCCGTCTTCGTGCTGGCGCACATCGTGAAGTCCGTCTTCGCCGACCAGCTGGGCCTCATCTCGCCCAACGTCTCCAACGAGGCGACCTGGAGCGAACTGCTGACGCCTGCCATCGTGCTCGGCTCGCTCTCCCTCGCGTACGTGGCACGACTGACCCGTACGACGATGGCCGAGAACCTGCGGTCCGACTACATGCGCACCGCCGTCGCCAAGGGACTTCCCAAGCGCCGCATCATCGGCGTGCACCTGATGCGCAACTCGATGATCCCCGTCATCACCTTCCTCGGCACCGACCTCGGCGCCCTGATGGGTGGCGCGGTCGTCACCGAGTCCGTCTTCAACGTCAAGGGCATCGGCGGCACCATCGTCGAGTCGATCACCCGGCGTGAAGGCACCACCCTGGTGGGGCTCGTCACCATCCTGGTGCTCGTCTACCTCTTCATGACCCTGATCGTCGACCTGCTGTACGCGGTCCTGGACCCGAGGATCCGTTATGCCTGACGTGACCAAGACCGCACCCGCGCCCGAGGACGTCCACGGCCCCGTCACGGACCCGACGTCCGTCGTGAAGGCCGCCAAGGCGCGCAGCCTGTGGGGCGACGCCTGGGCCGACCTGCGGCGCAACCCCTACTTCCTGGTGTCCTCCGTCCTCATCGTCATCCTCCTGGTGATAGCCGTCTTCCCCGGCTGGTTCACCGGGGCTTCGGCGACCCACGCGGACCTGGGCAAGCACTTCCTGAAGAAGCCCGAGCTGGGCAAGATCGGCTCCGAGGGCTGGCTCGGCTACGACGGCCAGGGCCGCAGCGTCTACGCCCGCGTCATCTACGGCACCCGCGCCTCGATCACCGTCGGCGTCTGCGTCACCGTGCTGGTGACGCTCTTCGGCGGCCTCATCGGCATGCTGTCCGGGTTCTTCGGCGGCTGGGTGGACGCGATCCTCTCCGGCTTCACCAACATCTTCCTGGGCCTGCCCTTCCTGCTCGGCGCGATGGTCGTCCTCCAGTCCTTCAGCGAGCGCAAGGTGTGGGTCGTCGTCCTCGCCCTGGCGTTCCTCGGCTGGACGCAGATCGCCCGTGTCATGCGCGGCGCGGTGATCACCGCCAAGGAGGCCGACTACGTACAGGCGGCGCGCGCCCTCGGCGCGAGCACCAGCCGGATCATGTTCCGGCACATCCTGCCGAACGTGATGGCGCCCGTGATCGTCGTCGCCACCATCTCGCTGGGTGTGTACATCTCGGCCGAGGCGACCCTGTCGTACCTGGGCCTCGGTCTCGCCGACCCGACCATCTCGTGGGGCATCGACATCTCGACGGGCTCGAACCAGATCCGGGTGGCGCAGCACATCCTGATCTACCCGTCGATCATGCTCAGCATCACCGTTCTGGCGTTCATCATGCTCGGCGAAGCCGTCCGCAACGCCCTCGATCCGAAGTCGCGATAGGAGGGCGAACGTGGCCACCATCAACAAGACCGCCGAAGTCCCGTCCGCACGCCGGGGTGACGACCACGTCGGTCCCCTGCTCGAAGTCCGTGACCTGCACGTGGAGTTCCACACCCGCGACGGTGTGGCCAAGGCCGTCAACGGTGTGAACTACAGCGTGGACGCCGGCGAGACCCTCGCCGTCCTCGGTGAGTCCGGCTCGGGCAAGTCCGTGACGGCGCAGGCCGTCATGGGCATCCTCGACATGCCGCCCGGAAAGATCCCGCAGGGCGAGATCCTCTTCCGCGGCCAGGACATGCTGAAGATGTCCTACGAGGAGCGCCGGAAGATCCGCGGCCAGAAGATCGCCATGATCTTCCAGGACGCGCTCTCCTCGCTGAACCCGGTCCTCACCGTCGGCTACCAGCTCGGCGAGATGTTCCGGGTCCACCAGGGCCTGTCCAAGAAGGAAGCCCGTACCAAGGCCATCGAGCTGATGGACCAGGTGAAGATCCCGGCCGCCGCGGCCCGGGTCTCGGACTACCCGCACCAGTTCTCCGGCGGTATGCGCCAGCGCATCATGATCGCGATGGCGCTCGCCCTGGAGCCGGACCTGATCATCGCGGACGAGCCGACCACGGCGCTCGACGTGACGGTCCAGGCCCAGGTGATGGACCTCCTCGCGGAGCTCCAGCGCGAGTACAACATGGGCCTGATCCTCATCACCCACGACCTCGGTGTCGTCGCCGACGTCGCCGACAAGATCGCGGTGATGTACGCGGGCCGGATCGTCGAGACCGCCCCGGTCCACGACATCTACCGTGCGCCCGCGCACCCGTACACCAAGGGTCTGCTGGCCTCGATCCCGCGCCTGGACCAGAAGGGCCAGGAGCTCTTCGCGATCAAGGGCCTGCCGCCCAACCTGCTGAACGTGCCCTCGGGCTGTGCGTTCAACCCGCGCTGCACCGTGGCCCAGGACATCTGCCGTTCCGACGTCCCGGCCCTCCAGCCGGTGACCGGAAAGGACGGCACCGAGCTGGCCGGCCGCCGCAGCGCCTGTCACTTCTGGAAGGAGACGATCCATGGCTGACATCTCGAAGAAGTCCGTGGACGCCACCCCCAACGTCTCCGACGTCGAGACCGTCGACGCGGCGAGCGTGGCGGAGGCCGTAGCCGCCATCGACGCGCCCGTGTCGCAGGGGGAGCCGATCCTCCAGGTGCGCAACCTCGTCAAGCACTTCCCGCTGACGCAGGGCATCCTCTTCAAGAAGCAGGTCGGCGCGGTCAAGGCCGTCGACGGCATCTCGTTCGACCTGTACGCGGGCGAGACCCTCGGCATCGTGGGCGAGTCCGGCTGCGGCAAGTCCACGGTCGCCAAGCTCCTGATGACGCTGGAGCGGGCCACTGCGGGCGAGGTCTTCTTCAAGGGCCAGGACATCACCAAGCTGTCCGGCCGCGCGCTGAAGGCCGTGCGCCGCAACATCCAGATGGTGTTCCAGGACCCGTACACCTCGCTGAACCCCCGCATGACGGTGGGCGACATCATCGGCGAGACGTACGAGATCCACCCCGAGGTGGCCCCCAAGGGCGA
This sequence comes from Streptomyces sp. OfavH-34-F, assembly GCF_022347745.1. Lineage (GTDB taxonomy): Bacteria > Actinomycetota > Actinomycetes > Streptomycetales > Streptomycetaceae > Streptomyces. The sequence goes on from NZ_JAKRGC010000100.1 coordinate 11,941, forward strand.
CCGGCGGCGCCGCGTGCAGGACCTGCTGGACGTCGTCGGCCTCAACCCGGAGTACATCAACCGCTACCCGCACCAGTTCTCCGGCGGTCAGCGCCAGCGCATCGGCATCGCCCGCGGCCTCGCGCTCAACCCGGAGATCATCATTTGCGACGAGCCGGTCTCCGCGCTCGACGTGTCGGTGCAGGCGCAGGTCGTCAACCTGATGGAGAAGCTCCAGGACGAGTTCAACCTGTCCTACCTCTTCATCGCGCACGACCTGTCGATCGTGCGGCACATCTCCGACCGGGTCGGCGTCATGTACCTCGGTAAGATGGCCGAGATCGGTACGGACGTCCAGATCTACGACCACCCGACGCACCCCTACACCCAGGCGCTGCTGTCGGCCGTCCCGGTCCCCGACCCGGCCGCCCGCGAGGGCCGCGAGCGGATCATCCTCAGCGGTGACGTCCCCTCGCCGGCCAACCCGCCGTCCGGCTGCCGCTTCCGCACCCGGTGCTGGAAGGCCCAGGACAAGTGCGCCACCGAGGTGCCGCTCCTCGCGGTCCCCGAGCGCTTCAAGGACGCGAAGTCGCCGGCCGCCCACGAGTCGGCCTGCCACTTCGCGGAGGAGAAGGACGTGGTGGGCGCGGCCTCGTAACGCCGCGCGCGACGCAAGGCGCCCCGGAACCCATCGGTTCCGGGGCGCCTTCGTCGTACCCGGCCGCCCGGGCGGTCCGTCACCCTCCGCTGTTCATGACGGACCGCGCCCGGCCTGCGGTGCTACTGGTACTGGATGCCCCAGAGGTTGTTGTTCCTCTTCACCGGGGCGATGTTGTTGCTCTTCTTCCAGATCTTGCTCTTCTTGCAGCCGCCGGTGCTCTTGGGCACCATCCGGTACTTCGTCACGCTGAAGCCCTTGGCCTCGTGGTACATCATCAGCCGGCCGCGCGTCTTGCCCTTCTTCTTCTGGACCGTGGCGGCGTACGTCCAGGTGTCCGACTTGGACCAGGTCTTGCCGACCGAGACGCTGAAGGAGGTCGACGCCTTGGCGAAGATGACGCCTGCCTCGGCGCCGACGGTCGCCGTCCCGGTCGCGGTCCAGGAACCGGTCTTGTTCTTGGCGTAGGAGATGGTCACCCCGGGCCTCGCCCAGTCGCTGTGCACCTGGGTGGCGCGCCAGACGGTCTTCTTGTCGCCGATCGAGTAGATCGGACTGCTGTCGCAGGCCGCGCCGGCCACCGCGGGGGCGGCGGCCCCGGCCACGATGCCGGCACCGAGCAGAGCGGTGGTGAGGGTGGTGCTGATGACGCGCTTCACGCAGGTCCTCCTGGTACGCGGGCGTTCTCGGGTGGTGCACGCGTCACGCTATGGATGAACACCACTGGTATGTAAGGGAATTGATGGAGTATTGAGGTTCTGTACGAGGAAGCGCGGATTCCGTTCGCACCGTCCCCGCCGACGGTGGCGCCGCTCCCGCGCCGCGCCCTTCGCCCGGTCCCCGCAGAGCGCGTCCGCGCCCGGCTCCTGGCCCCTTCTTGCGGCCCTGATGACCCGTATGGCTGGTGTATGTAGGCATCGGACCCGATATGGGGTGATATTTGTCCTCACGTGAGCCGGTGCACTACGAGGAGGCAGTCCATGCGCGGAGCCACACACGTCAAGTGGGCCGCATGCGCGGCTGCCGTCGCCCTGGCGGCGACGGCCTGCGGCGGGGGCGACAGCGGCGGCGGCGGCGGAGGTGGCGCCGACGGAATCGTGAGCTCCTCCTGGGGTGACCCGCAGAACCCCCTGGAGCCGGCCAACACGAACGAGGTGCAGGGCGGCAAGGTGCTCGACATGATCTTCCGGGGTCTGAAGCGGTACGACCCGAAGACCGGCGAGGCGCTGAACATGCTCGCCGAGAAGATCGAGACCAAGGACAACCAGAACTTCACCGTGACGGTGAAGGACGGCTGGACCTTCAGCAACGGTGAGAAGATCACCGCCAAGTCCTTCGTGGACGCCTGGAACTACGGCGCGCTGCTCAAGAACAACCAGAAGAACGCCTACTTCTTCGGCTACATCGACGGCTACGAGGACGTCCACCCGGAGTCCGGCAAGGCCAGCGCCACCAAGCTCTCCGGCCTCAAGATCGTCAACGACATGACCTTCACGGTCAAGCTGTCGCAGAAGTTCTCGCTGTGGCCCGACACCCTCGGCTACCCGGCCTTCGCCCCGCTGCCCAAGGCCTTCTTCAGCGACCACGCCGGCTGGCTCTCCAAGCCGGTCGGCAACGGCCCGTACACCATCGAGAAGTACACCAAGGGCTCCTCGATGAGCCTGCGCAAGTGGGACGGCTACCCCGGCGACGACAAGGCGCAGAACGGCGGCATCGACCTCAAGGTCTACACCGACAACAACACCGCCTACACCGACCTGACCGCGGGCAACCTCGACCTCGTCGACGACGTGCCCGCCTCGCAGCTCAAGAACGTCAAGTCGGACCTCGGTGACCGCTACATCAACACCCCGGCCGGCATCATCCAGACCCTCGCCTTCCCGTTCTACGACAAGCAGTGGGACACCCCCGGCGCGGCCAAGGTCCGCCAGGGCCTGTCCATGGCGATCAACCGGGAGCAGATCACCGACCAGATCTTCCAGAAGACCCGCACCCCCGCCTCCGACTGGACGTCCCCGGTCCTCGGCGAGGACGGCGGCTTCAAGAAGGGCCTCTGCGGCAAGGAGTGCACGTACAACGCCGCCGAGGCCAAGAAGCTGATCCAGGAAGGCGGCGGCATCCCCGGCGGCCAGCTCAAGATCTCGTACAACGGGGACACCGGCTCGCACAAGGAGTGGGTCGACGCCGTCTGCAACAGCATCAACAAGGTCATGGGCAACAACCGGGCCTGCGTCGGCGCCCCCGTCGGCACCTTCGCCGACTTCCGCAGCAAGGTCTCCCAGCAGAAGCTGCACGGCCCCTGGCGCGCCGGCTGGCAGATGGACTACCCGCTGATCCAGAACTTCCTCCAGCCGGTCTACTACACCAACGCCTCGTCCAACGACGGGAAGTGGAGCAACCAGCAGTTCGACGACCTCGTCGACAAGGCCAACGCCGAGACCGACAAGGCCAAGGCCGTCTCCACCTTCCAGGACGCCGAGAAGGTGATGGTGATGGAGATGCCCGTCATCCCGCTCTGGTACCAGAACGGCAGCGCCGGCTACTCGGAGAACATCACCAACGTCTCGCTGAACCAGTTCAGCGTCCCGGTGTACGAGCAGATCAAGGTCAAGTAGGGAACGGAGCCGGGCGGCCCGCGCGCGACCGCGCCGGCCGCCCGGCCGTCCCGTCACCCGACTCCTCAGCCTCCGTCCCCCGCGACCCCCGGAGCCCTTCATGGGACGTTATGTGATCCGGCGGCTGCTGCAGATGATCCCGGTCTTCTTCGGCACCACGCTGTTGATCTTCCTGATGGTGAACGTGATGGGTGACCCCATCGCGGGTCTCTGCGGCGACCGTCAGTGCGACCCGGCGACCGCCGCCCAACTCCGCTCCGAATTCGGCCTCGACAAGCCGGTCTGGCAGCAATACCTCACCTACATGGGCAACGTCTTCACCGGCGACTTCGGCACCGCGTTCAACGGGCAGAAGGTCACCGAGCTGATGGGCACCGCGTTCCCCATCACCATCCGCCTCACCCTCGTCGCGATCCTCTTCGAGATCGTCATCGGCATCAGCCTCGGCGTCGTCACCGGACTGCGCCGCGGCCGGCCCGTGGACACCACCGTGCTGATCCTGACGCTCATCGTCATCTCCATCCCGACCTTCGTCACCGGTCTGCTGCTCCAGCTGCTCCTGGGCGTCCAGTGGGGCGTCATCAAGCCCTCCGTCTCACCGGAGGCCCCCCTCGGCGAGCTGATCATCCCCGGCCTGGTGGTCGCCTCCGTCTCCCTGGCGTACGTCACCCGGCTCACCCGCACCTCGATCGCCGAGAACACCCGCGCCGACTACGTCCGCACCGCCACCGCCAAGGGCCTGCCCCGGCGCCGCGTGGTCGTCCGGCACCTGCTGCGCAACTCGCTGATCCCCGTCGTCACCTTCATCGGCACCGACGTGGGCGCGCTCATGGGCGGGGCGATCGTCACCGAGCGGATCTTCAACATCCACGGCGTCGGCTACCAGCTCTACCAGGGCATCCTGCGGCAGAACTCGCAGACCGTCGTCGGGTTCGTCACCGTCCTGGTGCTCGTCTTCCTGGCGGCCAACCTGATCGTCGACCTCCTCTACGCCGTACTCGACCCGAGGATTCGCTATGCCTGACCAGACACCGGACGAGGCGATCTCGGCGGCCGGCGCGGGCGGCCCGATGGACCTGGCGCTCGACGAGGGCGACAGTCTGGAGAAGACCCCCGGCGGCCCCGAGGGCACCGGCCCCGAGAGCAAGCCGCAGAGCCTGTGGTCCGACGCCCGGCGCGACCTGCTGCGCAACCCGGTCTTCCTCATCTCCGCCCTGATCATCCTGTTCCTCGTGGTCATCTCGATCTGGCCGCAGCTCATCGCCTCCGGCGACCCGCTCGACTGCGACCTCGGCAAGGCCCAGCAGGGCTCACAGCCCGGCCACCCCTTCGGCTTCGACGGCCAGGGCTGCGACGTCTACACCCGCGTCGTCCACGGCGCCCGCAACTCCGTCACCGTCGGCATCTGCTCCACCCTCGGCGTCGCCGTCATCGGCAGCGTCCTCGGCGGCTTCGCGGGGTTCTTCGGCGGCTGGTGGGACGCGATCCTCTCCCGCCTCACCGACATCTTCTTCGGCATCCCCGTCGTCCTCGGCGGCCTGGTCTTCCTCTCCGTGGTGACCAGCTCCACCGTCTGGCCGGTGGTCGGCTTCATCGTGCTCCTCGGCTGGCCGCAGATCGCCCGCATCGCCCGCGGCTCCGTCATCACCGCCAAGCACAACGACTACGTCCAGGCGGCCCGCGCGCTCGGCGCCTCCAACAGCCGGATGATGCTGCGCCACATCACGCCGAACGCCGTCGCCCCGGTCATCGTCGTGGCGACCATCGCGCTGGGCACCTACATCTCCCTGGAGGCGACCCTGTCGTTCCTCGGCGTCGGCCTCAAGCCGCCCGCCGTCTCCTGGGGCATCGACATCTCCGCAGCGTCCCAGTACATCCGCAACGCCCCGCACATGCTCCTCTGGCCGGCCGGCGCGCTGGCCGTCACGGTGCTCGCCTTCATCATGCTCGGCGACGCGGTGCGCGACGCCCTCGACCCCAAGCTGCGCTGAGGAGTCCGCTGCCATGCTGCTCGAAGTACGCGATCTGCACGTGGAGTTCCACACCCGCGACGGGATCGTCCGGGCCGTCAACGGCGTCAACTACTCGGTGGCCGAGGGCGAGACGCTCGCGGTCCTGGGCGAATCGGGCTCCGGCAAGTCGGTCACCGCCCAGGCCGTCATGGGCATCCTCGACATGCCGCCCGGGAAGATCAGCGGCGGCGAGATCCTGTTCAAGGACCGCGACCTGCTGAAGATGAAGCGGGAGGAGCGCCGGAAGATCCGCGGCCAGGAGATGGCCATGATCTTCCAGGACGCCCTCTCCTCCCTCAACCCCGTCCTCACCGTGGGCGAACAGCTCGGCGAGATGTACGTCGTGCACCGCGGCATGTCCCGCAAGGACGCGAAGGCCAAGGCCGTCGAGCTGATGGACCGGGTCCGCATCCCGGCCGCCAGGGAACGGGTCGGCAACTACCCGCACCAGTTCTCCGGCGGTATGCGCCAGCGCATCATGATCGCGATGGCGCTCGCCCTGGAGCCCTCCCTGATCATCGCCGACGAACCCACCACCGCCCTCGACGTCACCGTCCAGGCCCAGGTCATGGACCTCCTCGCGGAGCTCCAGCGCGAACTCAACATGGGCCTCATCCTCATCACCCACGACCTCGGCGTCGTCGCCGACGTCGCCGACAAGATCGCCGTGATGTACGCGGGCCGGATCGTCGAGACCTCGCCCGTGCACGACATCTACCGGGCGCCCGCCCACCCGTACACCAAGGGCCTGCTCGCCTCCATCCCCCGCCTCGACCAGAAGGGCCGGGAGCTGTACGCCATCAAGGGCCTGCCGCCCAACCTGCTCCACATCCCGCCCGGCTGCGCCTTCAACCCGCGCTGCCCGATGGCCCAGGACGTCTGCCGCACCGACGTGCCGCCGCTGTACGACGTGGCCGCGCACCGGCAGAGCGCCTGCCACTTCTGGAAGGAGACGCTCGATGCACGCTGACCAGGCGGAGAGCACGCGGGCGCGTCCGGGCGGCGAGCCGATCCTGGAGGTGCGCGACCTCGTCAAGCACTTCCCGCTGACCCAGGGCGTCCTCATCAAGAAGCAGGTCGGCGCGGTCAAGGCCGTCGACGGGGTCTCCTTCGACCTCGGGGCCGGCGAGACCCTCGGCGTCGTGGGGGAGTCCGGCTGCGGCAAGTCCACGGTCGCCCGGCTCCTCGTCCACCTGGAGAAGCCGACGGCCGGCTCCATCCGGTACAAGGGCGAGGACGTCACCCAGCTGTCCGGGCGGGCGCTCAAGGCCGTGCGCCGCAACATCCAGATGGTGTTCCAGGACCCGTACACCTCGCTCAACCCCCGCATGACGGTCGGCGACATCATCGGGGAGCCGTACGAGATCCACCCCGAGGTCGCCCCCAAGGGCAGCCGCCGCCGCAAGGTCCAGGACCTGCTGGACGTCGTCGGCCTCAACCCGGAGTACATCAACCGCTACCCGCACCAGTTCTCCGGCGGGCAGCGCCAGCGCATCGGCATCGCCCGCGGCCTCGCGCTCAACCCCGAGATCATCGTCGCCGACGAGCCGGTCTCCGCGCTCGACGTCTCCGTCCAGGCCCAGGTCGTCAACCTGCTCGACAAGCTCCAGGCGGAGTTCGGCCTGAGCTACGTCTTCATCGCGCACGACCTGTCGATCGTGCGGCACATCTCCGACCGGGTCGGCGTCATGTACCTCGGCCGGTTCGTCGAGATCGGCACGGACGCGGAGATCTACGACCACCCCACGCACCCGTACACCCAGGCGCTGCTCTCCGCCGTTCCGGTGCCGGACCCGACGGCGCGCGAGTTCCGGGAGCGGATCATCCTGCACGGCGACGTGCCCTCGCCGGCCAACCCGCCGTCCGGCTGCCGCTTCCGCACCCGCTGCTGGAAGGCGCAGAAGCGGTGCGAGCTGGAGGTGCCGCTGCTCGCGGTCCCGGCGGTCTTCCGGGACACGGACAGCCCCGCCCGCCACGACTCGGCCTGCCACTTCGCGGAGGAGAAGCGGGTGGTCCCGCCGGAGGACCGGCCGGACGGCGCGCCGGGCGAGGACGGCCAGGCCGACGCGGCGGCGCGGGCGGCGCGGCGGACGGAGCCCGGCGCCGGACCGGCCGCCCCCGGCGGCGAACAGGGCCCGCCCCCGCCCGCCGGAAGCAGCCGGGTGCGCTGACGCAGCGTCAACCGCCCGGCGGCACACCGTGATACCGGCGGCGTCGGCCCTCTTGTCCGGAGGGCGGCCGCACGGAAGTATCGACGGGGTGATACTCACCCGCGGAGCAAGAGTCACCGGAGCCGTCCTGTCCGCCGTGCTCGCGGTGATGGTCGCCTGCTGGCTGATACGGGACGTCCGGGCGGCGGATTTCGGCCAAGTGTGGCGGTACTGGGCCGGGTTCCACGAGAGCGGCCTGTGGGTCCTGCCCACGACGTCCGCCATGGACGTCGTCCTGTTCGTGGTGTACGTCGCGGTCGCCGTGGCCGCCCTGCGCACCACCGTCGCCGGCCCCGCGCTCATCGCCGCCGGGGCGGTCACCCTCGCCGTCCGGCTCCCCGGGCTCTGGACGATCGACAACCGGCTCATGGAGTCCGGCTACTCCGACGACCTGCGCTCACGCGCCCTGATCTGCGCCTTCGTGGCCCTCGCCGCGGGCGCCGCGATGATCATTACCGCCGGGGCCGGCCGCAGGCCCCCGGCCGACTCCTACGAGCCGCTGCCCACCAGGCCGGGGCCGGGCGCGGGCGTCGTGGCGTTCCTGGCACTGGGCGCGGCCGGGGCGGTGCTGATCGCCTGGGAGATCCGCCAGATGGTGCGGTACCCGGAGCTGTTCCCCGAGTGGTTCACGGGCGGGGACCGGATCGGACAGCAGCTGACCGGTGCCCCGCCGGGCTGGGGCGCCGTGACGCTGGCCCTGCTGTGCCTGTTCTGCGCGATCGGCGCGGTCGCCCGGGCGACGCACGCGCGTCCCTTCGGACTGATCGCCGCCGCGCTGCTGCTGCCGGGCGCGGTCATCGGCGTGGCGCGGATCGTGCACTACGAGATGTTCGACCACTTCGACGCGCTCCCGACCGAGATGCAGCTCACCCTGCTCAGCTGGATGTTCCAGGGCTTCGCGGCCGTGGCCGCGCTGATCGCCCTCGCGGTGCCCGGGGGGGCCGCGACGCCGGGGCCCGACCGCGGCCCGTGAGAT
>NZ_JAKRGC010000101.1 GCF_022347745.1 Streptomyces sp. OfavH-34-F
CCAGTACGCGCCGCCGCCGCCGGCCAGCAGGACGGCGCCCGCCACCGAGGCCGCGACCAGCGGGGAACGCCGCCGGGTGGTGGTCACGTCGTTGTCGGGTCGCTCGGTGCTCACCGGATCGCTCCTTCGCCTGCATCGCCGTCGTGTGCCGGGCCGGCACACGGTCCGCCGGCGGGGGCGGACACGGCTGGGACGGAGCAGCGGGGCGCGCGGTTCCCTCAGTTCCCGTACTCGGCCGTCGCGTCGATCATCCGGGCGGAGGCGGGCGGCACGGTCACCCCGTTGATCAGAGCGGGCGCGACGCGGGTAGGAGTGGTCCTGACGGGGGCAGCCCAGTGCGGAGCCATCCGTGCGCAGTCTCCGCGCAGCTCGGCCAGACCCGTCTCGGACTCGCGCGGGGCGATGTGGTTCGACATGACGGCACCGTAAGCACCTCGATGCCTGGGAAGAAAGCCCTACTATCGGGTAGTTTTTCCGCTTCGCGGCCACGGACGAGCGGGTAGCGTGAGGTGTCACTCCACCCGAGGGACGCGGACACCCGTTCCCCCCGACCCCCGCAGGAGCAGTCTCCGTGCGTATCGCAGTCACCGGCTCCATCGCCACCGACCACCTCATGACCTTCCCCGGCCGCTTCGCCGACCAGCTGGTCGCGGACCAGCTGCACACGGTCTCCCTCTCCTTCCTGGTCGACAATCTGGACGTACGCCGGGGAGGGGTCGCCGCCAACATCGCCTTCGGCATGGGCCTGCTCGGCACCCGGCCGATCCTGGTCGGCGCGGCCGGCTCCGACTTCGAGGAGTACCGCGCCTGGCTCGACCGGCACGGCGTGGACACCGGCTCGGTGCGGATCTCCGAGGTCCTGCACACCGCCCGCTTCGTCTGCACCACCGACGCCGACCACAACCAGATCGGCTCCTTCTACACCGGCGCCATGAGCGAGGCCCGGCTCATCGAGCTGAAGGCCGTCGCCGACCGGGTGGGCGGCCTCGACCTCGTCTCCATCGGCGCCGACGACCCCGAGGGGATGCTCCGGCACACCGAGGAGTGCCGCACCCGCGGCATCCCGTTCGCCGCCGACTTCTCGCAGCAGATCGCCCGCATGGAGGGCGACGAGATCCGCATCCTCCTCGAAGGCGCCACGTACCTCTTCTCCAACGAGTACGAGAAGGGGCTCATCGAGTCCAAGACCGGCTGGACCGACGAGGAGATCCTGGGCAAGGTCGGCCACCGGGTGACCACGCTCGGCGCGCGGGGCGTGCGCATCGAGCGGGTCGGCGAGGAGCCCATCGAGGTCGGCTGCCCCGAGGAGAAGGTCAAGGCCGACCCCACCGGCGTCGGCGACGCCTTCCGGGCCGGTTTCCTCTCCGGCCTCGCCTGGGGCGTCGGCCTGGAGCGGGCCGCCCAGGTCGGCTGCATGCTCGCCACGCTCGTCATCGAGACGGTCGGCACCCAGGAGTACACCCTGCACCGCGACCACTTCATGGACCGCTTCACCAAGGCGTACGGCTACGAGGCCGCCGCCGAGGTCCGTACGCACCTGGCCTGACGCCCCGGCCCGGCGCACCGGGCCCGCGGCGCCCCTCAGGAGAGCCGGCGGACCACATGGGCCGCGCCCCGGTCCGCCGGCTCCTCGCCCACGTACTCCTGCTCCCGCATCGCGCACCAGGCGGGGATGTCGAGCCGGGCCGCCTCGTCGTCGGAGAGCACGGTCACCGTGCCGCCCACGGGCACCCCTCCGATCACCTTTGCGAGTTCGATCACCGGGACGGGGCACCGCTTGCCGCGTGTGTCGAGCACCAGCGAACCGGCCGGCCCGGGGGCCGGGGCGGGGGAGGGGGCCGCCGCGGGCGCCGCCAGCCTCTCGCGCACCCCGGCGACCAGGCCCGGCAGCACGTCCAGGAAGCGGTCGACGTCCTCCTCCGTGGTGCCCGTCGGCAGCGAGATCCGCACGTTGCCCTCCGACAGCACCCCCATCGCCTTGAGCACATGGCTCGGCGTCAGCGTGCTGCTGGTGCAGGACGAACCGGACGAGACGGAGAACCCGGCCCGGTCCAGCTCGTGGAGCAGCGTCTCCCCGTCGACATAGAGACAGGAGAAGGTGAGCAGATGCGGCAGCCGCCGCACCGGGTCGCCGACCACCTCCACATCGGGCACCAGTTCGGGCACCCGCGTCCGCAACCGGTCCACCAGCGCCCGCAGCCGCACCGACTCGGCCGCCGCCTCCGCCCGCACCGCCCGCAGGGAAGCGGCCGCCGCGACGATCGCCGGCAGGTTCTCGAAGCCCGGCGCCCGCCCCGACTCCCGCTCGTCGGACGGCCCCTGGGGCGCGAACCGGACACCCTTGCGCACCGCGAGCAGCCCGACCCCGGCAGGACCGCCCCACTTGTGCGCGCTGCCCGCCAGCAGCGACCAGCCCTCCGGCACCGGCCCCCAGGCCAGCGACTGGGCCGCGTCCACCAGCAGCGGCACCCCCGCCGAGCGGCAGAGCGCGGCCACCTCGGCCACCGGCTGCTCGGTGCCGACCTCGTGGCTGGCCGACTGCAGACAGGCCAGCGCCGTGTCCTCGCGCAGCGCCTGCCCGTACGTCTCCGGGTCCACCGCGCCGTTCCGCTCCACCGGTACCCGGCCGACCGTGCCGCCCCGCTCCTCGTGGTCCGCCGCGGAGTGCAGCACCGACGAGTGTTCGACCGCCGACACCACCAGATGGCGGCCGACACGCCGACGTCCCGCGAGCGCCCCGGAAATTCCGGCGTGCACCGCGCGGGTGCCCGAAGGAGTGAACGTCAGCTCGTCGGGGCGGCAGCCCACCCCCTCCGCCGCCGCCTCCCGTGCGGCGTCCAGCAGCAGCCGGGCCCGCCGCCCCTCGCGGTACAGCCGGGCCGGATCGGCCCAGCCCTCGTCCAGCGCGGCAAGCAGGGCCTGGCGGGCGACGGGATGCAGGGGAGCGGCGGACGCCATGTCGAAGTAGGGCATCCGGCCACGCTAGCCCGCCCCCGGCCGAGCGCGGCCGGGGGCGGGGGCGGAGGCGGGAGAGAAGGCGTCAGATGGCGGTCGGAGGCGCGAATTCCACCCCTTCGGGGAGTCGGGCGGCGCGTTGGGCACCCTCCCCGCGCGACCCCAAATGGCGTCCAGTAGGGTTTGGTCCGCATAAACATCCAAACCCCTGCCCGTACAGGGCCGGCGACCGACCAGCGACACGGCCGCGCCGACCGTGCGGGCGAGACTCTCGGGAAGGCGCTACGTGAGTCCCAACGGCTCCGACCGCTCGTCGCGGCGCCCGATGCGGCGGAAGCTGCCGCAGGTGCTGACTGCGGGCCTGATCCTGGCGACCGCCACCGGTTGCACGTACAAGGACTTCCCCCGCCTTGGTATGCCTACGCCGGTAACGGAAGAGGCCCCACGGATTCTTTCCCTCTGGCAGGGCTCGTGGGCGGCAGCGCTCGCCACGGGCGTGCTGGTCTGGGGTCTGATCCTGTGGAGCGTCATCTTCCACCGGCGCAGCCGCACCAAGGTGGAGGTACCTCCGCAGACCCGGTACAACATGCCCATCGAGGCGCTGTACACCGTGGTCCCCCTGATCATCGTCTCGGTGTTGTTCTACTTCACCGCACGGGACGAGACGAAGCTCCTCTCGCTCTCCGACAAGCCGGCCCACACCATCAACGTGGTCGGCTACCAGTGGAGCTGGGCCTTCAACTACATCGAGGACGTGGACGGCTCCGCCACCACGGGCAACGAGATCCCCAAGGAGCTCGACGCCATTCCGGACAGGTTCCAGAAGGCCTTCCCCAAGGGTGCCGACGGCGTGTACGACGCCGGTATCCCGGGAGACCGGAACCCCCAGACGGGCAACCCCGGCCCGACCCTGTGGCTGCCCAAGGGGGAGAAGGTCCGTTTCATCCTGACTTCGCGTGACGTCATCCACTCCTTCTGGGTGGTGCCGTTCCTCATGAAGCAGGACGTCATTCCGGGCCACACCAACGCCTTCGAGGTGACCGCCACCCAGGAGGGCACCTTCCTGGGCAAGTGCGCCGAGCTCTGCGGCGTCGACCACTCCCGGATGCTCTTCAACGTCAAGGTCGTCTCCCCGGAGCGCTACCAGGCGCACCTCAAGGAGCTGGCGGAGAAGGGTCAGACGGGCTACGTGCCGGCCGGCATCGAGCAGACTGACCCGGCCAGGAATGCGGAGACGAACAAACTGTGAGCATCCTCAACGAACCTCAGGGTGCCGCGCCAGCAGACGACTCGTACGAGGACGAACTGCCGGTCCGGCGCAAGCAGCCGGGAAACGTCGTCATCAAGTGGCTGACCACCACTGACCACAAGACGATCGGCACGATGTACCTGGTCACCTCGTTCGCGTTCTTCTGCATCGGCGGTCTGATGGCGCTCTTCATGCGCGCCGAGCTGGCCCGTCCGGGCACGCAGATCATGTCGAACGAGCAGTTCAACCAGGCGTTCACGATGCACGGCACGATCATGCTGCTGATGTTCGCGACGCCGCTGTTCGCCGGGTTCGCGAACTGGATCATGCCGCTGCAGATCGGCGCGCCCGACGTGGCGTTCCCGCGGCTGAACATGTTCGCGTACTGGCTGTACCTCTTCGGCTCGATCATCGCGGTGGCCGGCTTCCTCACCCCCCAGGGTGCGGCCGACTTCGGGTGGTTCGCCTACTCCCCGCTCTCGGACGCCGTCCGTTCGCCGGGTGTCGGCGCCGACATGTGGATCATGGGTCTGGCCTTCTCCGGCTTCGGCACGATCCTCGGCTCGGTCAACTTCATCACCACGATCATCTGCATGCGCGCGCCCGGCATGACGATGTTCCGCATGCCGATCTTCACCTGGAACGTCCTGCTGACCGGTGTGCTGGTCCTGCTGGCCTTCCCGGTCCTGGCGGCCGCGCTGTTCGCCCTGGAGGCGGACCGCAAGTTCGGTGCCCATATCTTCGACGCGTCCAACGGCGGCGCGTTGCTCTGGCAACACCTCTTCTGGTTCTTCGGCCATCCAGAGGTGTACATCATCGCGTTGCCATTCTTCGGAATCATTTCCGAAGTGATTCCGGTATTCAGCCGCAAGCCGATGTTCGGTTACATCGGTCTGGTGGCCGCGACGATTTCCATCGCCGGCCTCTCGGTGACCGTGTGGGCCCACCACATGTACGTCACCGGCGGTGTACTCCTGCCGTTCTTCTCCTTCATGACGTTCCTCATCGCGGTACCCACCGGGGTGAAGTTCTTCAACTGGATCGGCACGATGTGGAAGGGCTCGTTGTCCTTCGAGACACCGATGCTCTGGGCGATCGGCTTCCTGATCACCTTCACCTTCGGTGGTCTGACCGGCGTCATCCTGGCCTCGCCGCCGATGGACTTCCACGTCTCCGACTCGTACTTCGTGGTGGCGCACTTCCACTACGTCGTCTTCGGCACCGTGGTGTTCGCGATGTTCTCCGGCTTCCACTTCTGGTGGCCGAAGTTCACCGGCAAGATGCTGGACGAGCGGCTCGGGAAGATCACCTTCTGGACGCTGTTCGTGGGCTTCCACGGCACGTTCCTGGTGCAGCACTGGCTGGGCGCGGAGGGCATGCCGCGGCGTTACGCGGACTACCTCGCCGCGGACGGCTTCACCGCCCTGAACACCATCTCGACGATCTCGTCGTTCCTGCTCGGCCTGTCGATCCTGCCGTTCTTCTACAACGTCTGGAAGACCGCGAAGTACGGCAAGAAGATCGAGGTCGACGACCCGTGGGGCTACGGCCGTTCGCTCGAGTGGGCGACCTCCTGCCCGCCGCCGCGGCACAACTTCCTCACGCTGCCCCGTATCCGCTCGGAATCCCCGGCGTTCGACCTGCACCACCCGGAGATCACCGCGCTGGAGCAGCTCGACCACGCCGACGAGGCCGACAAGGCCCTCGCCGGCGGCAAGGAGGCGGGCAAGTGAAGATCCAGGGCAAGATGTTCCTCGGCCTCTCGGTGTTCATGCTGGTCATGGCCATCACGTACGGGGTCTGGTCGAAGGAGCCGGTCGGTACCACCGCCCTGTTCCTCGCGTTCGGCCTGAGCATCATGGTCGGCTTCTACCTGGCCTTCACGGCCCGGCGGGTCGACGCCATGGCGCAGGACAACAAGGAAGCCGACGTGGCGGACGAGGCCGGCGAGGTGGGGTTCTTCTCCCCGCACAGCTGGCAGCCGCTCGCGCTGGCGATCGGCGGCGCGTTCGCCTTCATGAGCGTCGCCTTCGGCTGGTGGCTGATGTACTTCTCGATGCCGGTCATCCTGATCGGCCTCTTCGGCTGGGTCTTCGAGTACTACCACGGTGAGAACCGCACCCAGTGAGGCCGCAGCGCCGCTAGCACACCGCTCCACCTGACGGGGGGCCGACACTTCCACCGCGAAGTGCCGGCCCCCCGTTTGCAGTCGCCCCGCGCGCTGAAACGGACGAATGTTCTTAGCGTGAGTTCATGAACCACACGCCGCGCATCCGTCCCGTAGTGAGCTGCACTCTGCTGGCCGCGACTCTGGTCGCCGGGGCGGCAGCCTGCGGGGATTCCGATGGTCACCCCCTCTCGGCGCAGCCCTTCGACGCGGCCGACGAGATCACGTTCAACACGCCGGACGGCGGCAAGAAGGTCGACCCCGACAAACCGCTGGAGATCCGGGTCGACGCCGACGACGGACGGATCACCGACGTCACGGCCGTGGACGCCGCAGGACGCCATCTGGCGGGCGAACTCGACGCCGAGGGACTCCGCTGGCACTCGACGGCCCCGCTGGCCGCAGGCACCCGTTACACCGTCAAAGTCCGTATGGAGGACGACGACGGGGCCCCCGGCACCCGCACCATGTCGTTCGACACGGCGCGCGCCACCAAGTTCCTGAAGGTCGCCTTCGGCCCCGAGGCGGGCACCTACGGCGTCGGGCAGCCGCTGACGGCCACGCTCAGCGCCCCGGTCACCGACAACGCCTCCCGTGCCACCGTCGAGCGGGGCCTCAAGGTGCGCTCCACGCCCGCGGTCACCGGGTCCTGGTACTGGGTCGACGACAAGACGCTGCACTACCGGCCCAAGGAGTACTGGCCGACCAAGGCCAGCATCGAGGTCAGCAGCGACCTCACCGGCATCAAGGTGACCAACGCGCTCTACGGGGCGCCCGCGAAGCCGCTGAAGATCACCACCGGCGACCGCATCGAAGCCGTCACCGACGCCGCCGAGCACGTCATGACGGTGCTCCGCAACGGGGAAGTGATCAACACCATTCCAGTCACCACGGGCAAACCGGGCTTCGACACGCGCAACGGCGTCAAGGTTGTACTGGAGAAGGAGTACCTCGTACGTATGAGCGGGGAGTCCATCGGCATCGCGGCCGGCTCACCGGAGTCGTACGACCTCGACGTCTACTACGCCACACGGGTGACCTGGAGCGGCGAGTACGTGCACGCGGCCCCCTGGTCCACCGGATCGCAGGGATACGCCAACGTCAGCCACGGCTGCACGGGCATGAGCACCGGCGAGGCCGAGTGGTTCTACAACACCGTGCGCCGGGGCGACATCGTCAGCGTCGTCGGCAGCGACGGCGAGACCATGACGCCCTTCGACAACGGCTACGGCGACTGGAACCTGTCCTGGGCCAAGTGGCAGCAGGGCAGCGCCCTGCACAACGACACCACGGCGCCGAAGGTCGACAAGGTGGCGGCGGCGCGGCTGCGCCCCCGCGTCTGACGACCGGGGGTGCGCCGCACCGTACGCAGGAGGGGCTCAGGCCCCCACGGAGAGCCGGGAACGCAGCAGGGAGGCCAGGGAGTCGGCGAGCTCGACCGGCTCCACCGGCAGCGTCACAGCGGCGTCCGCGCGGCTCCAGGTGGCCAGCCAGGCGTCCTGCGGGCGCCCGATGAGGACCAGGACCGGCGGGCAGCGGAAGATCTCGTCCTTGATCTGCCGGCAGACGCCCATCCCGCCCGCCGGGGCGGTCTCGCCGTCCAGCACGCAGACGTCCACGCCCCCGCGGTCCAGGGCCTCCAGGACGGCCGGCAGGGTCGCGCACTCCAGGAACTGCACCTGCGGCACGTCCGCGGCGGGCCTGCGTCCTGCCGCCAGCCTCACCTGCTCACGGGTGTGCGCGTTGTCGCTGTAGACCAGGACCGTGGCGGTCGGCTGCATGGTTCCTCCGTGACATCCGTGTCTTCGGGGCACTCGGGGTGCCCGCGGTACGGGCGCCCTCCGATGCGCGGATCGTACTCCGACCGACAGCCTGTCAGCACCGGTTCGGACCGGGCTTCCCTGGGCCGTTCGGGCAGGACACACACCCCTGACACACCGAACGGCACCCCCCGGAGTGAGGGCGGGATAAGCGACCGACATAATGTCGGCGTGGCGACAGCAACGACAGTAGATACCGGGCACGCGCACCCGTCGGTCAATCGACCGAACCTCACCAGCGTCGGAACCATCATCTGGTTGAGCTCCGAGCTGATGTTCTTCGCGGCCCTCTTCGCGATGTACTTCACCCTGCGATCGGTGACCGGACCAGAGCACTGGAAGGAAATGGCGTCCGCCCTGAACTTCCCGTTCTCGGCGACGAACACCACGATCCTGGTTCTCTCCTCACTCACCTGCCAGCTCGGCGTCTTCGCCGCGGAGCGGGGCGATGTGAAGAAGCTCCGTGCCTGGTTCGTGATCACTTTCGTGATGGGTTCGATCTTCATCGGAGGCCAGGTCTTCGAGTACACGGAGCTGGTGAAGAAGGACGGCCTCTCGCTGTCCTCCGACCCGTACGGCTCGGTGTTCTACCTGACCACCGGCTTCCACGGTCTGCATGTGACAGGCGGTCTCATCGCCTTCCTGCTCGTCCTGGGCAGGACCTACGCGGCCAGGAGGTTCACCCATGAACAGGCGACCGCTGCCATCGTCGTGTCCTATTACTGGCACTTCGTCGATGTCGTGTGGATCGGCCTCTTCGCCACGATCTACATGATCAAGTAACCGGGCCCGAGCCCGAACCACATCCAGCATCGACGCAGAAGATCCTGACACCGGGGTAATCCGTGAAAAAGCTCTCCGCACGACGACGCCATCCGTTGGCGGCGGTCGTCGTACTACTCCTCGCGCTGGCGGCCACCGGGGGGCTGTACGCCGCGTTTGCGCCCGCGAGCAAGGCACAGGCCGACGACACCGCCCAGTCCCTCGCCATCGAAGAGGGCAAGAAGCTGTACTCCGTCGGTTGCGCCAGCTGCCACGGGACCGGCGGTCAGGGCACCACCGACGGGCCCCAGCTTGTCGGCGTGGGCTCCGCCGCCGTGGACTTCCAGGTCGGCACCGGCCGTATGCCCGCGCAGCAGCCGGGCGCCCAGGTGCCGAAGAAGAAGGTCATCTACAGCCAGGCCGAGATCGACCAGCTCGCGGCCTACGTCGCGTCGCTCGGCGCCGGTCCGGTCGTCCCGAACAAGAGCCAGGTCGACCCGGCGGGTGCGGACATCGCCAAGGGTGGCGAGCTCTTCCGCACCAACTGTGCGCAGTGCCACAACTTCACCGGCCGGGGCGGCGCCCTGACGGACGGCAAGTACGCGCCGGACCTGGAGGGCGTGAGCCCGAAGCACCTCTACGAGGCCATGCTGACCGGCCCGCAGAACATGCCGTCCTTCCCCGACTCGACGATGCCCACCGAGCAGAAGCGGGACATCATCGCCTACGTCAAGACC
Source organism: Streptomyces sp. OfavH-34-F (assembly GCF_022347745.1). Classification (GTDB taxonomy): domain Bacteria; phylum Actinomycetota; class Actinomycetes; order Streptomycetales; family Streptomycetaceae; genus Streptomyces. Next base: position 9,691 of record NZ_JAKRGC010000101.1, read on the forward strand.
GTCAACAGCTCCGACACGGCATCCCCCGGCGGTCTCAGCCTCGGTGGTCTGGGTCCGGTCAGCGAGGGCCTGTTCGGCTGGATCTTCGGCCTGGGTGGTCTGATCGCAATCGCCGTCTGGGTCGCGGCCCACACCGCTAAGGCCAAGAAGTCATGAGTAGCCAAGAGATTCCAGAAGAGAACCTGCCCGACGCGCAGGGCCACACCGCGCACGGCGTGGTGGACAAGGCGCACGACGACCCGTTCGCCGACCCGGGACTGCCGGCCCACCAGCCGCGCATCCAGGACATCGACGAGCGGGCCGCGAAGCGCTCCGAGCGCACCGTCGCGCTGATGTTCCTGTTGTCCATGCTGGCGACGGTGGCGTTCATCGCCTCCTACGTCATCTTCCCGGTCGACAAGATCGTCTACATCTTCCCGATCGGGCACGTGAGCGCGCTCAACTTCTCCCTGGGTCTTTCCCTGGGGCTGGCGCTCTTCCTGATCGGTGCCGGTGCCGTCCACTGGGCGCGCACCCTGATGTCCGACGTCGAGGTCGCCGACGACCGGCACCCGATCGAGGCCTCGCCCGAGGTCAAGGCGAAGGTCCTGTCCGACTTCGCCGACGGTGCCCGTGAGTCCGCGCTCGGCCGGCGCAAGCTGATCCGCAACACCATGTTCGGCGCGCTGGCCCTGGTGCCGCTCTCCGGTGTGGTGCTGCTGCGCGACCTCGGTCCGCTGCCGGAGGACAAGCTCCGCAAGACCCTGTGGGCCAAGGGCAAGCAGCTCGTCAACATGAACACCATGCAGCCGCTGCGTCCCGAGGACGTCGTGGTCGGTTCGCTCACCTTCGCCATGCCCGAGGGCCTGGAGGAGGACGCGCACGACTTCCAGACGCAGATCGCCAAGGCCGCCCTGATGATCGTCCGCATCGAGCCGGACGACATCAAGGACAAGCGCGAGCGCGAGTGGGCCCACGAGGGCATCGTGGCCTTCTCGAAGATCTGCACCCACGTCGGCTGCCCGATCAGCCTCTACGAGCAGCAGACGCACCACGTGCTCTGCCCGTGCCACCAGTCCACCTTCGACCTCTCCGACGGCGCCCGCGTCATCTTCGGTCCGGCCGGTCACGCCCTTCCGCAGCTGCGGATCGGCGTGAACAGCGAGGGCAACCTCGAAGCGCTCGGTGACTTCGAAGAGCCCGTCGGTCCTGCATTCTGGGAGCGCGGATGAGTACTGCGACGAACACACCCGACGCCCCGGCGTCGGGCAACCGCAAGGCGCCCGCCGGTGAGCGGGTGGCCGACTGGGCCGACGGCCGGCTGGGGATTTACTCCCTCGCCAAGGCCAACATGCGGAAGATCTTCCCGGACCACTGGTCCTTCATGCTCGGGGAGATCTGCCTCTACAGCTTCATCATCATCATCCTCACGGGTGTGTACCTGACGCTGTTCTTCGAGCCGAGCATGGCCGAGACCGTCTACCACGGCCCGTACGAGCCCATGCAGGGCATCCGGATGTCCGAGGCCTACGCCTCGACGCTGGACATCAGCTTCGACGTCCGCGGTGGTCTGCTCGTCCGGCAGATCCACCACTGGGCCGCGATCGTGTTCCTCGCGGGCATGTTCGTGCACATGTTCCGGGTGTTCTTCACCGGTGCGTACCGCAAGCCGCGCGAGATCAACTGGCTGTTCGGCTTCCTGCTGTTCGTCCTCGGCATGTTCACCGGCTTCACCGGTTACTCGCTGCCGGACGACCTGCTCTCGGGCACGGGTGTCCGCTTCACCCAGGGCGCGATCCTGGCGACGCCGATCGTCGGTACGTACATCTCGATGTTCCTGTTCGGCGGGGAGTTCCCCGGCCACGACATCATCTCGAGGTTCTACTCGATCCACATCCTGCTGCTGCCGGGCATCATGCTCGGGCTCGTGGTCGGCCACCTGATCCTGGTCTTCTACCACAAGCACACCCAGTTCGCGGGCCCCGGACGGACGAACAAGAACGTCGTCGGCATGCCGCTGCTGCCGGTGTACATGGCGAAGGCCGGCGGGTTCTTCTTCCTGGTCTTCGGCTTCATCGCCATCATGGCGGCGGTCGCCACGATCAACCCGATCTGGTCGATCGGCCCGTACCGCCCCGACCAGGTGTCCACGGGCGCCCAGCCGGACTGGTACATGGGCTTCGCCGAGGGCTTCGTCCGCGTCATGCCGGGCTGGGAGATCAACCTGTGGGGCCACACGCTGGTCCTGGGCGTCTTCATCCCGCTGGTGCTGTTCGGTCTGGTCCTGGGTGTCCTGGCGCTCTGGCCGTTCATCGAGTCCTGGATCACCGGTGACAAGCGCGAGCACCACATCCTGGACAAGCCGCGCAACGCTCCGACCCGGACGGCGCTCGGTGTCGCCTGGGTGACGGTCTACTTCGTCATGCTGGTCGGCGGCGGCAACGACATCTGGGCGACGCACTTCAGCCTCTCGCTGAACGCGATCAGCTGGTTCGTCCGCATCGCCTTCTTCGTCGGTCCGGTCGTGGCGTTCATCGCCACGCGGCGGATCTGCCTCGGCCTCCAGCGCCGCGACAAGGAGAAGGTGCTGCACGGCCGCGAGTCCGGGCTCATCAAGCGCCTGCCGCACGGTGAGTTCGTCGAGGTCCACGAGCCGCTGTCGCCGGAGATGCTGCACAAGCTCACCGCTCACGAGCAGTACAAGCCGCTCGAGATCGGCCCCACGGTCGACGAGAACGGTGTGCGGCGCAAGGTCTCCGCGCTCCAGAAGCTGCGGGCACGGCTCAGCCGGAGCATGTACGGCGAGAACAACCAGATCGCCAAGCCCACCGCCGAGGAGTACAAGGAGATCACCAGCGGCCACGGCCACCACTGATCACCCGTTCTGATCGCCACGGCGAGAGCCCCGTCCAGACCATGGACGGGGCTCTTTGCCGTCCCCGTCGCTCGATAGGGTGGACTCCGATTCCTATCGGCTGTGGACCCCAGGAGCGGACCATGAACGTTGTGACCCCGGACGGCGGCGACAGCGTGGCGGCCCGCACCTGGCCCGGCGTGCTGACGCCCCTGCTGCGCGGCGAGGACCTGAGCGCCGACGCCACCGCCTGGGCCATGAACCGCATCATGAGCGGCGAGGCCACCGACGCCCAGATCGCCGGCTTCGCGGTGGCCCTGCGGGCCAAGGGCGAGACGGTCACCGAGGTCACCGGCCTGGTCCGCGCGATGTACGAGCACGCCACGACCATCGAGGTGCCCGGCCGCACGGTGGACATCGTCGGCACCGGCGGCGACATGGCCAAGACCGTCAACATCTCCACCATGTCCGCGATCGTCATCGCGGGGACCGGCGCCAAGGTCGTCAAGCACGGCAGCCGGTCCGCCTCGTCGGCCAGCGGTTCGTCCGACGTCCTGGGCAAGCTCGGCGTCAACCTGGAGCTGAGCCCGCAGCGCGTCGTGGAGGTGGCCGAGGAGGCGGGCATCACCTTCTGCTTCGCGGTGAAGTTCCACCCCGCCCTGCGCCACGCGGCCAAGGCGCGCGCGGAGCTGGGCGCGCCGACCACGTTCAACATCCTGGGCCCGCTCACCAACCCGGCCCGGGTGCGCGCGCAGGCCATCGGGGTGGCCGACCTGCGGATGGCCCCCATCGTCGCCGGCGTCCTCGCCGAGCGCGGCAACTCCGCCCTGGTCTTCCGGGGCGACGACGGGCTGGACGAGCTGACCACCACGGCGACCTCGCGGGTGTGGGTGGCGCGGGACGGCGTGGTGCGCGAGGAGTCCTTCGACCCGCGCGACGTCGGCGTCGACCTGGTCCCGGTGGAGGCGCTGCGCGGCGCCGACGCCTCGTACAACGCCGATGTGGCCCGCCGGCTGCTGGCCGGGGAGACCGGGCCGGTACGGGACGCCGTGCTGCTCAACTCGGCGGCGGCGCTGGTCGCGCTGAACCCGGGCGAGGGCACGCTGACCGAGCAGATCCGGGCCGGGATGGCGAAGGCCGCCGAGTCCATCGACTCGGGCGCCGCCGAGCGCGCCCTGGAGCGATGGGTCGTCGCCAGCAACGCCTGAGCGGACCGGTGTGAGGCAGGGCGCAGTCCGGATCATGGACTGCGCCTTGCGCGTTTCCGTACGTATGGCAAGATGCTGCCCAGGTCATGAGTGACAGCGACTACGGCCCCGGCCCGCTGTCCGGCAACCCTCCGTCCGTGGCGGGGTGCCCCGGGTGAAGACCGGGCCGCAGGCAGCGAGGTCTGCGGCAAGCGCGGACCCCTCGACGTCGTGCGACGTCCACCCGTGGGGTCCTTGGTCCTCAGGGAGCCTCTTGTGAGCAAGCGAATGCGTTAGGGCTTCACGCCCTCCTCCGCACCCCTCTCATCTTCACTCCGTGCTGCCGCGTATCCGCGGGCACGCGGAATTCGCCTGCCTCTTACGGGAGTTCGCCATGTCCGTCTTCACCGCTGCCGCCGACCAGTCCGTTTGTGCCCCTCTGCCGGTTCTGGGCGAGGATGTCCTGGTGCCCCTCGTCACGGGCGCCGAGATCGGTTACGCCGCGCTGGACTACGCGGCGAGCGCCCCGGCGCTGAAGCGGGTGTGGGACGACGTGGCCGCGTACGCCCCGTACTACGGCAGCGTCCACCGCGGCGCCGGCTACCTCTCGCAGCTGTCCACGGACCTCTTCGAGGCCGGCCGGGCCACCGTGGCGGAGTTCCTGGGATGCCGCCCCGACGACCAGGTGGTGTTCACCCGGTCCACCACCGACTCGCTGAACCTGCTGGCCGGGGCGCTGCCCGCCGGCTGCCAGGTCTTCGTCTTCGAGACCGAGCACCACGCCTCGCTGCTGCCCTGGCGCGACGCCCGGGTGACCTACCTGAACGCCCCGCGCACCCCGGCGCAGGCCGTCGCCACGCTGGAGCGGGCCCTCGCCGACCGCGACCCGTACGGGCCGGCCCTGGTCTGCGTGACCGGCGCCTCCAACGTCACCGGTGAGCTGTGGCCCGTCCGGGAGCTGGCCGCCGCCGCGCACGCCCACGGCGCCCGCATCGTCCTGGACGCCGCCCAGCTCGCCCCGCACCACCCCGTGGACATCGCCGCGCTGGACGTGGACTGGGTCGCCTTCTCCGGGCACAAGCTGTACGCGCCGTTCGGCTCGGGCGTCCTGGCGGGCCGGGCCGACTGGCTCCGTGACGCCGAGCCGTACCTGGCCGGCGGCGGCGCCTCCCGTACGGTCGCCCGGCGTGCGGACGGCGGGGTGGACGTCGAGTGGCACACCACGGCAGCCCGCCACGAGGCCGGTTCGCCCAACGTCATCGGGGTGCACGCCCTGGCCTCCGCCTGCAAGGCCCTCACCGAGGCCGGCTTCGACCGGCTGGTCGCCCGCGAGCAGCAGCTCGTCGAGCGGGTGCTGACCGGGCTCGCCGGGGTGCCCGAGGTGAAGGTGCTCTCGCTGTTCGGCGACGACGCGCCGAGGGTCGGCGTGATCTCGTTCGTGGTGGCGGGCTGGAACAGCTCCCACTTCGCGGCCGCCCTGTCCGCCGAGTACGGCATCGGGGTGCGCGACGGCCTCTTCTGCGCCCATCCTCTGGTGCGCACCCTGCTCGGCGGCGACCCGGGCGAGGCCGGGGAGTGCGGCGCGCCCGAGGCCGCGCCGGAGAAAAGGTCGCTGAACGCGATCCGGGTCAGCTTCGGCGCCGGGACGCCGGACGAGCACGTCGAGCGGTTCCTGCGGGCGGTCCGGGAACTGGTGACCTCCGGGGCGCGCTGGAAGTACCGCACCGAGGACGGCCGTTGCGTGCCGGACCGGGACGCGGCCGGCCGGGGCTGACGGGGGACGGGCGGGCGCCGTACGCCGCTACGCGTCGAGGCCGATGGAGAACGCGGCCTCCAGGTCGTGCTGCGAGTAGGTGCGGAAGGCGACGTGCGTGTCGGTCGCCTCGACGCCGGGGATCTTGCTGATGCGGCCGGGGATGACCTCGGCGAGGTCGTCGTGCTTGGCCACCCGGACCATGGCGATCAGGTCGTAGGTCCCGGTGACCGAGAAGACCTCGCTGACGCTTTCCAGCGCGGCGATGGCCTCGGCGATCTCGGGAATCCGGTCCACGCTGGTCTTGATGAGCACGATCGCGGTGATCACGGCTGTGTTTCTCCCTCGGTGGCCGTGGCTGGAGCTTTCACTCTAGGGCCTCGCGCGTCGCGGCCGTAGCGTGCCCAGGCGTAGAGGAAGCCGGTGGCGAAGCCGACGACATGGGCGAGGTAGGCCACCCCCGGACCGCTGCCGGCGGCCCCGGCGGCCATCCACTGGAGCACGAACCAGAAGATCAGCACCACCCAGGCCGGGAAGCGCAGCGGCAGGAACAGCAGGAACGGGAACAGGCTGGTCACCCTGGCGCGGGGGAAGAGGTAGAGGAACGCCCCGAGCACCGCCGAGATCGCCCCCGAAGCGCCGACGAGCGTCTGGTCGGACGTGGCGTGCGCGACCGCGTAGCCGAGCAGCGCGACATAGCCGCAGCCGAGGTAGAACAGCGCGAACTCCAGGTGTCCCATGCGCTCCTCGGCCATCGCGCCGAACACGAACAGGAACAGCATGTTCCCCAGCAGGTGCAGCCAGCTGCCGTGGACGAACAGCGCGGTCAGCGGGGTGAGCAGGGCGCGCGCCGAACCCTCCCACAGCTCGGCCGGGATGACGCCCCACCGTTCGAAGTAGCCCGCCTGGGCGGCGAGCAGCGCGTCGGCCCCGCCGCGCACCGGGACGAAGCCGGAGAGCGGGCTGACCGCGAACAGCGCGCAGCACAGGGCGATGAGCCCGTGCGTCACCGGCGGCCCGCCCGTGGAGGCCGCGCGCAGCAGCCGGCCGGCCACACCCCGCGGATCGATCATGAAAAGAGCATGACGCAAACGGAGTGAACGGGACAGACCGCCTCGCCGTGCCGGGGAGAAGCCCTGAGGCCGTAGGGTGACGGGTGGACACCCGCAGTTCGACGGCGCACCGCGAGACCCTTGTCCGGCAGCTCACGGCTCGACGAAAGAGGACGCACCGATGACGACCGTTCCCCAGCCGACCGACACGACCCGCTGGCGCTGCACGCTCTGCGGAAACCTCACGCGGTTCGACGTGACGCGGTCCTCCAAGGTGGTCGAGTACGTCCATCTCGACCTGGCCGGTGAGTCGAGCGTCGAGGAACGCGAGGTGGTCAGTGAGACCATCGAGTCGGTCCGCTGTCGCTGGTGCAACGCGGTGGACCAGATCGAGCTCGTGGACAGGCCGGGCGCCGACTCCTGACGGGGCCGGGCGGAGACAACACATGGGGTGACGGATGGTGGAGCAGCCCGAGAGCGGCGCCGCGTCGGCCGAAGGGGCCGGCGACGCCGTGGAGGCGCTCGACCGCCCGCTGCCCGAAGGGGTGCGGCGCCGGGTCGTCGCGCTGGTCTCCGACGCGTTCGGCGGTCTGACGGTCACCGAACTGCCCGCCCAGCTCAGGCAGTACGCCCGTTTCACGGCGTCCCGGCGGGCCAAGTTCGCCGGGAACGCCATGGCGGCGGCCGTCGCGGCCGACGCGCAGTTCCGCCGGCGCATCGGCGACCGCCTCCGGGAGGCCCAGCCCGAGCTGGCGTCCGCCCTGGAGGCCGGGGCGCCGCCCGCCGCCGCCGATCCGGTGGACGTGGCGGCCGCGGCGTACCTGCTGCGGCCGGACGGCTGGGTGAAGCTCGTCGCGGCGGCCGGCGAGGAGGTCCAGCGGGCCGACGCCGAGCGGGCCGGCGAGGAGACCCGGCGGGAGCTGGAGCGGCTGCGTGAGGAACTGGCCGCGGCCAGGGCCCTGACGAAGAGCGAGACCGAACGGCTCCGCGCCGAACTGGACGCCGCCCGCAAGGAGGCGGACTCCGTCCAGCGCAGGCTGCGCAGCGCGGTCAACGAGGTCAGGCGCGCCGAGGCGGCGCTGCGGCGCGCCCACGCCGAGACCGACACCGTACGCGCCGAGGCGGCGGCCCAGGTGTCAGCCGCCGAGAGCGAGACCCGGCGGCTGCGGGCGAGGCTGGGGGAGGCGGAGGCGTCGGTCGAGGCGAGCCGCCGCGCCGCCCGCGAGGGGCGTTCGGTCGAGGACATGCGGCTGCGGCTGTTGCTGGACACGGTGCTGGAGGCGGCCGGCGGGCTGCGGCGGGAACTGGCGCTGCCGCCCTCCACGATGCGGCCGGCCGACGGGGTGGACGCGGTGGAGCCGGGCCGGATGTCGCCCAAGGACATCGCCGCCAGGGCCCTTTCGGAGACCGATCCGGCGCTGCTCGACCAACTCCTGGCGCTGCCGCAGGCCCATCTCATCGTGGACGGCTACAACGTCACCAAGACGGGTTATCCGCAGATGCCGCTGGAGAAGCAGCGGCTGCGGCTGCTCGGCGGTCTGTCGTCGCTGGCGGCGCGCACGGGGGCCGAGATGACCTGTGTGTTCGACGGGGCGGAGCTGGCCGCTCCGGTGCTGCTGGCGCCGCCGCGCGGGGTGCGGGTGCTGTTCAGCAAGCCGGGGGTCACGGCGGACGAGCTGATCCGTCAACTGGCGCGCGCGGAGCCGCCGGGGCGGCCCGTGGTGGTGGTCTCCACCGACCGCGAGGTGGCCGACGGGGTGGCGAAGGCGGGGGCCAGGCCCGTCGCGTCCGCCTTGCTCCTGAAGCGGCTTTCGCGGGTTTAGCGCTTCTTGCAGCGCCTTGACCCGATTTCACGGAACGGACCGTCAAGTCACCGCTACGCGTGGTGGGGTATGGGCAAAGAAGTGCCGCGCGTGACGAGATTTTACGCGTGAGGATTTGAACTGATCACAAGATGGTCACTATGGTCAGGCCTCGAACCTTCGCGCGGTCGATCACCCATCCGGGGTGGCGGCGAAGGAACCGCCGAGTCCGTCACGTGCACGGAGCCGGGGATGCGTCTCCCCCCACTGGCCCGGTAGGCGGCTCGAGGAAGAAGGAGCTCGCCTCCGTGGCGTCCCACCGTCGTCCCAAGCAGCCGAGCCGCACTCGTGTGACCGTGCTCACCGCGACCGCAGCCGCGGCCGTCGCCCTGTCCTCCCAGGCCGCCCACGCCGACCCCAAGCCGACCAAGAGCGAGGTCAAGGAGAAGGTCGACGAGCTCTACCACCAGGCGGGAGCGGCCACCGAGCAGTACAACGGGGCCAAGGAGAAGCAGAAGAAGCTCGAGAAGCAGATCGGCGCGATCCAGGACAAGGTGGCCCGCGGCCAGGAGGAGCTCAACCAGCTCCGCTCCGGCCTCGGTTCCCTCGCCGCCGCGCAGTACCGCTCCGGAGGCATCGACCCCTCCGTGCAGCTCTTCCTCTCCGCCGACCCGGACAGCTTCCTCGAGCAGGCGTCCGCGCTCGACCAGCTGACGGCCAAGCAGGCCGAGGCCCTCACCAAGGTCCAGGAGAAGCAGCGGGCCCTCGCGCAGCAGCGCAAGGAGGCCCAGGACAAGCTGGGCGACCTCGCCTCCGTCCGCAAGACGCTGGGCGAGAAGAAGAAGAAGCAGCAGGCGAAGCTCGCCGAGGCGCGCCGCCTCCTCAACACCCTCACCGCGGCCGAGCAGGCGAAGATCCGCCAGGACGAGGCCCGCGCCAGCCGCGCCTCGAACACCCGCGTCGAACTCGGCAACGAGGCCCCCGCCTCCGGCCTCGGCGCCGCCGCCCTCAACGCCGCCGCCACCCGCATCGGCAAGCCGTACGTCCCGGCCGCCACCGGCCCCAACTCCTTCGACTGCTCGGGCCTGACGATGTGGGCCTACGCCCAGGCCGGCGCCAACATCACCCGGACGACGTACACCCAGATCAACCAGGGCACCCGGATCGGGGTCAGCCAGCTCAAGCCCGGCGACCTGGTCTTCTTCAACAACAACGAGCACGTCGGCCTCTACGCCGGCAACGGCCAGGTGCTGCACGCCCCGTACCCCGGCGCGTACGTCCGCTACGAGTCGATGGGCACCATCGGCAGCATCTACGGCGCCGTGCGCATCTGAACCGCGCCCGAACGGGCGAATTCCCGCGCCCCGTACTGACGCCCGCCCCGCCGGAGACCACAGGTCACCGGCGGGGCGTCACTGTGTGTGGACCCCGGCGGCGCGGCGCGTCTTTGTCCGCTGTGTGATCACGCGGTTACTGTCTGGCTGCTGTGCGGCTCCCGTACGTCGGTCCGCCCGTCCGGGCGGCAGGGGCCGCGCGCGTCTGCGTACACGCGGAAGGGGGCGCGGCATCCTGTGGGAGCCCATCGCCGTTCCAGGAAGACCGGAGGCGGCCGCGGTGCACGGGCCACCGTGCTGACGGCGGCCGCCGCGACCGCGGCCGCGACGCTCGGCACCGCCGCCGCCCACGCGGAGCCGCAGGACACCCCGCGGTCCGTGGGCGCCCGCGTCGACCGCCTCCACACCGAGGCCGAACGGGCCACCGAGCGGTACAACCGGGCCGGCGAGGAGGTGGCCCGGCTGCGCGGCGAGGTGAACCGGGCCCAGGACCGCGCCGCCCGCACGCAGGAACGCATCAACCGCATGCGCGACGCACTGGGCTCCGCCGCCCGCGCGGAGTACCGCTCCGGCGGCATCGACCCCTCGCTCGCCCTGCTGCTCACCTCCGACCCGGACAGCTATCTCGACCGGGCCGCCGCCGTCACCCTGGCCGGCACCCACCGCGCCGCCGCCCTCGCCGAACTGCGCGGCGCCCAGC
>NZ_JAKRGC010000102.1 GCF_022347745.1 Streptomyces sp. OfavH-34-F
GGGCCCGTGCCGGGCTGGGGCGCCGGGGGCTTCGGCTTCTCCGCGGGCTGCTGCTTCGCGGGCGTGACGGGGGCCGCCGCGGGCTTGTCGGGCTGCGGGGCGGCGGCTGGCTGGGCCTCGTCTGGCAAGGGCGCTCCTCGTGCGGTCCGGACACCCGGAAAGGCCATCGTAACGACCCGGGGGCCGGTCCTCCCCCGGGGATCGTGGGAGCCCGCACAACGCCGACGGGCACCCGGTTGTTCCCGGGTGCCCGTCGGATGCGGAGCGGCCGCGCCTCAGACCGTGATCAGGGCCTCCAGCGGGGCCCCGCGCAGGCCGTCGGCGAGACGGGCCCGGCCGTTCAGGAAGCCCAGCTCCATGAGGACGGCGACGCCGGCGACCTGGGCGCCGGCCCGGCGGATCAGCTCCAGGGAGGCGTCGGCGGTGCCTCCGGTGGCCAGGACGTCGTCGATGACCATGATCCGGTCGTCGGCGGACAGGTCCTCCGCGTGGATCTCGATCTCGGCGGTGCCGTACTCCAGCTCGTACGCCTGGCTGAGCGTGGCCCCGGGGAGCTTCCCGGCCTTGCGGACCGGTACGAAGCCGAGCCCGGCCCGGACCGCGACGGGCGCGGCCAGGATGAAGCCGCGGGCCTCCAGGCCGACGATCTTCGTGGCGCCGTGCCGCAGGCACAGCTCCGCGAGGGTGTCGGTGAGCGCCGTGAACGCGACCGGGTCCGCGAGCAGCGGAGTGATGTCCTTGAACATCACGCCCGGCTTGGGGTAGTCCGCCACGTCGCGGATGCGGCTGAGCAGGAGGTCCCTGGTGGCCTCGGTGGTGCCGGCCATCAGCGCTTCCCCGGGGTCCGGCCGTGGCCCCGGCGGGGCTGGCGGCGCTGGCCGACGACCGCGCCGGCACCGGCGGGCGCGGCGTCGTCGTCCGCGTAGGCGTCGCCCTCGGTGTCCTCCGCGTCCGGGTTCTCGCCCTTGGCGGCGGCGGCCGCGCGCTTGGCGAGGACCCGCTTCTTGAGGGCCTTCATCTGCGGCTCGAACTCCTTGAGGTCCGCGACCAGCGGGGTCGCGATGAAGATCGAGGAGTACGCACCGGCCGCGAGGCCGACGAAGAGGGCCAGCGAGATGTCGTTCAGCATGCCGGCGCCGAGGACACCGCCACCGATGAACAGCAGGCCGGCGACCGGCAGCAGCGCGACGACGGTGGTGTTGATCGAGCGGACCAGCGTGCTGTTGATGGAGCGGTTGGCGATGTCGCTGTAGGTGTAGCGGGTCTGCCGGGTGATCCCGTGCGTGCCCTCCTTGAGGCTGTCGAAGACGACGACCGTGTCGTAGAGGGAGTAACCGAGAATCGTGAGCAGACCGATCACGGTGCCCGGCGTGACCTCGAAGCCGACCAGGGCGTAGACACCGACCGTGATCGTGATGTCGTGGATCAGCGCGACGAGAGCCGCGACGGCCATCCGCCACTCGAACGCGATCGCCAGGTAGATGACGACCAGCAGCATGAAGACGCCGAGACCGGTCCACGCCTTGTTGGCGATCTGCTCGCCCCAGCTGGGCCCGACGAGGTCCGCGGCGATCTTCGCGCGCGGGACGCCGAGGTCGGCGGCGAGCTTGTCCTGGATCTCGTCGGACTTCTTGGTGTCCACCTCGGTGATCTGGACACGCAGACCGCCGTTGCCGAGCTTCTGGACGATGGCCTGGTGGCCGGAGGCCTCCGTGGCCAGGTCCTCCGCCTCGGCCACGGTCACGCTCGTCTTCGGGGTGGTGAAGACGGCACCGCCCTTGAACTCGATGCCCATGTTCAGACCGCTGACCACCAGGCCGAGGATGGCCGTGATGGTGATCAGGACGGAGACGCCGTACCAGATCTTGCGCTTGCCGATGAAGTCGTAGCCGACCTCGCCTCGGTAGAGGCGGGCGCCGAGATTCCCGAGTCGCGACATCTCACGCCTCCTTCGGTTCGGTGGGGGCGTTGACACGGCGGGAGCGCCGCAGCGGCGGCTTGGCGCCCAGGCGCTTCGGGTCCAGGCCGGACCACGGGTGGCCGCTGGCGAAGAACTTCTTCCGGGCCATGATCGTCAGCAGCGGCTTGGTGAAGAGGAAGACCACGACGATGTCGAGCAGCGTGGTGAGCCCCAGCGTGAACGCGAAGCCCTGGACCTTGCCGACGGTGACGATGAAGAGCACGGCGGCGGCGAGGAACGACACGAAGTCGGAGACCAGGATGGTGCGGCGGGCGCGCGGCCAGCCCCGCTCGACGGCCGGCCTCAGCGTGCGGCCCTCGCGGATCTCGTCCCTCACGCGTTCGAAGTACACGATGAAGGAGTCCGCGGTGATACCGATCGCCACGATGGCGCCGCAGACGGCCGGCAGGTTCAGCGCGAAGCCGATGGCCGGGCCGAGGAGCGCCATGATCGTGTAGCTGAGGATGCCGGAGACCAGGAGGCTGAGGAGGGCGATGAACGCCAGTCCGCGGTAGTAGGCCACCAGGTAGATCACCACGAGCGCGAGGCCGATGGCGCCGGAGATGAGCCCGGCCCGCAGCTGCTCGCCGCCGAGGGCGGCGGTGACGGTGGTGACGCTCTGCTCCTTGAAGGAGAGCGGGAGGGCGCCGTAGGAGAGGACGTTGGCCAGGTCCTCGGCGGATGCCTGGTCGAAGCTGCCGGAGATCTCGGCGCTGCCGCTCAGCGTGCTGTTGACGCGGGGGGCCGAGACGACCTCGCCGTCGAGGGCGATGGCGAACTGGTTCTGGGGCTCCTGCTGCGCGGAGAGCTTCTTGGTGATCGTCTGGAACTGCTTGGAGCCCTTGTCGGAGAACTCCATCTGCACGATCCACATGCCGCGCTGCTGGTCGAAGTTGGCCCTGGCGCTGTCGACCTCGGTGCCGGAGACCTCGGCCGGGCCGAGCACGTACTTGACGTCGCCCTCGGAGCTGCAGGCCACGACCGTGTCCTCGGCCTTGCCGCCGCGGGCGGCCTTGGAGCGCGATTCCTTGGTGGAGCAGTCCAGCGCCTCGAACTGCTTCTGCAGCTTCGCGGCGGCGGCCTCGTCCTCGGCGGACGCGGACTTGCTGGCCTTGGGGGTCGGGGAGGCGTCGGCCTTCAGGGCGCCGGTGACGGCGCGGCCCTGGGCGGTGGCGGAGGCGGACGGCTCGGTCGAGGAGCCGGCATGCTCGCCCTCCTCGCCCTTGTCGCCGTCCGAGGCTTCGTCCGGTGGGGAGGCCTTGGGTGACGGCGACGCGCTGGCCTTGCCGGACGGTGAGGCGCTGGGCGCCGGCGTGGGCGTTCCCTGGGCGACGGTCAGCACCGGCCGGAAGTACAGCTTGGCCGTGGTACCGACCTGCTTCCGGGCCTGGGCGGAGTTCGTGCCCTTGGGAATGTTGACGATGATGTTGCTGTTGCCCTGGGTCTGGACCTCGGCCTCACTGACCCCGAGACCGTTGACACGGCGGTTCATGATCTCGACCGCGGTGTCCATGTTGGTCTTGTTGATCGCCGACTCCTGGCCGGGCTCGGCCTTGGCCTCCAGCGTGATGGACGTGCCGCCCGCCAGGTCGATGCCGAGTCGCGGCGTCGGCTGGTGGGCCAGGAACATCCCGCCCGTCAGCGCGACCACGGCGATCAGGATCAACGCCAGAGATCGCCCCGGCTTCCCCTGACCACCGGCCGCGCCACGGCCTTTCTTCGGTGCTGCCACCTTGTCGTTTCTCCCTGTCCAACCGCCCCGCGCCGGGTACGCGCCCGAGCGGCCACGAAGTTAAGTGGGGGGCCCGCCCCCTCGAAATGAGCCCACGGACCGGGGACGGCCGGGCGCCCTCGGCACCCGGCCTCCCCGCGTCGATGTGCGCTACTTCGAGTCGGTCTCGCCGTCGCGCTTGCCCTCGGCCTTGCTGCCGGCCGCGTCCTCGTCGCCCTCGTCCGAGTCGGTCTTCTTGACCAGGTCGGTCTTGGCGTCGTCGGTGTCGGGGCCGGTGAGCGAGGAGGCGTCGTCCGGCACGATCGCGCCGTCGACGTCGAGCTCGGGCTCGTCGCCGTGGACGATGCGGTTGTACTCCGCGTCGTCGAGAACGGCGCCGATGGCGTTCTTGGCGTAAACGGCGTGGACGCCGGGAGCAACCTCGAGGAGGACCGTGTCGTCGTGCAGCTCCTTGACGGTGGCGTACATCCCCCCGATCGTGCGGACGCCGGTGCCGGGCTGCATTTCGTCGCGCATCGCCGCAGCCGCCGCCTGCTTCTTCTTGGCGGACCGCGTCATCAGGAACATGGCCCCGATGAGCACGATGAGGGGGAGGAGAGTCAGGGGATTCACGGGACGATTTTCCTTCGCACGACCGCGATGGAGAGCGGCCTGGTCTTCGGGGGTGGGCACACCGCCCCCAAGGGGCGGCATCGGCGGAGTCTAAGCGAGTCCGTATCGATGGAACAACGCCCAGCATGGCACCGTGGTTCCGCTCCCGGGCAACCTGTGACGCATCACGCCCCGAACAGGCCCTGTTGTCCCGTTACGCCGTGCTGCGGCGGGACCATTCCGAGGTGGGCCCAGGCCGCCGGTGTGGCGACCCGTCCGCGCGGCGTCCTGGCCAGCAGTCCTTCGCGTACGAGGAAGGGCTCGGCGACCTCCTCGACGGTCTCGCGCTCCTCCCCCACGGCGACCGCGAGCGTGGACAGGCCGACCGGGCCGCCGCCGAACAGCTTGAGCAGGGCCCCCAGCACCGCCCGGTCCAGCCGGTCCAGCCCGCGGGCGTCGACCTCGTACACCCCGAGGGCCGCCGCGGCGGTCTCCCGGTCGATCCGGCCGTCGGCCTTGACCTGGGCGTAGTCCCGTACGCGGCGCAGCAGCCGGTTCGCGATGCGGGGCGTGCCCCGGGAGCGGCCGGCGATCTCGGCGGCCCCGTCGGCGTCCGTCTCGACGTCGAGCAGACGGGCGGAGCGGTGGATCACGCATTCCAGCTCGGCGGGGGTGTAGAACTCCATGTGGCCGGTGAAGCCGAAGCGGTCGCGCAGCGGGGGCGGCAGCAGCCCGGCCCGGGTGGTGGCGCCGACCAGGGTGAACGGGGGCAGCTCCAGCGGGATCGCGGTGGCGCCGGGGCCCTTGCCGACGATGACGTCGACCCGGAAGTCCTCCATGGCCATGTACAGCATCTCCTCGGCGGGCCGGGACATGCGGTGGATCTCGTCCAGGAACAGGACCTCGCCCTCCTGGAGCGAGGAGAGGATCGCCGCGAGGTCGCCGGCGTGCTGGATGGCGGGGCCCGAGGTGATGCGGATCGGGGCGTTCATCTCCGCCGCGATGATCATGGACAGGGTGGTCTTGCCGAGGCCGGGGGCGCCGGAGAGCAGCACGTGGTCGGCGGTGGCGCCGCGGGCGCGGGCGGCCTTGAGGACGAGGTCGAGCTGTTCGCGCACCTTTTCCTGGCCGACGAACTCGTCGAGGTCCTTGGGGCGCAGCGCCGCCTCGACCGCGGTGTCGTCGCCGTCGGCTCCGGCGTCGACCAGGCGTTCGTCGAACCGTTCGTCCGTGCCGGCGCCGGTGTCGTCCCAGTTCATGTCGTCTCTCAGCCTCGGATGCGTCGGTGTCCCGGCCGGGGTGGCCGACCGGGCGCGGAAGGGTGGCCCGGGGTTCAGCGCGCCCGGTTGAGGGTCTGCAGGGCGGCGCGCAGAAGCTGCGGCACGGGGGCCGTACCGCCTGCGGCCAGGGCTTCCTCGGCCTGCGGTGCGACGGCGGCCACGGCTTCGTCCGCCTCGCGGGTGGCGTAGCCGAGGCCGATGAGCGCGGCCTGGAGCTGGTCGCGCCAGGAGGCGGGGACGGCCGCTCTGGCGCCCTGGCCGGGGGCGCCGATGGGTTCGCCGAGCCGGTCCTTCAGTTCGAGCAGGAGCTTCTGGGCGCCCTTCTTGCCGATGCCGGAGACCGCGGTGAGGGCCTTCTCGTCCCCGGTGGCGACGGCGAGGCGCAGGGCGTCCGGGGTGTGCGTGGCGAGCATGGCCTGGGCGAGGCGGGGGCCGACGCCGCTGGCGGTCTGGAGGAGTTCGAAGACCTGCCGTTCGTCGTCGTCGGCGAAGCCGTAGAGGGTCAGCGAGTCCTCGCGAACGACGAGGGAGGTGGCGAGCCTGGCCTGCTCGCCGACCCGCAGGCCGGCCAGGGTGTTGGGCGCGCACTGGACGGCCATGCCGATGCCGCCGACCTCGATGACGGCCGTGGTCGGGGCGAGCGCGGCGACGGGGCCGCTGACGAAGGCGATCATCGGGGGACCTTCCGGACGGGAACGGCGGTGGTGCGCGAGGTGCGGGCGGCCGCCGCGTGCGCCTGCTGGAGGCGGTTGAGGGCGGGGGCGCGCCAGATGTGGCAGATGGCGAGCGCCAGGGCGTCGGCGGCGTCGGCCGGTTTCGGCGGGGCGTCCAGCCGCAGGAGGCGGGTGACCATGGCGCCGACCTGGGCCTTGTCGGCGCGTCCGCTGCCGGAGACGGCCGCCTTGACCTCGCTGGGGGTGTGCAGGGCGACGGGGAGGCCGCGCCGGGCGGCGCAGAGCATGGCGACGGCGCTGGCCTGGGCGGTGCCCATCACCGTACGGACGTTGTGCTGGGCGAAGACGCGTTCGACGGCGACGCAGTCGGGGCGGTGTTCGTCGAGCCAGTCCTCGATGCCGCGCTCGATGGCCACCAGGCGGTCGCCCAGTTCGGCGTCGGCGGGGGTGCGGACGACGCCCACGCCGCGCATGGTCAGGGGCCGTCCCGCGACGCCCTCGACGACGCCGACCCCGCACCTGGTCAGACCTGGGTCCACGCCGAGCACGCGCACGGTCCGCCCCCTCCCTGCCGATCGGTCATCTGTTCCAGCAGGTTATCGGTCACCACCGACAACGCGACGGGCCGACGGGGTGTGTCCCCCGCCGGCCCGTCGGCGGCAGCCCTGTCGTGCCCCGGGGCGTGTCCGCTCTAGGCGTCCACCTTGGCCATGACCTCGTCGCTGACGTCGAAGTTGGCGAAGACGTTCTGCACGTCGTCGCTGTCCTCCAGCGCGTCGATCAGCTTGAAGATCTTGCGGGCGCCCTCCTCGTCGAGGTCGACCTGCATGGTGGGCAGGAAGTTGGCCTCGGCCGAGTCGTAGTCGATGCCCGCCTGCTGGAGCGCGGTGCGGACCGCGACGAGGTCGGTGGCCTCGCTGACGACCTCGTAGGTGTCACCGAGGTCGTTGACCTCCTCGGCGCCCGCTTCGAGGACGGCACCGAGCACGTCGTCCTCGGTCAGCTCGCCCTTGGGGACGATGACGACGCCCTTGCGGTTGAAGAGGTACGAGACGGAACCGGGGTCGGCCATCGAGCCGCCGTTGCGCGTCATGGCGACGCGTACGTCGGAGGCGGCGCGGTTGCGGTTGTCGGTGAGGCACTCGATGAGCACCGCGACACCGTTGGGTCCGTAACCCTCGTACATGATCGTCTGGTAGTCGACGCCACCGGCCTCGAGACCACCGCCGCGCTTGACCGCGGAGTCGATGTTCTTGTTCGGGACCGAACTCTTCTTCGCCTTCTGGATCGCGTCCACGAGAGTCGGGTTGCCCTCGGGGTCCACACCACCGGTGCGGGCCGCGACCTCGATGTTCTTGATCAGCTTCGCGAAGAGCTTGCCGCGCTTGGCGTCAATCACGGCCTTCTTGTGCTTCGTCGTAGCCCATTTAGAGTGGCCGGACATCTGCCTTCTCCTTCGCGTCACCAAATTCCGTACGAACCCGAGAGATCCTACCGGGATCGAGTCACCCGGCCGTGCGCACCATCTCGGTGAAGTACGCGTGGAGCCGGTGATCGCCGGTCAGTTCCGGGTGGAACGACGTGGCGAGCGCGTTTTCCTGCCGTACCGCCACGATGTGTCCGCCGTGCTCGGCGACGACCTTCGCGCGGGCGCCCACCGACTCGACCCAGGGGGCCCGGATGAAGACGCCCTCGACCGGTCCGCCGTCGATCCCGGCGACGTCGACGGCCGCCTCGAAGGACTCGTTCTGCCGCCCGAAGGCGTTGCGGCGCACGATCATGTCGATGCCGCCGAGCGTCTCCTGGCCCGCGCGCGGGTCGAGGATCTTGTCGGCGAGGAGGATCATCCCGGCGCAGGTGCCGTAGACCGGCATACCGGCCGCGATGCGCTCGCGCAGGGGCTCCAGCAGGCCGAACAGGGCGGCCAGCTTGGACATGGTGGTGGACTCGCCGCCGGGCAGGACCAGGCCGTCCACCTCCGCCAGCTCCTCGGGCCGCCGGACCGGCCTGGCCAGGGCGTTCGCCGAGGCCAGGGCGATCAGGTGTTCCCGCACGTCGCCCTGGAGGGCCAGGACGCCGATCACAGGCGTGTCGCTCATCGCTGCTTACCAGCCGCGGTTCGCGTAGCGCTCGGCCTCGGGCAGCGTGTCGCAGTTGATGCCGACCATGGCCTCGCCCAGGTTGCGGGAGGCGTCCGCGATGATCTTCGGGTCGTCGAAGAAGGTGGTGGCCTTCACGATGGCGGCGGCGCGCTTGGCCGGGTCGCCGGACTTGAAGATGCCGGAGCCGACGAAGACGCCCTCGGCCCCGAGCTGCCGCATCAGCGCCGCGTCCGCCGGGGTGGCGACACCGCCCGCGGAGAACAGCACGACGGGCAGCTTGCCCAGCTCGGCGACCTCCTTGACCAGCTCGTAGGGGGCGCGCAGCTCCTTGGCGGCGGCGTACAGCTCGTTGTTGTCGTAGCCGCGCAGCCGGGCGATCTCGTTCTTGATCTGGCGCAGGTGACGGACGGCCTCGACGACGTTGCCGGTGCCGGCCTCGCCCTTGGAGCGAATCATGGCCGCGCCCTCGGCGATCCGCCGCAGCGCCTCGCCCAGGTTGGTGGCCCCGCAGACGAACGGCGTGGTGAAGGCGAACTTGTCGCTGTGGTTGACCTCGTCGGCCGGGGTCAGGACCTCGGACTCGTCGATGTAGTCGACGCCGAGGGACTGGAGCACCTGGGCCTCGACGAAGTGCCCGATGCGGGACTTGGCCATCACCGGGATGGAGACCGCCTCGATGATCTCCTCGATCATGTTCGGGTCGGACATCCGGGCCACGCCGCCGTCCTTGCGGATGTCGGCCGGCACCCGCTCCAGGGCCATGACGGCCACGGCGCCCGCGTCCTCGGCGATCTTCGCCTGCTCGGCGTTGACGACGTCCATGATCACGCCGCCCTTGAGCTGCTCGGCCATGCCGCGCTTGACGCGGGCGGTACCGGTGGCCGGGGCGTCGGGGGACTGCGGGGTGCTGGGGAGTGTGGACACGGATCGACCTCACTGTGGGGAAGCGGATGCGGGGGCGCCCAAAGGCGCACACCCGAGCAAACGCCCCGCGACCAGTCCACAGCAAGGGCCAATGGGTGGCCGGTGGCTCGTTTTGGCTCGCCCCCCGTGGGAACGGACCGGGCCACCGTCCGTCAGGTGCCGGGGCGGTCCGCCAGGGCCACCGGCGGCTCGTCGTCCATCTCGAAGGCCAGCGGGAACGGGGCGTGCCCCGCGAGCCGGAACCAGCGCACCGTGCGGTGACGGCGCAGCGCCCGCGCCGCCCGGACCGCGTCGTTGTGGAAGCGGCGCGCCATCGGCACCCGGCGCACCGCGGCCGCCAGCTCGGACGCCGCCTCCTGGCCGCCGGGGATCTCCCGCACCGCCTCCACCTGCTCGCTCTCGCCGAACACCGCGCGCAGGGCGGCGCTCAACTCGCTCTCGGCGACCTCCCGCTGCTCCTGCGGGGACTGGCGGGCGGCGTGCGCGGCCTCGTACAGCACGATCGAGGAGGCCGGGTCGAGCACCCCGGAGGTGGCGAGTTCCTGGGTGACCGAGGCCCGGCGCAGCAGTTGCGCGTCGAGGGCGGCCCGGGCCGCGTCGATCCGGGTGTGCAGCCGGTCGAGGCGGCCGGCGGTCCAGCTGAGGTACAGGCCGATCGCGACGAGGACGACGAGGGCCCAGATGAGGGTTGCGGTCACGGGCCGACAGGCTACCGGGCGGGCCCGAACCGGCCGCGCAGTCCGGTGCGCTCGTCCGCCGCCACCGAGGCGGCCCCGTCGGTCACCGTCTCGTACACGGCGAGGATGTCCGCCCCGACCGTCGACCAGTCGAAGCGGCGTACGTGGGCGCTGCCCCTCTCGCGCAGTTCGGCGCGCCGTTGCGGGTCGCCCAGCAGCCGGACCGCCGCCCGGGCCAGCGCGTCCGCGTTCTCGTTGGCGAACAGTTCGCCCGCCGCGCCCTGGTCCAGGACCTGTGCGAAGGCGTCGAGATCGCTGGCGAGGACCGGCGCGCCCGCCGACATGGCCTCGACCAGGATGATGCCGAAGCTCTCGCCGCCGGTGTTGGGCGCCACGTACAGGTCGACGCTGCGCAGCAGCCGCGCCTTGTCCTCGTCGCTGACCATGCCGAGGAACTCCACCCGGGCGCGCATCTCGGGGGGCAGCGAGGCGACGGCCTCCTCCTCGTCGCCCCGGCCGGCCACCAGCAGCCTGGTCTCCGGGCGGGCTTCGAGGATGGCGGGCAGCGCGCGCATCAGGACGGGCAGGCCCTTGCGCGGCTCGTCGATGCGCCCGATGAAGCCGATGGTGCCGCCCTGCCACTCCGGCCGGGGCTCGGCTCCGGCGAAGAAGTCGACGTCCACGCCGTTCGGGATGACGACGGCGTCCCCGCCGAGGTGTTCGACGAGGGTCCGGCGGGCGTACTCGCTGACCGCGATCCGCGCGCTGATCTTCTCCAGGGCGGCCTGCAGGATGGCGTAGGCGGCGATCATCGCGCGGGAGCGCGGGTTGGACGTGTGGAACGTGGCGACGATCGGTCCCCGCGCCGCCCAGCAGGTCAGCAGCCCCAGCGACGGCGAGGTGGGCTCGTGGATGTGGACGACGTCGAAGGTGCCCTCGTGCAGCCAGCGCCGCACCCGCGCCGCCGACAGGAAGCCGAAGTTGAGCCGGGCCACGGAGCCGTTGTACGGCACCGGCACGGCCCGCCCGGCGGAGACCACGTACGGCGGCAGCGGCGTCTCGTCGTCGGCGGGCGCCAGCACGGACACGTCGTGGCCGAGCCGGATGAGGTGTTCGGCCAGGTCGCGGATGTGGAACTGCACACCGCCCGGTACGTCCCAGGAGTACGGGCAGACGATGCCGATCTTCACGTCGCTCCTCCGCTCCGGTCATCGCGGGGTTCGAGGTCGGCGAGCCAGAGCCGTTGCAGCATGTGCCAGTCCTCGGGGTGCTCGGCGATGCCCAGGGCGAACGCGTCGGCCAGGGCCTGGGTCATCCGGGCCGTCCGCTCCGCCCGGTCGCCCGACTCGGGCACCTCGACGGGCGGATGGACCCGGGCCTTCATCACCGGCGTGTCGTCGTAGGCGAGGGTCACCGGCAGCAGCAGCGCCCCGGTCTGCTGGGCGAGCAGCGCGGGGCCGGCGGGCATCCGGGCCGTGTCGCCGAAGAACGACACCTCCACCCCGGAGGCGGACAGGTCGCGGTCGGCGACCAGGCAGACCAGGCCGCCCGACCGCAGCCGCCGGGCCAGCGTCCCGAACGCGGCGCCGCCGTTGTGCGGCAGCACCTCCATGCCCAGGCCCTCGCGGTAGGCGACGAACCGGTCGTACAGGGATTCGGGCTTCAGCCGCTCGGCGACCGTCGTGAACGGCACCTTGAGGTCGGTGGTCACCCACGCCCCGGCCAGGTCCCAGTTGCCCAGGTGCGGCAGGGCGAGGATCACCCCGCGCCCCGACGCGAGGCCGTCCGTCAGCCGGTGGGCGTCCGTGACGTCGATGGACGCCTTGATCCGCTCCGGGCTCCAGGTGGGCAGCCGGAACGACTCCATCCAGTAGCGCATGTACGAGCGCATGCCCGCGCGCGACAGGGCGGCGAGCCGGGCCGCGTCGGCGTCCGGCACGACCCGCGCGAGGTTGGACTCCAGGCGCAGCACGCTGCGGCCGCGCCGCTTCCACACCTGGTCGGCGAGGGTACGGAACAGGGCCCGCGCGGCCGGCTCGGGCAGCGTCTTGACCGCCGCCCAGCCCAGCCCGTACAGCGCGTCGCTCAACCGCTCCCGCACGCCCGGCCGCGCGTCCGGGCCGGGGCCGCTCACTGCCCGGCCGCGTCGGCGGCGTCCGCCTCGGCGGACTCGCGGCGCACGGTGACGACGCGCTGGACCAGCGTCACCAGGCTGCCGACGGCGACGATCCACAGCGCGATCGGCAGCAGCACCTGGATGCCCGGCACCCCGAACGCGTGCAGCCCCGCGAGACCGGCCGCCACCAGCGAGATCACCAGGCGCTCGGCGCGCTCCACGAGCCCGTTGACCGCCACCGGCAGGCCGATCGACTCGCCGCGCGCCTTGGTGTAGGAGACCACCTGGCCGCTGGCGAGGCAGAAGATCGCGACCGCGCACAGGATGTTGTCGTCGCCCCTGCCCGCGTACCAGAGGGCGAAGCCGCCGAAGATGGCCCCGTCCGCGACCCGGTCGAGCGTGGAGTCCAGGAACGCCCCCCACCGGCTGGAGATGCCGGCCTGGCGCGCCATGTTCCCGTCCACGAGGTCGGAGAACACGAAGATCGTGATGACGATCGTGCCCCAGAAGAACTCCCCCATCGGGAAGAAGACCAGCGCACCGGCCATCACCCCGGCCGTGCCGATGAGGGTGACGGCGTCAGGGCTCACGCCGAGACGCAGGAGCAGGGCGGCGAACGGCGTGAGAACACGCGTGAAAAAGGCACGCGCGTACTTGTTCAGCATGGCCTTCCCGAGGGTCGGTGGGCCGTGTGACCCCGTCGGCCACCGGCGGGAGGGCGCCGTGGGTCCTGGCCGGACGCAGGGAACGGCGTCCGGTGCGTCGGCTGCGAGGCGCCGGAGCGTCTCCCTGGCGGACCATCGAGACGTTTCGGCTGCGCCGCGGACGTGCGTGCCGGGCGTCGCGGGCCCGGCCGGGGCCTTCAGCGCCCTCCGGGGGCCCATCGTAGTCACGCCCGGCGGCCCGCACCGTCCGGGCACCCCGGCACCGGGAGCGCGAGCCGCGGTCGGCGTCCGCGGGAGCGCCGAGCCCGGAATACCGCGGGCGCCGCCGGCCGGGCGGCCCGGCCACCGGAACCGAACAGGCGGGCGACGCATGCGCCCGCGTACGCGCCCGGAACGGCTGAAACGCTCCGCGACGCGTTGTCCACAGGGCCGGACGGCGCGCGTTTCCGGACGATACGCTGGAGCCCCGACTCAGAAAGTGTGCCGGGCACGGCAGTTGGGAAAAGCCGCAGGAGCGGTTCCTCGGTGGCGAGTGGGGGCGACAAGTGGCCAGCAACGGATTCGATTTCTCACCCGGAGCACAGATTCCGCTCCAGGGATCGGCGAGCGCGGCGGTGGCGACCAACGCCCTCGCCTCCGCGGCGTACCGCGACAGCCCGGTGGAGGACATCCTCAAAGCCAACAGCGAGTGGCACAAGTCCGAGGTCAAGGCGGGCCGTTCCAAGTTCTTCACCTCGGACTACTTCAAGCCCAACCTCGGCGAGGCGTTCTCCCGCGCCGTCCAGGAACGCATGCTCGGCGGCGCCCGCAAGGACCTCATCCAGTCCTTCGGCACCGACCCGCAGACCGTCGTCGAGCACTGCCTGGCCGCGAGCCGCCTGCGCAAGACCCGCGACACCAGACTCACCGTCATCACCGCCCTGTTCGGCTTCCTCTTCCTGCCCGGCATGCTGCTGTGGGTCCTCGTCTTCCGCCTCCGCGACGGCTTCGCGAAGACCAAGGACAAGGGCATCACCCTCCTCGGCAACAGCCTGCTGCCGCTCCTCGGCATCGGCATCGTCGTCCTCATGGTCAAGCTGCCGCTGACCGGCCTCCTCGGCCTGTACCTGCGCCTGATGTTCGTCGCCCCCGTCATCGGCTGGTACCTCGCCCGGCGCGTCGCGGAGAGGTCCGCCCAGGACATGCGCGCCCGCTGGGAGGGCCTGCTCTCCGGCGGCGGCGTCATCACGAAGATCCCCGAAGCCGTACCGAAGAACCCCAGCGAGACGGCCCGCGAGGCCCTGCGCCAGGGCCTCGAGAAGCTCGCCGCCGAACAGGCGTCCAACTCCGTCTTCTACGCCGGGCCCAAGGGCATCCTCGGCATGGGCACCCGCTGGGGCAGCTGGCACCTCGCCGAGGACCTCGTCCCCAAGGACCCCGGCAAGGAGATCCACCAGTTCCGCAGCTGGGACGTCATCCGCGTCATCCACGACCAGCTGAAGCTGCTGGAACGCGGCCCCCTCAACACCGGCGGATTCCCCACCCCGTCCGTCACCCACTGGATCGTCACCCCCATCGGGGAGAACGCCGACAGCGTCACCCGCCCCCAGGGCGAGGACGTCGCCACCTACCAGATCAAGCCGCACGAGATACAGCGGATCTGCAACCACCAGCAGTTCGGCGGCGGCAACCGCCACTACCTCGGCGTCCAGTTCACCCTCTGGGACGGCCAGCTCGTCATCACCATGATGATCACGGTCACCGTCCTCTACGAGACCCTGCGCATCGAGGTCACCGGACACGCCCTCGGCCCCGTCCACTCCCTCTTCACCAGCAAGCCCGCCGCGAAGACCAGGACCGTCAACAAGACCGTCCGGTTCTGGGAGACCCGCGACATCACCCTCTCCCTCGTCGACGCCTCCGAGGTCACCCGGCTCGCCCTGCGCGCCCCCTTCACCTGGTACCCGCCGCTGCTGGACTACCTCGGCGGGAAGATCGCCCTGCCCGAGCCCTTCGGCCTCCGGCACGCCTGGGCCGAGAAGCCCTGGCGCCACCGCTTCATGGCCGACGACGCCATGCGCGCCGCCACCCCCGTCCTGCGCGTCGTCCACAACGCCGCCATCAAGGTCCTGGAGGAACACGGCGTCGACACCGAACGCTTCACCAACCGCTCGTCGGTCCTGAGCGGACTGGTCCAGGCCCCGACCCCCGGCAAGGCCGACCTCTACGACGCGTAGCCGCCCGCCCACGCCGGTGGGGCGCCCCGGACCGCGTCCGGAGCGCCCCACCGGCGGGCGAGAGCGGGGTCAGGCGGCGGGCCAGGCGTCCGCCAGCATCTTCCGCGTGTCCGCCAGCAGCTGCGGCAGCACCCGCGTGTGCCCCACCACCGGCATGAAGTTGGCGTCCCCGCCCCACCGGGGCACCAGGTGCTGGTGCAGATGCGCGGCGATGCCCGCACCCGCCACCGCGCCCTGGTTCATCCCGATGTTGAAGCCGTGCGCCCCCGAGGCCTCCCGCAGCGCGGTCATCGCCCGCTTGGTGAAATCGGCCAGCTCCGCCGTCTCCGGACCGTCCAGCTCCGTGTAGTCCGCGACGTGCCGGTACGGCACCACCATCAGGTGGCCGCCGTTGTACGGGTAGAGGTTCAGCACGGCGTACACCTTCGCACCGCGCGCGACGACGAGCCCGTCCTCGTCCGACTTCTCCGGAATCCCGCAGAACGGGCAGCCGTCCCCCGCCTCGGGACCGGTCGGCTTGTTCTCCCCCTGGATGTACGCCATCCGGTGGGGCGTCCACAGGCGCTGGAACGCGTCGGGCGTCCCCACTCCGATCTGCTGCTCCGGCTCACTCGTCATGCCGGCCAGCATATTGCTTCACCTGTGCGGAGCGTGTCGCCGGGGCGGTTCCCGTTCACGCACCGCGATGCTGGGCCTATGAGCGCGCGCACCCCGGACCGTCCCCCACCCGCTCTCACCCGCTGGGAGGGGCGCACCGAGGTCCCGCTCCTCGCCGCCTCCCTCGTCTTCCTGGCCGGCTACGCCTGCCGCGTCCTCGCCCCGGACGACGCCCAGCCCTGGCACGACCTCTCCCTCGCCCTCGTCGGCGGCACCTGGACGCTCTTCGTCCTGGACTACGCGGTACGCGTGCGGCTCAGCGGCCTCGGCCTCCGCTTCCCGCGCCGGCGCTGGCTCGACACCCTGGTCCTGGTCATGCCGCTGCTGCGCCCGCTGCGCATGGTGCAGGTGTACACGGCGGTCCAGGACAAGCGGGACCGCCCCCGCCTCGGCCTGTACGCGCGGGTAATGGCGTACGCGGGGATGACGGCCCTGCTGCTCGGCTTCTCGGCGGCGCTCGGCGTCTACCACTGGGAGCACGGCGCCCCGGACGCCTCGATCCGCACGTTCGGGGACGCCGCCTGGTGGGCGTGCGCGACGCTGACGACGGTGGGGTACGGGGACGCCGTGCCGGTGACGGTGATGGGCCGGATCATCGCGGCGGGCCTGATGGCGTGCGGCCTGGCGCTGCTGGGGGCGGTGACGGGTGCGTTCTCGTCGTGGCTGATCCAGGTGTTCCGGCGGGAGGACGAGGAAGGGCCCCCGGCGAGCGGCTAGCTCGTCCGGGGGCCCGGCCCCGCTCGCGCGGGGAGCAGGTGTCGTCGGAGCCGACGAATTTCTCCGGGTCCGGGTCACCCCCGCTTACGCAGGGAAGAGATCACACCTGCACGCGACGCTCCACCACGTCAACGAGCTTGGCGATCGCTTCGTCACGGGCGATGCCGTTCTCCTGCGAGCCGTCGCGGTACCGGAACGACACCGTGCCCGCGTTCATGTCGTCGTCGCCGACGATGATCATGAACGGCACCTTGGCCTTCTGGTGGGTCCGGATCTTCTTCTGCATCCGGTCCGACGACGCGTCCACGTCGACGCGCAGCCCCTTCTTCCGGGCCTCCGCGGCGAACTCCTGGAGGTACGGGATGTGCGCCTCGCCGATCGGGATGCCGACCGCCTGGACCGGGGCCAGCCACACCGGGAACGCGCCCGCGTAGTGCTCAAGCAGCACCGCGAAGAAGCGCTCGATGGAGCCGAACAGCGCGCGGTGGATCATGACCGGGCGCTGCTTGGAGCCGTCCGGACCGGTGTACTCCAGGTCGAACCGCTCCGGCAGGTTGAAGTCGAGCTGGATGGTCGACATCTGCCAGGTCCGCCCGATGGCATCCCGCGCTTGCACGGAGATCTTCGGGCCGTAGAACGCGGCCCCGCCCGGGTCCGGGACCAGGGGCAGGCCCTGCTTCTCGGCGACCTGACGCAGCGTCTCGGTGGCCTCTTCCCAGGTCTCGTCGGAGCCGACGAACTTGGTCTCGTCCTTGGTGGAGAGCTCCAGGTAGAAGTCGGTGAGCCCGTAGTCACGGAGCAGGTTCAGGACGAAGGTGAGCGTCCGGTCCAGCTCCTCCGCCATCTGCTCACGAGTGCAGTAGATGTGCGCGTCGTCCTGCGTGAAGCCGCGCGAGCGGGTCAGGCCGTGCACGACGCCCGACTTCTCGTACCGGTACACCGTGCCGAACTCGAACAGTCGCAGGGGAAGTTCACGGTACGAACGGCCGCGCGCGTCGAAGATCAGGTTGTGCATCGGGCAGTTCATCGGCTTGAGGTAGTAGTCCACCCCGTCGTCGAGCTGCATGGGCGGGTACATGCCGTCGGCGTACCAGTCCAGGTGGCCGGACTTCTCGAAGAGCTTGCCCTTGGTGGCGTGCGGCGAGTAGACGAACTCGTAGCCCTCCTCCTCGTGCCGGCGGCGCGAGTAGTCCTCCATGGCCCGGCGGATGACGCCGCCCTTGGGGTGGAAGACGGCGAGGCCGGGGCCGATCTCGTCGGGGAAGGAGAAGAGGTCCAGCTCGTTGCCGAGCTTGCGGTGGTCCCGCTTGGCGGCCTCCTCCAGGAACTCCAGGTGCGCCTTCAGCTCGTCCTTGGTCGGCCAGGCGGTGCCGTAGATGCGCTGGAGCATCGGGTTCTTCTCGCTGCCGCGCCAGTACGCGGCGGCGTTCCGCATCAGCTTGAAGGCCGGGATGAACCGGGTCGTGGGCAGGTGGGGGCCCCGGCAGAGGTCCTTCCAGCACAGCTCGCCGGTCTTCGGGTCGAGGTTGTCGTAGATGGTCAGCTCGCCGCCGCCCACCTCGACGTCCGCGCCGTCGTCCGAGGAGGCGGAGCCCTTGATGCCGATGAGCTCCAGCTTGTACGGCTCGTCGGCCAGCTCCTCGCGGGCGGCGTCGTCGGTCACGACCCGGCGGGAGAACTTCTGGCCCCGCTTCTGGATCTCCTGCATCTTCTTCTCGATGGCCTTGAGGTCCTCGGGCGTGAACGGCTTCTCGACGTCGAAGTCGTAGTAGAAGCCGTCCTTGACCGGCGGGCCGATGCCGAGCTTGGCCTCCGGGAAGAGCTCCTGCACGGCCTGGGCCATGACGTGCGCGGTGGAGTGCCGCAGGATGTTCAGGCCGTCCTCGGAGGAGATCTCGACGGGCTCGACGGTCTCGCCGTCCTGCAGCTCGTACGCGAGGTCCTTCAGCTCGCCGCCGACGCGGGCGGCGACAACGGTGCGCTCGCCGGGGAAGAGGTCGGCCGCCGTAGTGCCCGTCGTCACCACGCGCTCTTCCCGCTCGGAATCGCGTTGGATGGTCACACGGACGTCTGACACCGGTCTCTCCTGACTCAGGGGGGCGCACCGCACTCCTCTGGCGCGTGCAGGGGGAATCGTACCGAGCCGAGGGCTCCCCGCGCTAAAAGGCCGTGCCCCGGCAGTCCTCTCCGCTCCCCCACTCCCCCGTGCGGACCTCCAGCGGCCGTACGCTCCCGGCCCCGCACGGGGCCGCCCGCGAACGGCGTACCGGGCAACGGGCGCGGGTATCACCGAACCGGGCAGGGGGACCGCCATCTGCCGTGCGGGTGCGAGGAGTTCGGGGATGACTCACTGGTTCGAAGGGCCGCTGGCCGCTTTCGACACGGAGACGACGGGGGTGGACGTCGAGGGGGACCGGATCGTCTCGGCCGCCCTGGTCGTCCAGGACAGGGCGGACGGCCCGGTACGGGTCAGCCGCTGGCTGGTGAATCCGGGGGTGCCGGTGCCGCCGGGCGCGACGGAGATCCACGGGCTCACGGACGACCATCTGCGCCGCAACGGGCGGTGGCCGGCCCCGGCGGTGGAGGAGATGGCCCGTGCGCTGGCCGAGCAGTGTGCGGCGGGCCGGCCGCTGGTGGTGATGAACGCGCCGTTCGACCTGACGCTGCTGGACCGGGAGTTGAGGCGGCATCGGGCGTCGTCGCTGGGGGCGTACCTGGAGCGGTCGCCGCTGTGCGTGCTCGATCCGCGCGTGCTGGACAAGCAGCTGGACCGCTATCGCAAGGGGCGGCGCACGCTCACCGATCTGTGTGGGCTGTACGGGGTGCCGCTGGTGGGGGCGCACGACGCGGCGGCGGACGCGACGGCCGCGCTGGAGCTGGTCCGGGCGGTGGGGCGCCGGTTCGCGACGCGGCTGGAGCGGCTGAGCCCGGCGGAGTTGCACACGCTCCAGGCGGTGTGGCACGCCGCGCAGGCGCGGCGGCTCCAGACGTGGTTCGCCCGGAGCGGCACGCCGGAGACGGTGGACCCGGCCTGGCCGCTGCGGCCGGAGCTGCGCACCGCCGCGTGAGGCGGGACGCACGGAGGCCGGTCCGTCGGTGAACTGACGGACCGGCCTCTCCGGGGTGGGCGATACTGGGTTCGAACCAGTGACCTCTTCGGTGTGAACGAAGCGCTCTCCCACTGAGCTAATCGCCCGGCAACGGGTTGAACCATACAGGGCCGGGCGGCCGTCGTTCAAACCGCTTGCAGCGCGGCCGCGAGGCCACGGCGTCCGGCGCGCATCATCAGGGCGTGGTTGGCGCGGAGCACCGGCCGGCAGGGCAGGGCGAGGGCCCGCAGCAGGGCGCGGCGGACCTCGACCTCCTGCTCGTACACGACGCGGGTGCCGGAGCCGTAGGCGGTGACCGTCCAGCGGGCCCAGCCGTCGAGATCGCCGCCGAGCGCGGCCTCCAGGATGCCGCGCGCCGGGTCGCGGCGCCGTTCGCTCACGGTCGTGACGACGTCGTAGGGGAGGAAGGAGCGGATGCGGGTGGTGCCGGAGCCGTCGTCGGAGCGGGTCGCCTCGCGGACCTGGGGCCACCACCGGGGGTAGTCCTCGATGTGGGCGAGGTGCGCGAAGACGGCACCGGGCGGTGCGGGGAACACCCATACGCTGACGAATCGGTAGTGGTTCCAGTCCATCGCCCCAGGATGCGGGTACTCAGGCGGCGATCTGAGTACCCGCGCGCATGTTCCCCGGGCGTGGCGCGCAGCACACTCGCGTCCATGGAACATGTGCCGCCGCCCGCCGAGGAATTGGCGCTTCTCGATCGTGAACTGGCCCGTCTCGACGCCCGCCGGGCGCAGTTGCTGACCCGGCGTGCCTGGCTGGTGCGGGTACTCGGGGCCACTGCCGCCCCGCCCGCCGCCGGTCCGGCGCCGTGGGGTCCGCCTCCGGGGCGGGGTCCGGTCGCGGCGGGGGGGCCTGCGCCCGCCGGGCCTGCGGCGGGGGGGGGTGGGCCGCCGCAGGGGTCCG
>NZ_JAKRGC010000103.1 GCF_022347745.1 Streptomyces sp. OfavH-34-F
TCCGGGCCGCCCCCCGGCATCGCCCCCGGCGAGCCCGATCCGAGCGGCGGCCGGGTGGTCTACCGGGCGTCCGGGAAGCTGCCGGACGGCCCGGACGAGGCCGCCGTCCGGCGCGCCGAGGGCTCGGTCACGGCCGCCGACGTGGCCCGGCTGGCGAAGGCGCTCGGCCTGCCGGGCACCCCGCAGTCGGAGGCCACGTACTGGAAGGTGGGCTCGGACGGGGACGGCTCGGGCCCGCTGCTGCGGGTGAACAAGCAGGCGCCCGGCACCTGGACCTTCACCCGGTACGGCTCCGGGGGCACGGACAACTGCAAGAAGGGGCCCGTCTGCTCGGGCGGCCAGGTGGCGCCGGGCGGCTCCGGGCAGCCCGTGGACGAGCGGACCGCGAAGGCCGCCGCCGCTCCGGTGCTCAAGGCGGCGGGCCAGTCCGGCGCGGCGCTCGACGCGGGTCAGCTGATGGGCTCCACGCGGGTGGTGAACGCCGATCCGGTGGTGGGCGGGCTGCCCACGTCCGGCTGGACGACCGGGATCCAGGTGGGCCCGGACGGCACGGTGGTCGGCGGCTCGGGGAAGCTGAAGGCGCTGGAGAAGGGGGCCACCTATCCGGTGATCGGCGCGCAGGAGGCGCTGAACCGGCTCAACGCCGCGCAGCCCCCGGCCGGGGAGATCGGCGGCTGTGCCTCGCCGGCCCCGCTGGAGGAGGGCACGGACGCGTCGGGGGTGCCGTGCGGCGGGAAGACCGGGCCGCAGCGCCCGGCGACGACCGTCACGGTGGACAAGGCGGTCTTCGGGCTGGCCGCGCACACGACGGGCGGTGAGCAGCTGCTCGTACCGTCCTGGATCTTCTCGGTGGAGCCGGCCGGTGGCGCGGGCGGCACGGTGACGCAGGTGGCGGTGGACCCGGAGTACCTGGCGCGGGAGCCCTCGCCCGGCACCTCGCCGGACGGTGACGGCGCGGCGAAGGCGCGCATGGTCCGGTCGTACAGCGCGGACGGGCGGTCCCTGGCGGTGACGTTCTGGGGCGGCGCGTGCGCGACGTACTCGGTGAGCGCGGCCGAGGACGGCGCGGAGGTCCGGGTGACGGTGCGGGAGAAGAAGGAGGCCGGCAAGGTGTGCGTGCTGGTCGCGAAGGAGCAGACCCGTACGGTGACGCTGGAGCGGCCGCTGGACGGGCGGAAGGTGATCGACGCGCAGTCGGGCTCGGTGGTGCCGCGCGGCTGACGGCCGGCCGGCGCGCGGGGCTTCCCCTGCCCCACAGAACGGCGGCGGCCCCGGGACCGGAGTCCCGGGGCCGCCGCCGTGGTGTCGCGGCTCAGCTGAAGGAGTCGCCGCAGGCGCAGGAACCCGTCGCGTTCGGGTTGTCGATGGTGAAGCCCTGCTTCTCGATGGTGTCGACGAAGTCGACCGAGGCGCCGCCCAGGTACGGGGCACTCATGCGGTCGGTGACGACCTTGACGCCGTCGAAGTCCTTGACGACGTCGCCGTCGAGGGAGCGCTCGTCGAAGAAGAGCTGGTAGCGCAGGCCCGAGCAGCCGCCGGGCTGGACGGCGACGCGGAGCGCCAGGTCGTCGCGGCCTTCCTGCTCCAGCAGGGCCTTGACCTTGGCTGCGGCGGCGTCGGACAGGAGGATGCCGTCGCTCACGGTGGTGGTCTCGTCCGATACGGACATCTGCTTCTCTCCCGGTTTGTACGGAGACTGCTTGCCGACGTTGCAACCGTCGGGGCCGCGGATTCATTCCGGGCCGAGCGCTTGCCTGTTCTCCTCATGCTCGCACACCCGTCCTGCGCGCGGATGCGTCACATTGACGCTTTCGGCATCGTCAAAGTGACGTGAAGCGGCTATGATAGATAGCGTCAATGAGACGAAAAGGCTTTCTCCACAGAGAAGTCCGCAGAAGAAAGGGTGCGTGACGTGACCACGGCCCACCCCGTCCAGGATCTCGATGTCCAGCCGACACCCCTGGCCCTGCTCCTCCTCGGCCGCGACGCCGACCCGCGGAGCGAGCGCGGTGTCGAGTGCCCCGGCGACCTGCCCTCCCCGTCCGACCCGGACCTGGTGGAGCGGGCCCGCGCGGCCAAGGAGAAGCTGGGCGAGAAGGTCTTCGTCCTCGGGCACCACTACCAGCGCGACGAGGTTATCCAGTTCGCCGATGTGACCGGTGACTCCTTCAAGCTCGCGCGCGACGCCGCCGCCCGCCCGGAGGCGGAGTACATCGTCTTCTGCGGTGTGCACTTCATGGCGGAGTCGGCGGACATCCTGACCAACGACGCCCAGCAGGTCGTACTGCCGGACCTGGCCGCCGGCTGCTCGATGGCCGACATGGCCACCGCCGAGCAGGTCGCCGAGTGCTGGGACGTGCTGACCGAGGCGGGGGTGGCCGAGCGGGTCGTGCCCGTCTCGTACATGAACTCCTCCGCCGACATCAAGGCGTTCACCGGCCGGCACGGCGGCACGATCTGCACGTCGTCCAACGCGAAGCGGGCCCTGGAGTGGGCCTTCGAGCAGGGCGAGAAGGTCCTCTTCCTGCCCGACCAGCACCTGGGCCGCAACACCGCCGTCCGCGACATGGGCATGTCCCTGGAGGACTGCGTCCTCTACAACCCGCACAAGCCCAACGGCGGCCTGACCGCCGAGGAGCTGCGGAACGCGAAGATGATCCTGTGGCGCGGCCACTGCTCGGTGCACGGCCGCTTCTCGGTGGAGTCCGTCGAGGACGTGCGCGCGCGCATACCCGGCGTCAACGTCCTGGTGCACCCCGAGTGCAAGCACGAGGTCGTCGCCGCCGCGGACTACGTGGGCTCGACGGAGTACATCATCAAGGCCCTGGAGGCGGCCCCGGCCGGTTCCAAGTGGGCGATCGGCACCGAGCTGAACCTCGTACGCCGCCTGGCGAACCGTTTCGCTCCGGAGGGCAAGGAGATCGTCTTCCTCGACAAGACGGTCTGCTTCTGCTCCACGATGAACCGCATCGACCTGCCCCACCTGGTGTGGACGCTGGAGTCCCTGGCGGAGGGCAAGCCGGTCAACCGGATCGTGGTGGACCCGGAGACGGAGAAGTACGCCAAGCTGGCGCTGGAGCGGATGCTCGCGCTGCCGTAGCGGCTCCTCGCGCGCGGCGGCCGGTCCCGGCCGATTTCGCCCGGACCGGCCCG
Organism: Streptomyces sp. OfavH-34-F; assembly: GCF_022347745.1. Taxonomy (GTDB): domain Bacteria; phylum Actinomycetota; class Actinomycetes; order Streptomycetales; family Streptomycetaceae; genus Streptomyces. The sequence goes on from NZ_JAKRGC010000103.1 coordinate 3,154, forward strand.
GGAGCCCGTCCCCCGTCTCTACGCTGCTGTGATCGGCCGGCGGCGCGGATACGGGGGACGGTGCCATGACGGGGCGCGGCAGGGTGGACGATCTGGTGGTCGTCGTACCGGGAATCCTCGGCAGCACGCTCGCGGACGCGGACGGGCACGAGATCTGGGCGGCCTCCGGGAGGGCCCTGGTGCGGGGCATCCGCACCTTCGGGCGTTCGGTCGGGGACCTGACGCTCCCGGCCGGCCTGGGCGACGGGCACCCCGGGGACGGCGTACGGCCCACCGGGCTCATGTCCGACGTGCACGCCCTGCCCGGGGTGTGGAACCCCGTGGACGGGTACAGCGGGCTGCTGAACTGGCTGGAGAAGCACTTCACCCTCCGCCGCCGCCTCCCGGGCGATCCGGCCGGCGTCCCGGCGAACCTGGTCGGCTTCCCCTACGACTGGCGGCTCTCCTGCCGCTACAACGCGGAGCGGCTGGCCGCGCGCGTGGAGCGGGAGCTGGACCGCTGGCGGGCGTCCCGGCCCGACCGGCGGGACGCGAGGGCGGTCCTCCTCTGCCACTCGATGGGCGGTCTCGTCGCCCGGTGCTACGTCGAGCAGTGCGGGGGCGCGGAGCTCACCCGCCGCGTGGTCACGCTCGGCACGCCGTACCGGGGGTCGCTGGACGCGCTGATGTACCTGGTCAACGGCATGCGGTACGGCGTCGGCCCGGTGGGCCTCGACCTCACGCCGTTCGCCCGCAGCCTGCCGTCGCTCTACCAGCTCACACCGGACTACGCCTGCCTGACGACGGCCCCCGGCGCGCCGCTGCGGTACGCGCGCGAGGTCACGGGGCTGCCCGGGGTGGACGGCGAACTGCTGCGCCACGCGGGACGGTTCCACGCCGGTCTGCGGGAATCGGGGGCGGGCGCGCGGTACGGGGTGGAGTACGTCCCGGTCGGCGGGGTGCGGCAGCCGACGCCGACGACCGCCGAGACCGAGGGCGACGGGCTGCGGGCGCTGCTCACCATCGACGGCGCCGACGAGGGGGGCGACGGGCGGGTGCCCGATCTCTCCAGCCGCGCGGTGGGCGCCGGGCGGCACGCGTACACGCCGTGGGAGAAGCACGGCTCGCTACAGAACAACGGCGCGGTCCGCCGGGCCCTCCACAACTGGCTCACCCCGGAGCCGCCGCTGCACCGGGGCCCGGGCGACGACGATCCGCCGCTCTGCGTGGACGCGCCGGAGATCCTGGTGGAGGGCGAGCCGTACGAGATCCGGGCCACCGCTCCCCCGGACGTGCCGGGCCACGACCGGGTCGCCGTCCTCGCGGGCGTCGGGGACGGTCCGGCGCGCACGATGACCAACCGGGGCGGCGGGGTGTACACGCTCCGGATATCCGGCCTCCCGCCGGGCGGACACCGGGTGCGGATCGGCACGCGGGCCCACCCCGACGCAGGGATGACCGCGCTGGTCCTGGTCCTGGAGCGCGGCTGATCCCGACAGGTCGTTTCCCGGCACCCGGCCACCGGAAAGAGTCATGTTCGCCCGTACCGGCCCCGGGGCGCCCCGTCCGTGCCTACGCTGCCTTCTTCTTCAGCGGCGGAGTACGGAAAGGCGGGCGCCCGATGGCGTACGGAGCGGGCGGGGAGCCGGAGGCCGTGGGGACGGCGCTGTGCGTGGTGTGCGAACGGTACGCCGACGAGCGGACGTTTCCGCGGCTGACCGGTGCCGTGGCCCAGATGGAGGGGATCGTGGGCCGCCTGGAGGCGCTGGGGATCGCGACCCGGGTGGCGGGCGGGGGCGGCAACCCCTCCTGGGCGGACTTCGACCGGGATCTCACCGACTGGAGCGAGGACTGGCGGGCGACCGGGGCGGGGAAGCCCGCGATCATCGTGTGGTCCGGCCACGGGGTGCTGGTCGACGACGCGTTGCGGCTGGCGCTCTGCGACCTGGACCTCGACGTCGAGCGGGTGACCCGCGACGCGCGCGCCCTGCGGCGCGGGGTCTCGCCCGAGACGCTGGTCGACGAGGCTGTGGCGTCCGGCGCCGACCAGATCCTGGTGATCATCGACGCCTGCCATGCCGGGGACGCCGTGGGCCGGGGCCTGGAGCAGGCCGTGCGGCGCTGGGAGACCACCTCCGCGCCGCCCGGCCGGGTCCAGTGGTTCGGGATCATGGCGAGCTGCCGGCGCGGCGAAACCTCGGACGGCGGGGGGCCGCTGCTGGACGCGCTGGCCCGGGTGCTGCGGGAGGGCCCGGCCACCCGCGCGTACCGCTCGGCGTGGAGCGCCCACAACGCCTGGATCAGCGGCCCGGACCTGCTGGCCGCGCTCGGCGAACGGTGGCGCGGCGAGGGCCAGACCCCGGTGCCCGCCACGCTGGGCACCGGGCGGCCCGTCTTCCCGAATCCGCTCCATGTGCCCGGGGCGCCCGCGCGGCTGGTGGAGCATCTGGTCCTCGCGGCCCGCGGGGCCGGGTTCCGGGAGGAGGGCTGGTTCTTCACGGGCCGCAAGCGGGTGCTGGGCCGGATCAACGCCTGGCTGGAGGCGGGCGAGGCCGGGCTGTTCCTGGTGACCGGGCCGGCGGGCTGCGGCAAGTCGGCGGTGCTGGGCCGGATCGCGACGCTCACCGACCCCGTGCGGCGTGCGGAGGTCCTGGACCGGGGCGGCCTGCGCGAGGGCGACCCCGACCCGGGTCCGGGACGCCTCCTGGCCGCGGTCCATCTGCGGGGTCTGAGTCCGCTCCAGGCCGCGTCGGAGCTGGCCGGGCGGCTCGGGCTGCCGGAGCCGCGCAACACGGACGACTTCCGGGGCGAGCTGCGGGCGCTGGAGCGGAGTCCGGTGCTGGTGCTGGACGGCCTGGACGAGGTGCCCGCCGAGCATCTGCGGGCCATGGTCGAGGAGATGGTCCTCCCGCTCAGCCGGGCGGTCCCGGTGCTGCTCGGCTCACGGGAGCGCGCGTTCCGCGGCAGCCTGGCGGACGGCGGCCTCCTGGCCGGAACGCTGCCGGACGTGCTGGCCGGGCTGATCGGGGCGGGCGTCACCGTCGCGGACCTGGAACGGGAGCCGCACACCCAGGAGGACATCGCCCGGTACGTGTTCCGCCGGTGCGCGGCGGCCGGCGTGCCGGAGGACCGGGCCCGGGAGGCGGGCGACGCCGTCGCCGCGCGGGCCACGGCGCTGGGCGGCGGGTTCCTGTTCGCCCGGCTGGTGACGGGCTCGCTGCTGTCGGCGGGGCGGTTCACCGGGGAGCGGTGGCGGGCCGGTCTGCCGGAGTCCGTCGGGGCGGCGTTCGACGACGACCTGCGGGCAGGCCCGGTCCGGGTCCTGGCGGACGGCCGCGCGCTCCCGTCCGCCGCACGGGACCTGCTGACCGCGCTGGCCTGGGGCGCGGGGCGCGGGCTGCCCGCCGGAGGGGTCTGGGAGGAGGTCGCCGGGGCGCTGGGCGGCCGGGACGTGCCCTACACCGCGAGCGACGTGGACTGGGTGCTGTCCGCGTACGGGAGGTACGTCGTCGAGGACGCGGAGGACGGTCAGGCGGTGTACCGGCTCTACCACCGGGAGTTCGTCTCGCACCTCGCGTCCCGGCCGGGGCCGGACGGCGCCGACGCCGGACAGGTGGTGCTCGCGGCGCTCGTCGCGCACGTCGAGCGGCGGGTGGCGGACGGCGGCTGGGCGGCGGTCGATCCGTACGTGGTGCGGCAGCTCGCGCGGCACGCGGTCCGGGCGGGCGAGCCGGGGATCGAGGCGCTGCGGGGTCTCGCCGAGCGGCTCGGGCCGGGCGCGGCGACGATCCTGGGCCGTGCGCTGCACGGGTTCTCGGAGCGGCTGGGCAACGACGGCGACCCCGCCGGGGCGCTGCGGGCGGCACGGGAGGCCGCGGACCTCTTCCGGGCCCTGGAGGAGGCGGCCCCCGGGTCCTGCACGACGGCGCTGGTCCGCACCCTGGTCAACGTCGCCAACCGGTGCGCCGACGTCGGGGACCGGGAGGGGGCGCTCGTCCCGGCACGCGAGGCGGTCGCGCTCCTGGGCGACCGCCCGAGCCATGCGGGCGGCACGTCCCGGGCCGACCTCGGGCTGGCCCTCGCCACGCTCGGCAGGCGGCTCCACGAGACCGGTGACCCCGAGGGGGCGCTCACGCTCACCTCGTCCGCCGTCGGTCTCCTGCGGGAGGCGGCCGAGAAGGAGCCGTCGGTCTTCCGCCCGCAACTGGCCTCCGCGCTGGACGGCCTGGCGCTGTGTCTGACGGCGCTCGGACAGCGCCGGTCCGCCGTCCCCCTCGCGCAGGAGGCGGCCGGGATGCTGACCGACCTCGCCGCCACACGCCCGGACGAGTTCCTGGGTCCTCTCGCCTCCGCCCTGACGAATCTGGCCCACGCCCTCAAGTCCGTCGGACGTCCCGCGGAGGCACTGCCGCACGCGGAGGCGGCGGTCCGGGCCAACCGGAGGGTGGCCGAGCGCCATCCCGCCGCCCTGCGGGCCGCTCTGGCGGGCTCCCTGACCAATCTGTCGGTGCACAGGGCCGACGTGGGCGACACGGCGGGGGCCATGGCGCCCGCGAGGGAGGCCGTGGACCTCTGCCGGGAGCTGGTCGGGCATGACCCGGCCGCGTTCCGGCAGAACCTGGCCACCGCCCTCCACAATCTGGCGGACCGGCTCTCCGCGACCGGGGACCACGAAGGGGCGCTCGCCCCCGCCCGGGAGGCCGCGCGGGTGTTCGCCTCGCTCGCCGACGAGCATCTGGAGGTCTTCCAGCCGGATCTGGTCCGAGCGGTGAAGTCGCTCGCCAACAAGACCGCGGCCGCCGGAGACCGCACGTCGGCGGTGCTGCTGGCGCGCCAGGCCCTGCGGCTCCAGCGCGATCTGGCCGAGCGCCGGCCGGCGGCCTCGCTCGCCGGGCTGGCGGGCGTACTCAGCGACCTCGCGATGCACCTGGCCGCCGACGGTGTGCCGGCCGAGGCCCTGGCGTACGCCGAGGAGGCGGCCACGCTCTACCGGCGTCTCGCGGACGAGGACCCGGAGGCATTCCTGCCGGAGTACGCGCTGGCCCTCAACAACGTCGGCAACCACCGGGCGGTCCTGGGCGATCCTTCCGGGGCACTCGCGGCGGGCCGGGAGGCGGTCGCGATCCGCCGGGAACTCGCCGTGCGACGCCCCGCCGTCCACCGGCCGGACCTGGCCGTGACCCTCGCCAACTTCGCCATCCATCTGCACGGGGCCGGGGAGCGGGAGGAGGGGCTGTCGGCCGCCGAGGAGGCGGTGGCGCTCCTGCGGGAACTCCTCCCCGGCGCGCCCGCCTTGCGCTTCCCGCTGGCGAGGGCCCTGGGCGCCCTGGCGCAGAACCTCGCCGGCACCGGCGACCGTGAGCAGGCCCTGGCAGCGGCCCGGGAGAGCGTCGTGCTCTGGCGCCGGCTCGTGGACGAGCACAGCGGCGCCCACCTCCCGGACCTGGCGCTCGCCCTGCGGAATCTCGCCAAGTTGCGGGGCATGGACGGCGATGACGCGGGAGCCGTGTGCACGGCCCGCGAGGCGCTGCCCCTCTGCCGTGCCCTGGCCCTGGAGAACCCGCGCGCCTTCGCGGACGATCTGGTGCAGGCGCTCGGGGAGCTGGCCCGCGCGCTCGCCCGGACCGGCGCCCATGCCTCGGCGGCCGAGGCGTACGAGGAGTGCGCGGCCGAGTTCGCCGAAGCCCATCCCGCGACCGCCCGGCGTCTCACCGTGGAGCGGAGCGTCTTCCTGCTGGAGTGCCCCGCGCCCCTCCCCTCGGAGGGGGTGCGCGCGCTCGTGGCCTTGCTGGCGCGGGACGCCGGGCCGGGGCCGGCCGGCGGCCCGGACCCGGTGACCGTACGGGCACGGCAGGCGCTGCGTGGCCACGGCGACCGGCAGGCGGTGCTCGCCGCGTGGGAGGCGGAGGGGGGCGGCCCGGTGCCCGGCTGGTTCTCGCTGACGGCCGGGACGCTGGAGGTGGTGGGCCGCTGGATGTTCGCGCCCGACTGGCCGGCGTCACGCGATCTGTGGTCCCGGCACGCCGAGGCGCTCGCCGGCGAGGAGGCGGCGACCGCGCTGGACGAGCTGGCGCTCCTGGACCGGGCCACCGCCCAACGGCACGCCGTGCTCCGCGCGTCGGTGCTCGCCCACGGCGTGACCGCCGCCTACGACCCGCTGATCCTCTCGGAGCAGCTGGCCGAGTGGGTGGGCCGCGAGTCCTGGGCGGAGTCGCGGGACTACCTCCGGGACCACCCGCGCCTCCTCCGGGTCCGGCCGTCCCCGGACACCCCGCTCGGGCATGTCGCCCTGCTCGACGTCGCCCGCACGGAGGGGCTGGACGCGGCGTACCGGCTGGTGGAGGACCGCGACGCGCTCCAGACCTACGTGGACCGGGCGTTGGAGGCGGGTGACGGCACCGCGCTGATGCACGGTGCGGCCATCGAGGGAGGGGTGTACGGGGACCGGTTGTCGTCCCTGGCGCACGCCCAGGCGGGCATGGTGCTCACGGGGGTCGTCCAGGATGTCGAGCCCGAGGAGCTGGCCACGCTGATCCCGCGCGCCCCCGGGGAGACCCGGGTCCGGCTGCTGCGGGAGATCGCCGCGCTCAGCGTCCGCCACGCGCAGCCGCACGGTGAGCTGTGGCTCCGCATGGTCAAGGTGCTCAGCGAGGCCGCCTGACGACCACCGCCACACACCAAGGGGCCTGTCCCGTACGCGCGTACGGGACAGGCCCCCGGTCGTGCCGGCCGGGGCGGATCAGGCCTTCGCCGGCTCCGGTTCGCCGGTCGTGGAGTCCCCCGCGTCCGACGGGGCCGGGAGACCTGCCTTCCGGGCGCGCTTGGCCTCCCTCTTCCCGCGGCGGCGCTCCTTGCCGAGCTCCACCATCGTGTACAGCGTCGGCACCAGAAGGAGCGTCAGCAGCGTCGAGGTGATCAGACCGCCGATGACGACGACGGCCAGCGGCTGCGAGATGAAGCCGCCCTCGCCGGTGACGCCGAGCGCCATCGGGAGCAGGGCGAAGATCGTCGCCAGGGCCGTCATGAGGATCGGGCGCAGCCGGTGCCGGCCGCCCTCGACGACCGCTTCGACCACGCCCAGGCCCTGGGCCCGGTACTGGTTGATGAGGTCGATCAGCACGATCGCGTTGGTGACCACGATGCCGATGAGCATCAGCATGCCGATCATCGCCGCCACCCCCATCGGGGTGCCGGTGACGAGGAGCAGGCCGATCGCGCCGGTGGCGGCGAACGGGATGGAGACCAGCAGGATCAGCGGCTGGATCAGCGACCGGAAGGTGGCGACCAGCAGCATGAAGACGATCGCGATGGCCGCCAGCATGGCCAGGCCCAGATTCTTGAACGCGTCGTCCTGGTCCTCGGAGACGCCGCCGATGGTGGCGGTGGCTCCCTCCGGGAGGTCCAGGGCGCTGATCTTCGTCTGGAGCGTGGTGCTGACCGCGCCGGTGTTGTCACCGGTGGGCCGGGCGGTGATGGTCGCGGCGCGCTGGCCGTCGATGCGGGTCATGGAGACCGGTCCGGGGACCAGCTCGACGTCGGCGATGGTGCCGAGCTTCACCTTCCCGAGCGGCAGGTCCTTCAGCTCCTGCATCGTGGTGGCCGGGTGGGCCGACTTGATGACGACGTCACGCTCGGTGTCGCCCATGATCGCCTTGCCGGACGGGGTGCCGCGCACCGCTCCGGCGACGGCCGCGCCAAGCGTGGCCTGGTTGTAACCGGCGTCGGCCGCCTTCTCGTTGGCCTTGACGGAGATCCGGGGAACGCTCTGCGCCAAGTCGCTCTGGACGTCGGTGACATCCTTCAGCTCGGCGACCTCGGCACGGACCTGCTCGGACGCCTTCTTCAGCGTGTCCGCGTCGGCGGCCTTCACCACGACGCTCAGGTCCTGGCTGCCGAAGCCGTCGCCCGCGCTGATGGTGGTCTCACCGATGCCGTCGAGCTTGGCGAGGCCGTCCTCGATGCGGTCCTGGGCGGCCTCGAACTCGGCGGAGTCCTTCAGCGTGACCTGGTAGGACGCCTGGTTGGAGCCGGTGCCGCCGCCGAAGGCCGCCATGAAGCCGGACGAGCCGACGGTGACCTGGTAGTCCTTGACGCTCTTGTCGCCGGCGAGGAGCTTCTCGACCTTCCGGGCCGCCTCGTCGGAGGCCGCCAGGCTGGTGCCGGGGGTGAGCTTCTGCTTGATCGTCAGGACTTCCTGCTCGCCCTGGTCGAAGAAGTTCGTCTTCAGCAGCGGAGCCATGCCGAAGGTGCCGATCAGGACGGCGACGGCGATGACGACGCTGGTGACGCGGCGCCGGGTGGCGAACCGCAGCACCGGGAGGTAGATCCGCTGGAGCCGGCTGCGGGCCTCCTTCTCCTCGGCCTCGCGGCGCGCCGTCTCCGGGTCCTCGGCGGTGCCCTTGGGGGCCCGCAGGAACCAGTACGAGAGGACGGGGACGACGGTCAGCGAGACCAGCAGCGAGGCCAGCAGGGCTGCCGTGACGGTCAGCGAGAAGGAGCCGAACAGCTCCCCGACCATGCCGCCGACGAGGCCGATCGGCAGGAAGACGGCGACGGTGGTGAGGGTGGACGAGGTGACCGCGCCGGCCACCTCCCGGACCGCGGTGATGATCGCCGACTGGCGCTCCTCGCCGTAGCCGAGGTGGCGCTTGATGTTCTCCAGGACGACGATCGAGTCGTCCACGACGCGGCCGATCGCGATGGTCAGCGCGCCCAGGGTCAGCATGTTGAGCGACAGGTCGCGGGTCCAGAGCACGATGAGCGCGAGGACGACGGAGAGCGGGATGGAGACCGCCGTGACCAGGGTGGAGCGCAGGGAGGCCAGGAAGACCAGGATCACGATGACCGCGAAGACCAGGCCGAGCGCGCCCTCGGTGGTCAGGCCGGAGATCGCCTTGGAGACGGCGGGGCCCTGGTCGGAGACGACGGTCAGCTCGGCACCGGAGCCGAGGTCCTTGCGCAGGTCCGGGAGCTTGTCCTGGACGGCCTCCGAGATGGCGACGGCGCTGCCGTCCTTGTCCATGGTGGCCATGACGGCGAGGCTCGGGCGGCCGTTGGTGCGGGTGATGGAGTCCGCGGGGGCGGCCTCCTGCTTCACCGCGGCGATGTCACCGAGGCGGACCGGCTTGCCGGGCTTGCCGGTGGCGGGGTCCTGACCGGAGACCCGCAGGTCCTCGATCTGCTTCAGCGAGGTGAAGGCGCCGCCGACCTGGATGGTGCGGCTCTTGCCGGACTCGGAGAAGGCGCCGGCGGGGACGGTCGCGCCGCCCGCCTGGAGGGCCTGGGACAGCGCGGTGGTGTTCAGTCCGGCGGCGGCGAGCTTCTTGTCGTCCGGGGTGACGGACACCTGGAGGTCGCGCACGCCGTCCACGGAGACCTGGCCGACGCCGTCGATGTCCTCCAGGGCGGGGACGACCGTGCGGTCCAGCTGGTCGGCGAGCGCCTGCTGGTCCTTGTCCGAGGTGACGGCGAGGACGACGGTCGGGATGTCGTCCGTCGAGCCGGCGATGACCTGCGGATCGACGTCCTGGGGCAGCTGGGCGCGGGCCCGGTTCACCGCCTGCTGGATGTCGGCGACGAGCTGCTTGGTGCCCTCGTCGCCGAAGTCGAAGGTCGCCATGATGACGGCGTTGCCCTCGCTGGCGGTCGAGGTGATGCCGGTGACCCCGTCGACGGCCTTGAGGGAGTTCTCGAGCGGTTCGACGACCTGCTTCTCGACCACGTCGGGGGACGCACCCTGGTAGGGCGCCAGCACCGACACCATCGGGAGTTCGATGGTGGGCAGCAACTGCTGTTTGAGCTGCGGTATCGCGATCGCGCCGAAGACGAGGGCGACGATCGAGATCAGCCCGATCAGGGCCCGTTGCGCGAGGCTGAATCTGGACAGCCAGGACATGGGTGGGTCTCTTTTCCGTGGCGTACGCGGCAGGTGGGCGGGTGACTCCGGGGACGGACCCGGCCCACCTACACGATCGCCGATCACCTGGGCGGAAATCCTCGGCCCCAGGGTCGCTTTCTCATGCCGCGCATACCGCAGGTGGAGTACACCCCGGCTGCACCTTCACTCCACCCGTGGGCGCACCAGGCCCGATTCGTACGCGATGACCACCAATTGCGCCCGGTCCCGCGCGCCCAGCTTGGCCATCGCCCGGTTCACATGGGTCTTGACGGTGAGGGGGCTGACGACCAGGCGCTCCGCGATCTCGTCGTTGGACAGCCCGCCCGCGACCAGGACCAGCACCTCGCGCTCCCGGGTGGTGAGGGCGTCCAGCCGCTCGGCGTACTCCGCGGCGCCCGGCCCCTCGCCGGTGCCGCTGCCGCCCTGGGCGAGGAAGGTGGCGATGAGGCCCTTGGTCGCGGCCGGCGAGAGCAGCGCCTCGCCGCCCGCGGCGATCCGGATCGCGTTGAGGAGTTCGTCGGGTTCGGCGCCCTTGCCGAGGAAGCCGGAGGCGCCGGCGCGCAGGGACTGCACCACGTACTCGTCGACCTCGAAGGTGGTGAGCATGACCACGCGGACGTCCGCGAGGTCCGGGTCGGCGCTGATCAGGCGGGTGGCGGCCAGGCCGTCGGTGCCGGGCATCCGGATGTCCATCAGCACCACGTCGGGCCGTTCGGCGCGGGCCACCTCCACGGCCTGGGCCCCGTCGGCCGCCTCGCCGACGACCCGCATGTCGGGCTCCGAGTCGACCAGCACCCGGAACGCGCTGCGCAGCAGCGCCTGGTCGTCGGCGAGCAGGACCTTGATGGCCGATGTCATACGTTCTCCCCCGTCCGGTCCGCGGCGCCCGGCCGGCCGGGCTCCTGCGCGCGGGCCTCGACGGGCAGGATCGCATGGACGCGGAAGCCGCCCCCGTAGCGGGGACCGGCGGTGAGGGTGCCGCCGAGCGCGGTGACGCGTTCGCGCATGCCGAGCAGGCCGTGGCCGCCGCCGGTCGCCGGCCGGTCCGCCGCGGTGCCGTGGCCGCGCCCGTTGTCCAGGATCATGATTTCGGCCGTGGTGCCGACCCGTACGACGCTGACCTCGGCCCTGGCGCCCGGCCCTGCGTGCTTGCGGACGTTGGTCAGGGCCTCCTGGATCACCCGGTACGCGGCCAGGTCGACGGCGGAGGGCAGCGGCGGGCCGTCCCCGGCCGCGCAGGCCACCTCGACGGGCAGCCCGGCCTGCCGCACGCCCTCCACGAGTTCCCCGAGGAGCGCGAGGCCGGGGGCCGGTTCGGTGGGGGCCTCCGGGTCGCCGGACTGGCGCAGCAGGCCCACGGTGGCGCGGAGTTCGTTGAGGGCGGAGCGGCTCGCCTCGCGGACGTGGGCGAGGGCCTGTTTGGCCTGGTCGGGGCGTTTGTCCATGACGTGCGCGGCGACGCCGGCCTGCACGTTGACCAGGGCGATGTGGTGGGCGACGACGTCGTGCAGGTCGCGGGCGATGCGCAGGCGTTCCTCGGCGACGCGGCGGCGGGCCTCCTCCTCGCGGGTGCGCTCGGCCCGTTCGGCGCGTTCCCGTATGGCGTCGACGAACGCGCGCCGGGAGCGGACCGCGTCGCCCGCGGCTCCGGCCATCCCGGTCCAGGCGAAGACGCCCAGGTTCTCCTGGCTGTACCAGGGCGGGGAGCCGAAGAGCATGGCGGCGGCGGTGAGCGCGGCCATGGTGAGCAGCCCGACCCGCCAGGTGGTGGGCCGGTCGGTGCGGGCGGCGACGGTGTACAGGGCGATGACCGCGCTCATCACGACGGGGGCGGGCGGGTCGGCGGTGACCAGCTCGACGACGGTGAGCGCGCCGGTGGCGGCGAGCACGGCCATGGGTTCGCGGCGCCGCCGGACGAGGGCCAGGGCGCTGAGCACCATCAGGAACAGGCTGCTCGCGGCGGGGGTGCGGGCGCCGAAGGCGGGCCCGTCGGGGCCGCCCGGATCGACGAACGAGCCGACGATCATGGCCACGAGCACGGCCAGGGCGAGCGCGGCGTCCAGGGCGAGGGCATGGCCGCACAGCCAGGCGCGGATGCGCGGGACACCGGTTCCGAGGGTGGTCACGTCCAGCTACGTTACGGCGTGTCGCCCGCGGCCCGGTCCGGGTCGGCGCGGGCGGGGGGGCCGGGGACGCCGGTGCCCCGCGTCCGTCGGGCGGGCGCGGGGCATCGGGTGCGGGTGCCGGGAGGTCTCCGGGGTCAGCCGGGGATCAGGCCGTCGTCGCTGAGCATGGCGCGTACCTCTTCGAGGGTGGCGTCCGGCGACGGCAGGATCAGTTCGGACGGCTCCAGGGAGTCGTCCGGCAAGGGTGTGCCGAGTTCGCGCACGCGGGCCAGGAGGGCGTGGAGCGTGGTGCGGAAGCCGGGTCCGTCGCCGCTCTCCATCTCGGCCAGCAGGGCGTCGTCGAGCTTGTCGAGCTCGGCGAGATGACTGTCGGCCAGGACTGCCTGGCCCTCCCCCATGATCCGTACGATCATGTCGCTGCCTTAGTTCTTGTCGAATTTGTGGGACTGGCTGTTCTGCTGCTGGGCGTCCTGCCGGCCGCCCTCGATCGCCTGCTGCGAGGAGGAGCCGCCGGCCAGTTCGGCCTTCATCCGCTGGAGTTCCAGCTCCACATCCGTACCACCGGAGATCCGGTCCAGCTCGGCGGCGATGTCGTCCTTCGCCGTGCCGGTCGGGTCGTCGAGGGCGCCGGAGGCGAGCAGTTCGTCGATGGCGCCCGCGCGGGCCTGCATCTGCTGCGTCTTGTCCTCGGCCCGCTGGATGGCCAGGCCGACGTCGCCCATCTCCTCGGAGATGCCGGAGAAGGCCTCGCCGATCCGGGTCTGCGCCTGCGCCGCCGTGTAGGTGGCCTTGATGGTCTCCTTCTTGGTGCGGAAGGCGTCCACCTTGGCCTGGAGCCGCTGGGCCGCGAGAGTGAGTTTCTCCTCCTCGCCCTGCAGCGTGGTGTGCTGCGTCTCCAGGTCGGTGACCTGCTGCTGGAGGGCGGCGCGGCGGGACAGCGCCTCGCGCGCCAGGTCCTCGCGGCCGAGCGCGAGCGCCTTGCGGCCCTGGTCCTCCAGCTTGGCGGACTGGCCCTGCAGCTGGTTCAGCTGCAGTTCGAGCCGCTTGCGCGAGGTCGCCACGTCGGCGACGCCGCGGCGCACCTTCTGCAGCAGCTCCAGCTGCTTCTGGTACGAGTAATCGAGGGTCTCGCGCGGATCTTCGGCCCGGTCAAGGGCCTTGTTTGCTTTCGCGCGGAAGATCATCCCCATACGCTTCATGACACCGCTCATGGGCTTCGCGCGCCCCCTTCTGGCTCAACTGGGCTCCGGCACTCCAACAGAACCCACAGTACGGGCCCTGTCTCTATTACCGCACTGTTCGGGCGTGGACGGACTCCTCCCCAAGGACGACTGTGCCCCCGGACCGATCAGGCCCAAGGAGTAGGTGACGCCCGTATCGCCCGTCCATACACGGACAAGGACGCGGGCCGTTGCCGGATCGTTCCCGGCCGGCCTGCGGGTACCGGCCGCCGACCCCGTACCCTTGGGCCTTGTGTTCCGTAGCCGCTCCAAGGAAGAGAAGGCCCCCACCGACAAGGTGACGGCGGACCTCTCCAAGACGCCCCGCGACCCGCAGGCACCCAAGGGTCGCCCCACCCCCAAGCGCAGCGAGGCCCAGTCGCAGCGCCGCCGTGCCTCCAGTGGCGCGCCGCTCGACCGCAAGGAGGCCATGCGGCGCCAGCGCGAAGCGCGGCGCGCGGACCTGGCCAAGCAGCGGGAGGCCCTCGCCAACGGTGACGAGCGCTATCTGCCGGCGCGCGACAAGGGGCCGGTGCGCCGCTTCGTCCGCGACTACGTGGACTCGCGGTTCTGCATCGCGGAGTACTTCCTGCCGCTCGCCGTGATCATCCTGATCCTGAGCGTGATCCAGGTGCGGGGCATCCAGAACATCTCGCTGCTGCTCTGGCTGATCGTGATCGTGCTGATCGTGATCGACTCCGTCGGGCTGGGCCTGCGCATGCGCAAGCAGCTGCGGGTCAGGTTCCCGGACACCCCGAGGCGCGGCGCGGTCGCCTACGGTCTGATGCGCACGCTCCAGATGCGCCGACTCCGGCTGCCGAAGCCGCAGGTCAAGCGCGGGGAGCGGCCCTGAGTACGGAGCCTTCCGGTCCGGTCGGCGGCGGGTCCGCCGACCGGCCGCCCGCTGCCGTCGCGGGCTTCACCGGGGCCTCGGCGGCATGGACCAGAGGGCTCTCCGGTCTGCGCAACACCGTGCGCCAGGAGCTGGTCGCCCGGCAGCTGGACGAGCAGATCGCGGCGCGCTTCCCGGTGGGGCAGCGGCTGCGCATCCTGGACGTGGGCATGGGCCAGGGCACCCAGGCGCTGCGCCTGGCGCGCGCCGGGCACACGGTGACCGGTCTGGAGTCCGATCCGGAGATGCTGCGGATCGCCCGTGAGGCGCTGGGCGGCGAGCCGGCCGGCATCCGCGAGCGGGTGCGCCTGATCGAGGGCAACGGCCAGGACACCGGGGTCCACTTCCTGCCCGGCAGTTTCGACGTGGTGCTGTGCCACGGCGTCCTGATGTACGTCCAGGAGCCGGACGCCATGGTGGCGGGGCTGGCCCGGATGCTGGCGCCGGGCGGGCTGCTGTCACTGCTGGTGCGCAACGCGGACGCGCTGGCGATGCGGCCGGGCATGGCCGGGGACTGGGACGGGGCGCTGGCCGCGTTCGACACCGACCGCTACACCAACCGGCTCGGCCTGTCCGTGCGCGCGGACCGGCTCGACGCGCTGACGGCGACGCTCGCCTCGATCGCGGCGCCGCTGCACGCCTGGTACGGGGTGCGGATCTTCACGGACAACGTGAGCAACGACGTGGAGCTGCCGCCGGCCGCGGAGCTGGAGCGGGTGCTCGCGGCGGAGGACCGGGCCGGGCGCACGGACCCGTACCGCGGGGTGGCGGCGCTGCTCCACCTCTGCGGCGTACGGGGGTAGGTCGGAGCCGGGGCGCGCCCCGCCCCGGCAGGCCGGGTACGCCCCCGCGGATGCGCTCAACGGGCCGACCGTAGGGGCAAAAGTAATAATCCGGACATGGATGTCCTTCACTCCCGCCGTCGTGCGCGCCGGCTGATGCTGCCCCTGTCCGCCGGATTCTGCGCGATCGCGCTGGTGAGCGGCTGTTCCGCCGCCCAGGCGCCCGCTCCGGGGCCGGACGCGACGGCGTCCGGTCCGGCGCAGCCCGGTCCGGTCGCGAAGGCCGCCGGTGATCTGCAGAGCGAGTACCAGACCGCCATCAACGACGTGCTGCCGTCGGTCGTGCAGATCGACGCGTCCGAGAGCCTGGGCTCCGGCGTCGTCTACGACACCAAGGGCCACATCGTCACCAACGCCCATGTCGTCGGGGACGAGAAGTCCTTCAAGGTCACGGTGGCCACCGGCGAGAAGGTCCTCAAGGCGACGCTGGTCGCCGCCTACCCGGAGCAGGATCTGGCGGTCATCAAGCTCGACGGCGTGCCGGACGGGCTGCGGCCGGCGAAGTTCGGCGACTCGGAGAAGGTCGCCGTGGGGCAGATCGTGCTGGCGATGGGGTCGCCGCTGGGCCTGTCCAGCAGCGTCACCCAGGGCATCGTCTCGGCGCTCGGCCGGACGGTCAGCGAGAGCAGGACGGCCGGCGGCACCGGGGCGACCATCGCGAACATGGTGCAGACCTCGGCGGCGATCAACCCCGGCAACAGCGGGGGCGCCCTGGTCAATCTGAACAGCGAGGTCATCGGCATCCCGACGCTCGCCGCCTCCGATCCGCAGATGGGCGACAGCGCGGCGCCGGGCATCGGCTTCGCCATCCCGGCGTCGATGGTGCGGACGGTCGCGGACCAGATCATCAAGGACGGCAAGGTCACCGACTCGGGCCGGGCGGCGCTCGACATCACCGGCCGCACGGTCGTCAACGACGACTACCGCCCGGCGGGCGTGGCGATCGTCAATGTCCAGAAGGGCGGCGCGGCGGCCGACGCGGGCCTGCGCGCGGGCGACATCATCACGCGGGTCGGCGATGCGCCGATCAGCACCATCACCTCGCTCGCCGAGGCCCTGGCCGCCGAGAAGCCGGGCCAGGAGGTCACCGTGACGTACATGCGCGGGGACGCGAAGAAGACGGCGAAGGTCAAGCTGGGCGAGATCTGACGGGCGTACGGGGCGGCCCTCCGGCCCTCCGTACGGTGCCGGCCGGGCGGCGGGTCCTCGGGGCCCGCCGCCCGGCCGTCGGGTGCGCCGTCCCGGTCAGTCCGCCGTGTCGGCGTGCAGGCTCATGGGGCCGTAGATCTTCGTGGTGTCCTCGAAGAGCGTGACCTGGTCCGCCCCGCCGTCCAGGAGCTGCTTCCAGTACTCGCCGATCCAGGATTCCGCGTCGCCCTGGGTCGTGAACTCCTCCGGCTGCAGGGCCGGCTCCGTCTCCGTGCCGTCGGACTTCTCGAACCGCCACGTCCACGCCATGTCCGCCTCCTGGGTATGTCGTTCCAGTCGGCAGCCTAGTGCTTCCCACCAGCGAGGGAAGGGCGTCTCGGGTGGCTCGCCGCCCCCACCGCGCGCACCCCGCGCGGGGACGCGGCAGGATCGGAGCGTGGAACTGACTCTGCTCGGCACCGGAGCCCCCGACGGGCTGCCGCGGCCCGACTGCCCCTGCGCCGCGTGCGCCCTCGCCCGCGGCTCCGGCAGCCGGGCCGCGACCGCTCTGCTGGTGGACGACGCGCTGCTGCTCGACCTGACGCCGGGCGCGGTGTTCGCCGCCGCCCGCGCGGGCCGCTCGCTCACCGCCGTACGCCAGGTCCTGCTGACCCACCCGCACGACGGACCCGCCGTCGAGCTGCCCGCCGGGCTGCCGCCGGCGGGCCGGGTGCCGGACGGGCGGGAGCTGACGCTGATCAGCGGGCACCGGGTGCGGGCCGTGCCGATGGACGCGCCCGGTACGGGGTACGAGGTGATCTCGCCCGAGGGCGCCCGGCTGCTGTACCTGCCGCCGGGCGGCGCACCGGCCGGGCTGACGGAGCCGGTGGCGCGGCCGTACGACCTGATCGCGCTGGATCTCGTGGGGCGCCCCGACGCCGTGGCGCGGCTGCGGGCCGCCGGAGCGGTCGGGCCCGCCACCGAGCTGATCGCCGTCCACCTGGGCCACGAGGCGCCGCCCGCCCCCGAGCTGGAGCG
>NZ_JAKRGC010000104.1 GCF_022347745.1 Streptomyces sp. OfavH-34-F
CGCCCTGGCCTCCTTCGAACGCGCCGGGCAGGCCCTGGCCGCCGGGATCGCCGCGACGGCCACCCTCGTCGAGATCGACATCGCGGTGATCGGCGGCGGGGTGGCCGGTGCCGGGGAGGCCCTGTTCGCGCCGCTGCGGACCGCGCTGCGCCGCTACGCCACGCTGTCGTTCGTGCGGCGGCTGACGGTGGTCCCCGCGGTCATGGGCAACGACGCGGGGCTGGTGGGCGCGGCGGCGGCGGCCTTCGCGGCGCGGACGGGCGGCAGCGTGCTGAGCGCGGGCTGACGGCCGGGCGCGGTGGTACGGGCCGGGGCCCGTCCGGGCCGAAACAGCCGGACGGGCCCCGGTCGCGGGGTGCGGCGTGCCCTTACTCGCAGGCGACTCCGTCGCCGTCGCGGTCGAGGTGGCGGCCGTAACCGGCGTCGCCCCGGCGGATCGGGGCCGCGCCGGCCGCACGGACGGCGCTGCAGTTCGCGTAGTAGGTGGAGCCGCCTCCGCCGCTCGAACCGGAGGTGCCCGAGCCGTAGTCGCCGGAGTCGTCCGAGGTGTCGGTGGGCGCCTCGGGAGTGACGGTGACCTTCACCGTCTTCGTCTTCGTGACGGTCGGCACCACCTCGGGGCTCGCGGTGACCGTCTCCGTCACGGCCGGCGCCGGTGCCGGGGTGACCGAGACCGTCGTGGTGACGGTCGGCGCCGGGGACGCCTTCGCCGCGGTCTCGCTGTCCGAACCGGAGCCCCCGGCGGCGCCTATGACGGTGCCGATGACGAAGACGCCCAGTGCGACCGGGATGACGACACGTTTCCTTGCCCAGCCCGGCGCGCCGCCGGAAGGCGCCGACGGGCCGGTGCGAGTGGGCGGCGGCGGCCCCCAGGGCGGCGGCTGCGGGGACGGGTTGTGCGACATGGAACCCCCCAGGGTTTGCGTGGAGAGCCCGACCGTAGCCAGCGGGCGGCACGGCCGTGAGCGAGTTCCTCCGCAAGTGATGGAGTTGTGACCGAAGCGTGGAGCCGGTGACCCGCCGGGCCTCGCGCACCGCGGCCGTTGTCAGTGGCGGGTGCGATCCTGCGGCCATGGACGAGATCATGCGACGGCGGGTGTACGGCGCCGACCACGACGACCCCGACCCCGGCCCCCGGCCGGGCCGGGTCTACCGGGAGCTGGTGGGCGGACCGCTCGACGGGCTGCTCCTCGACGTGACGGGGTGGACGCCGGCCGCCCTCTCCGACGGGGCCGGGCTGGTCACGGAGATCGGCGCCTACGGTCCGGGCGGCCGCGCCGAGTACGGACCGCGCCCGGACGAGCCGGACAAGTGGGACTGGCGGGGCGACACCCCCTGACAACGCGTCGCCCCGGCGGTGTTTCCGCAGCGGGGTGTTGCGGGCAAGCCACAGGGGGCTGCTACGGAAGAGGGGGAACCGTGATCGTCTGGATCAACGGTGCGTTCGGCGCCGGCAAGACCAGCGCCGCGCGTGAACTGATCGATCTGATCCCGAACAGCACCTTGTACGACCCGGAACTCACCGGGACGGGGCTGCGCACCCTGCTGCCCCCGAAGAAGCTCGCCGAGGTGACGGACTTCCAGGACCTGCCGATCTGGCGGCGCCTCGTGGTGGACACCGCCGCCGCGCTCCTCGCCGAACTGGGCGGCGTCCTGGTCGTGCCGATGACGCTGCTGCGCCAGGAGTACCGCGACGAGATGTTCGGCGGGCTCGCCGCCCGGCGCATTCCGGTACGCCATGTGCTGCTCGCGCCGGAGGAAACGATCCTGCGTGCGCGCATCGCCCAACGGGCGGAAGGACCCGGTGAGGCCGACGGCCCGGACCCGGCCGGCCGCTGGGCGTACGACCGCATCGAGACCTACCGCTCGGCGCTCCCCTGGATCACCGGGGACGCCCACACCATCGACAACGGCGCCCTCACCCCGCGCGAGACCGCCGAGCACATCGCCGAGGCCGTGCGCACCGGGACCGCCCCGGCCTGCGAGATCGTCCAGACACCCGAGCCGACCGCGGAGACCGTCGCCGCCGGGGTGCTGCTCTTCGACGAGCACGACCGCTTCCTGCTCGTCGATCCCACCTACAAGCCCGGCTGGGAGTTCCCCGGCGGTGTGGTGGAGTCCGGCGAGGCCCCCGCCCAGGCCGGGATCAGGGAGGTGGCCGAGGAGATAGGCATCCACCTCGACCGGGTGCCCAAGCTCCTGGTCATCGACTGGGAGGCGCCCCGGCCACCCGCGTACGGCGGACTACGGCTGCTGTTCGACGGCGGGCTGCTGCCCCGCGCGGACGCCGACCGGCTGCTGCTCCCCGGCTCCGAACTGCGCGGCTGGCGCTTCGTCACCGAGGAGGAGGCGGCCACCCTGCTGCCGCCCACCCGCTATGCGCGACTGCGCTGGGCGCTGCGGGCCCGCGAACGCTCAGCCGTGCTCAACCTCGAAGCCGGCGTCCCCGTGGGCTGACGCCCGCAGGACCGCGGCGGCGTCCTCGGTGAGGGGATCGCCGTGGCCGAAGCAGACCGTGGACGGCTCCAGGGCGGCCAGCCGCCGGAACGAGTCCGCGGCCCGGACACGGTCGATGTTGAACACGCCCAGCATCACCTGCCCGACCCCGGCCACGCAGTCGCCCGTGAACAGCACACCGTGCCGGGGCAGATGCACCCCGATGGAGCCCGGGGTGTGACCGGGGGAGTGCACCACCCGCGCCCCGCCCCCGAACGGCAGCACCACCCCGTCGGACAGTTCGGTGTCCACCCGCGTCGGCGGGGCCGGGGGAACGGTCAGCGCATGCGCGTACAGCGGGCGCTCCCAGTCCAGGAGCACCGGTTCGCCGACCTCCTCCTCGCCCCGGATCACCGGAGCGTCCAGCCGGTGCGCCAGGATCTCCGCGCCGTGGCGGTCGGCCAGCTCCAGCGCGGCACCGTAGTGGTCCCGGTGCCCGTGGGTGACGACGATGCGGGCGAGGCCGGCGGGGTCGTGGCCGAGGTGGCGCACCGCCTCCTCGATCGCGGGCGCCGCGTTCACGTCGCCCGCGTCGATCAGGGTCAGCTCCGGTCCGTCGCGCCAGAGGTACGCCTGGCCGATCGGGAAGCGGAACATGTGCAGCTGCGGAAGCACCTCGACGAGATCCATGCGGCGAACGTACGCGCGAACGTCAGCCGGCCGCACGGATCTACGCTCTCGGCGAGCTTCGCTCAACGCGTAGCCCGCACACCCCGCCGGGCCTCAGACCGCCTTGGACGCCGCGTAGTTGCGCAGGAACAGCGCCTCGGCCACCGAGAGCCGCTCCAGCTCCTCGGGCGACACGCTCTCGTTCACCGCGTGGATCTGCGCCTCCGGCTCGCTCAGCCCGATGAGCAGGATCTCCGCCTCCGGGTACAGGCCCGCCAGCGTGTTGCAGAGCGGGATCGAGCCGCCCATGCCCGAGGACTGCATCTCCTGGCCCGGGTATGCGACCCGCATGGCGTCCTCCATCGCCGTGTACGCCGGGCTCGTCAGGTCCGCGCGGAACGGCTGCCCCTGGCCGACCTGTTCGACCGAAACCCGCGCGCCCCAGGGGGTGTGCGCGACCAGGTGCGCGGTCAGCAGCTTCGTCGCGTGCTCCGCGTCCTGGCCCGGCGGCACCCGCAGGCTGATCTGCGCGCGGGCGCTCGCCTGCACGGAGGGCGTCGCGCCCACGACGGGCGGGCAGTCGATGCCGATCACCGTGACGGCGGGCCGCGCCCAGATCCGGTCGGCGACCGTGCCCGAGCCGATGAGCCCGACCCCGTCCAGGACCTTGGCGTCCCGGCGGAACTCCTCCTCCGGGTACTGCAGACCGTCCCACGAGGCGTCCGCGGTCAGGCCGTCCACCGTGGTCGAGCCGTCCTCGGCGCGCAGCGAGGCGAGCAGCTGGATCATCGCGGCCAGCGCGTCGGGCGCGGCGCCGCCGAACTGCCCGGAGTGCAGGTTGCCCTCCAGGGTCTCCAGCCGGACCCGCAGCATCGTCATGCCGCGCAGCGTCGAGGTCACGGTGGGCAGGCCCACCCGGAAGTTGCCGGTGTCACCGATGACGATGGTGTCGGCGGCGAGCAGTTCGGGGTGCGCCTCGGCGTACCGCTCCAGACCGCCGGTGCCCTGTTCCTCCGAACCCTCCACGATCACCTTGACGTTGACGGGCACCCCGCCGTCCGCCTTCAGGGCCCGCAGCGCGAGCAGGTGCATGAGGAAGCCGCCCTTGCAGTCGGCGGTGCCCCGGCCGTACCAGCGGCCGTCGCGCTCGGTCAGCTCGAAGGGCGGGGAGAGCCAGGCCGACTCGTCGAGCGGCGGCTGCACGTCGTAGTGCGCGTAGAGCAGCACGGTCGGCGCGCTCGCCGGGCCCGGCAGGTAGCCGTAGACGGACTGGCTGCCGTCCGGGGTGTCGAGCAGGGCCACGTCCTGGAAGTCCTCGGCGCGCAGCGCGGCGGCCACCCACGCGGCGGCGGCCTCGCACTCGCTCCTGGGGAAGACCGCGGGGTCCGCCACCGACTGGAAGGCCACCAGCTCGGCCAGCTCCGCCTTGGCACGGGGCATCAGCGAGGCGACGGTCTCGGGGATCGGGCGGCGGGTCATGGGGCACGCTCCTGGTAGGTGCGACGTTATGTGTACGTTTCCGGGTACTCGCCCGCCCGGAGTGTGGCGTCGCGGGTACGTCGGAGACTCGGCCGATCCTCCCACAGGGGATCTCGGCCGGAACGCGCCGTAGGATGCCGTGAGCAGCTTGGGCCACTGGTGGGATCGGGAGCAGAAGCACATCGTGAGCAGCGAGAACGCAGACGCCGGACATGAGCACGAAGAGTCGTCCGTGTGGGACGTCGTCGTAGTCGGCGCCGGACCGGCGGGAGCCTCGGCGGCATACGCGGCGGCCGTCGCGGGCCGCAAGGTACTGCTCCTGGAGAAGGCGGAGCTGCCCCGTTACAAGACGTGCGGCGGCGGCATCATCGGATATTCGCGCGACGCCCTGCCGCCCGGCTTCGAACTGCCCCTGCGGGACCGGATCCACGCGGTCACCTTCTCGCTCAACGGCAGGCTGGCGCGTACCCGCCGCTCCAAGCGCATGCTCTTCGGGCTGATCAACCGCCCGGAGTTCGACGCGGGGCTGGTCGAGCAGGCGCAGAAGGCCGGTGCCGAACTGCGTACCGGCGCGACCGTCTCGCGGGTCGAGCAGCACGGCGCGGCGGTGCCCGACCGGCGCACGGTCGCGGTCGTGCTGGCCGGCGGCGAGACGGTCCTCGCCCGCGCGGTGGTCGGCGCCGACGGCAGCGCCGGCCGCATAGGGGCACACGTCGGGGTGAAGCTCGATCAGGTCGACCTCGGCCTGGAGGCGGAGATCCCCGTCCCGCCCACGGTCGCGGAGGACTGGGCGGGCCGCGTCCTGATCGACTGGGGCCCGATGCCCGGCAGTTACGGCTGGGTCTTCCCCAAGGGCGACACCCTGACGGTCGGGGTGATCTCGGCGCGCGGCGACGGCGCGGGCACCAAGCGGTACCTGGAGGACTTCATCGCGCGGCTCGGCCTGGCCGGGTTCGAGCCGAAGATCTCCTCCGGCCACCTGACGCGCTGCCGCAGCGAGGACTCGCCGCTCTCGCGCGGCCGGGTGCTGGTGTGCGGGGACGCGGCCGGTCTGCTGGAGCCCTGGACCCGCGAGGGCATCTCCTTCGCGCTGCGCTCCGGCCGGCTCGCCGGTGAGTGGGCGGTGCGCGTCGCCGAGGCGCACGACGCGGTGGACGCCCGCCGCCAGGCGCTGAACTACGCCTTCGCCATCAAGGCCGGACTCGGCGTCGAGATGAGCGTGGGCCGGCGCATGCTGAAGCTGTTCGAGCGGCGTCCGGGCGTGCTGCACGCCGTGCTGACGGGCTTCCGCCCGGCGTGGAACGCGTTCGCGGGCGTCACCCGGGGCACGACCTCGCTGGCGGAGCTGGTCCGCTCGCACCCGCTGGCCCAGCGGGCGCTGTCGGTGATGGACCGCAAGGCGCAGACCGCCGACTAGAAGGGTCTTCGGCGGGGGCGGCGTGCCTTTCGGCGCGTCAGCCCGCGTCGGTGATGCGGAAGACGGGGTGGTCGGGGCAGGCCGCCAGGATCTCGGCGTCCGTGGACTTCGCGGTGACGCCCCGGAAGTAGTCCTTCACCTCCCAGCCCCAGCGCTCCAGGTAGGTGCGGACGACGGCCGCCTTGTGCGCGTCGTCCGCGATCTCCACGGCGGTGAAGGCGCGCGTCCTGCGGCCGGTGCGCAGCTCGCCGCCGCCGGCCGCCCGCATGTTGCGCACCCACTGCGAGTGGCCGCGGGCGGAGACCAGGTAGCGCTCGCCCTCGTACGTGTGCGGGTTGACCGGGACGCGCTGCATCCTGCCGCTCGTACGGCCGCGCACCGACAGCTCCTGGGAACCGGCCAGGCTGATCCCGCGCCGGGCGAGCCAGCCGACGAGGCTGTTGAGACGGGTGCCGATCGGGCCGGCCTGCAGGTAGTACGGCTCGGTGTGCGACATGGTGTGACCCCCACGGTGAAGAAGCATTTCGAGAGCACTGCTCTCGCTTGAGATCAGTGTGCACGAAGTGGGTGCTCAAAAGCAAGAGCACTGCTCTCTTCTTTGGTCGCTGCTCCGGTCGCGTGGCAGACTGAACCCCATGAGCGCTATCCGGGGAGCCAGGGAACGGGCCCGTACCGAGGTCACCGCCGCCATCAAGGACGAGGCGAGGAAGCAGCTCGCCGCCGAGGGCGCGGCGAAGCTGTCGCTGCGCGCCGTCGCGCGTGAGCTGGGCATGGTCTCGTCCGCCCTCTACCGCTACTTCCCCAGCCGGGACGACCTGCTGACGGCCCTGATCGTCGACGCGTACGACGCGGTCGGGGAGGCGGCCGAGCGCGCCCACCGCACCGCCGCCGCGGCCCCCGGCGCCACCGGCCTCGCCCGCTGGGTCGCCGTCGCCCTCGCCGTCCGCGAGTGGGCCCTGGCCCATCCCCACGAGTACGCGCTCATCTACGGCTCGCCCGTCCCCGGCTACACGGCCCCGCAGGACACGGTCGGCCCCGCCGCGCGCGTCGGCAGGGTGCTCATCGCCGTGGCCGAGGACGCGTACCGCGACGAGGGCCTGGCGCTCCCGCCGCTCCCCGACGAGCTGCGCCCGGAGGCCGAACGGATCGCCGCCGAGGTGGCACCCGGTCTGGCCCCGGCGGTGGCCGCCCCGCTGGTCGCGGCCTGGTCCCAGCTGTTCGGGCTGGTCTCCTTCGAGGTGTTCGGCCAGTTCCACAAGGTGGTGGAGGCCCGCGAGGTCTTCTTCCGCCGGGCCGTCACGGAACTGGCGGCCACGGTGGGCCTGCGCGGCGGGCGCGGCTGAGGAGGCGTCCGGGGCGGCGCGCGGGCGGCCCCGGACGCGTCACACCGCGTCCGTCACGACCAGGTGATCGCCGAGGTGTCGCGCCAGAGCCGGCCCAGCTCCTCGTCCCCCGTCAGCGTGAGGTCCGTCAGCGGCAGCCGGTTCCACAGCGCCAGGTAGAGCGTCGCCACCGGGCCGCTCAGCTCGCAGTCCGCCTCGCCCGCCGGCTCCGGCGTCTCCTCGCGCACCGCGGTCAGCGGCTCGGCGGACAGCCGCACCGTCCACACGGTCCCCGTGTCCGTCGCCCGCACCCGCAGGGTGCGCGGGGTCTCGGTGCGCACCCGGCTCTTGGGCCTGGTGTGCATGCCCAGCAGCAACTCGTCGACCCCGTCCAGCGCGTGGGCCGTGGCGACGGGGGAGAGGGGGCCGCCGCGCGCGGACTCGGCGTCCACCCGGTGGATCGTCGTCTCGTGCGCCTGGCGGCGGGCCCAGAAGGCGAGCGGCGAGGGGGCGGGCAGGAAGGTCCAGCACTCCACATCCGGCGGCGCGCTCCGCAGCACCTCCACCAGATCGCGGTGGCCGGCCCGGAAGTGGGCCGACAGCTCCGGCCCGTCCAGCTCCGGTTCCCTGGCGTCGGGGATGTACGAGGCGCGCCCCTCGCGCACCAGGGCGGCGGCCCAGGCGTGCACCATCGCGGTGTGCCGGAGCAGATCGCGTATCCGCCACCCGGGACAGGTCGGTACCGGTGCTCCGGGCCCCGCCCCGTCCGCCGCGTCCGCCAGCAGGCGGCCCTCGGCGGCCAGGGTCTCCATGTGCTCCGTGATCTTCATGGACGGATTGTGCCAGCAGGCCGCCGGGCGCGTCCGGCCCTCAGCGGGCCTGCGCCGCCCCGCGGGCCCCGTACCCCAGGACCGCCGCCGCTCCGGCCAGCACCGCGACCGTGGTCAGCGCCACCGGCAGCGAGAACCAGTCGGCCAGGAAGCCGATCGCGGGCGGCCCGAGCAGCATGCCCCCGTAGCCGAGCGTCGATGCGGCGGCGACCCCGCCGGGGCCCGCCACCTCACCGGCCCGGCCGACCGCGACCGGGAAGATGTTCGCCAGGCCGAGCCCGGTGACGGCGAAGCCGAGCAGGGCGAGCCAGGCGGTCGGGGCGAGCGAGCCCAGCAGCATCCCGGCGGCCGCGGTGGCGCCGCCGGCGACCAGCGTGCGGGTCTGCCCGAGGCGTTCCAGGAGGACGGTGCCGCTGAGCCGGCCCGCCGTCATGGCCAGGGCGAACAGCGAGTATCCGGCGGCGGCCACGCCGGGGCGGGCGTGCAGGTCCTGCTCCAGGTGCAGGGCGCCCCAGTCGGCCAGGGCGCCTTCCCCGTACGCGGTGCACAGCGCGATCACGCCGAACAGCAGCACCACCCTGCGGGCCCGCCCGGACAGCCGCCCGGGGCGGCCGGCGGCCGGGGTGTTCACCGCCTCCGGCACGACGGGCGCCGGGTGCCGCAGCAGGACCGGGCCGGCGAAGGCGGTGACGAGCAGTCCGATTCCGGTCAGGACGAGGAGGTGCGTCGAGGGCGAGAGCCCGCCCGCGACGAGGCCGCCGAGCCCCGCGCCGAGCATCCCGCCGAGGCTGAACGCGGCGTGGAAGCTGGGCATCACGGGCCGGCGCAGGGCGGACACCAGGTCCACCGCCGCGCTGTTCATGGCCACGTTCATCCCGCCGTACGCGGCGCCGAAGACCAGCAGCACCAGCCCCAGCGAGAGCGCCGAGTGCGTCTGGGCGGGCAGCGCGATGCTGAGGGAGAGCAGGACCGCGCAGGCCGCGGTCACCGCGTGACTGCCGAACCGGTGGCAGAGCCGGCCGGTGAGCGTCATGGTGACCACGGCGCCGGCGGAGACGCCGAGGAGCGCGAGGCCGAGGGTGGAGGCCGAGGCGCCGGTCTGCTGCTTGATGGCCGGGATACGGACCACCCAGCCGGCGAAGAGGAAGCCGTCGAGGGCGAAGAACACGGTCAGCGCGGTACGGAGACGGGCCGACGAGAGCGGGGCGGTGTTGCCGCCCAGTCCCCCCGGTAGAGCCGTCCGCAGTTTGTTTAGTTGCGGCACAAACTCAGCATAGGGGCGGCCCGGCGGCCGGCGCAACACAGATGAAGGGCCCGGCCCGCACCGCGCGTTCCCGGGATGCGCCGGGGGGCCGCACACGGGGCAAGTCGGCCACCACAGGGTCAAAGGACCCCCCGGATCATGGGAGACTCGCCCCCATGAACGGCAAGGTGACCACCGCCCGGACGAAGTTGGAGAGGGGCCGCAGCGCGCTCGGACCCGCACTGGAACTGGTCCACACCGGACGCGCGCCCACGCGAGCCGTCCTCACGTCCGAGCTGGGGGTCACGCGGGCCACCGCGGGCGCGGTCGCCTCCGAACTCGAAGCGCTCGGCCTGATCCGGGTCGACTCCAGCCCCGGCTCGGCCGCCGGCTCGCAGGGCCGTCCCTCGCACCGGCTGGCCGTACGGGAGTCCGGGCCGGTGGCCGTCGCCGCCCAGGTGCACGCGGACGGCTTCCGCGCCGCGCTCGTCGGCCTCGGCGGCCGGCTCGTCGCGACCGCCCCCGGCTGCGTCACCATCACCGCCGACCCGGCCCAGGTCATCGGCGAGGTCGTGGACCACTGCGCCCGGCTGCTGCGGGACAGCGGACTGCGGTGCGTCGGAGCCGGGCTCGCGGTGCCGTCCGCGGTCGCCGAGCCGGAGGGCACCGCCCTCAACCCCCTCCACATCGCCTGGCCGGCCGGCGCCCCGGTCCGTGAGATCTTCGCCACCTGCGTACGCGAAGCGGGCATCGAGGGCCCGGCGTTCACCGGGAACGACGTCAACCTCGCCGCCCTCGCCGAGCACCGGCACGGCGCCGGACGCGAGGCCCAGCACCTGCTCTGCGTCGCCACCGGACACCGCGGCGTCGGCGGCGCCCTCGTCCTCGACGGCCGCCTGCACACCGGGAGTTCGGGACTCGCCCTGGAGGTCGGCCACCTCACCGTCCACCCCGAGGGCCGCCCCTGCCACTGCGGGGGACGCGGCTGCCTGGACGTGGAGACCGACCCGCTCGCCTTCCTCACCGCCGCCGGACGCACCCCGGGCCCCGAGGAGTCGCTGCTCAAACAGTCCGGCGACCTGCTGCGCAACGAGTACGAGGACCCGGCGGTGCGCGCCGCCGCCGAGGAGCTGATCGACCGCCTCGGCCTCGGGCTCGCCGGACTCGTCAACATCCTCAACCCGGACCGGATCATCCTCGGCGGACTGCACCGCGCCCTGCTCGACGCCGACCCCGAGCGCCTGCGCGCGGTGGTGGCCGACCGCAGCCTGTGGGGCCGCAGCGGCAGCGTCCCGATCCTGCCCTGCACCCTGGACCACAACAGCCTGGTCGGCGCGGCGGAGCTGGCCTGGCAGCCGGTCCTGGACGACCCGCTCGGCGCCCTGGCCTGAGCCCCGTGCGTCAGCCCACCACCGCCGACCGCGCCGTCGCGGGCGGCGCGCCCACCGGCGGCTCCGGGGCGCCGAACGGCCCGTCCGTGGTCGCCCCGTACACCTCCCCGGGCGGCCGGCCGAGCGCGGCCGGGGCGGGGAGCGTGAACCACACGACCTTCCCCGCGCCGCCCCGGGGGCGTACGCCCCAGCTCTCGCTGACCGCGGCGATCAGCGCGAGGCCGCGCCCGGAGGTGCTGGAGTCGTCGGCCTCGCGGACGGTGGGCAGCCGCGGATCGGTGTCATGGACGGACACCATCAGCCGTTCGAGCAGCCACTCGATCTCGACGGTGCACGACTTGTCCGGCTGTGCGTGCCGGTGGACGTTGGTGAGAAGCTCGGTGACGCCCAGCGCCGTCTGGTCGATGAGAGCATCGAGTTGCCAGTGGCGCAGTTGCGCCGAGATGATTCTGCGGACCTGACCGATCCGCGACGGCAGGGCTTGGAGCTCCACCGTGCAGTGCCTGCTTGGCTCGCTGATCACGGCTGCGACTCCCCGAAATAGGTCCGGAAGAAGACGAAGGAACGGATTCAGCCCACGACCGCTGCTGAGTCCGGGCCGGCGGCCTGGATCATAGGGTCACCGCCGGTACACCATGAGTGACGTGACTCCAATGTCGCTCAGGGCATACGCCCGCGCAACTCGCGGTGCTCCCGGCCCCGTCGCCCTCAGCTGCGCCGCCCTCCCGCGCTGTACAGCGCCTCCAGGAACCGGTGCGAGGGCGCCGCGTCACCGGGCTTGCCGTCCGGCGGCCGCATCGTCAGCCGGTACCGCGTCCCGTTGACCCGCGCGACCGTGGCGTCCGCCCCCGCGAACCACGGACGGCCCGCGCTCACCGTCCCCACCGGCGCGCTGTCGATCTCCCGCCCGTAGCTGGTCAGAAGGGCCACCCGGCCGTCCTTGACGGTCACCTGCCCCGCCCTCGTGACCGAACGCGCCCACCGGTCGATGCGCACACCCGTGGCACTGAACTCCGTTTCGGACATGGCCCCTTCGCCCCCTTCGACACGCCTCTGAGACGAAGTGTGCCCATCCCGGCCGCTGTGCACCAGAGCGGGACGGGACACGGACGGCGCATTCGCGCCGCGGACCGGCGCGACGCCGCGGCGCCGCCACCAAGGCACTGCTATGGACCATCAAAGGCAACGTTTGTGCAGGTGGGGGGCCTATGGTGGGGCCACCCGAACCGGCCGTACGAGGAGAAGCGCGCAGATGGACACCCCCCAGCACGGGCACGGCGGCGCAGCCGCGACCACCCTCGACATCGACCGCTCCGACCCGGCCTACCGCACCTGGCTCAAGGAAGCCGTCCGCAGGGTGCAGGCCGACGCCAACCGCTCCGCCGACACCCATCTGCTGCGCTACCCGCTGCCGGACAGCTGGGGCATCGACCTCTACCTCAAGGACGAGTCGACGCACCCCACCGGCAGCCTCAAGCACCGGCTGGCGCGCTCCCTCTTCCTCTACGGCCTCTGCAACGGCTGGATCAGGCCCGGCAAACCGGTCATCGAGGCGTCCAGCGGGTCCACCGCCGTCTCGGAGGCGTACTTCGCCAAGCTCATCGGGGTGCCGTTCATCGCCGTGATGCCCCGCACCACCAGCCCGGAGAAGTGCCGGCTCATCGAATTCCACGGCGGGCGCTGCCACTTCGTGGACGACCCGCGCCGCATGTACGAGGAGTCCGCCCGGCTCGCCGCGGAGACCGGCGGCCACTACATGGACCAGTTCACCTACGCCGAGCGGGCCACCGACTGGCGGGGCAACAACAACATCGCCGAGTCCGTCTACCAGCAACTGCGGCTCGAGCGCTACCCGGAACCCACCTGGATCGTCGCCACCGCGGGCACCGGCGGTACCTCCGCGACCATCGCCCGCTACGTGCGCTACATGCAGCACGACACCAGGATCTGCGTCTCCGACCCGGAGAACTCCTGCTTCTTCGACGGCTGGACCCACAACGACCCGCACGTCACCAGCGACTGCGGCTCGCGCATCGAGGGCATCGGCCGGCCACGCATGGAACCCAGCTTCGTCCCCGGCGCCATCGACCGGATGATGAAGGTCCCCGACGCGGCGAGCGTCGCGGCCGTACGCACCCTGGAACGGGCCATCGGGCGCAAGGCGGGCGGCTCCACCGGCACCGGGCTGTGGAGCGCGTTCAAACTGATCGCCGAAATGGTCGCCCGGGGCACCGGCGGCAGCGTCGTCACCCTCATCTGCGACCCCGGCGACCGCTACCTCGACAAGTACTACTCCGACGCCTGGCTCACCGCGCAGGGCCTCGACATCGCCCCGTACACCCGCACCATCGACCACTTCCTGGCCACCGGCAGCTGGCCGGAGGACTGACCGCGCGGACCGGCCGCCGGTGCGACGGCGGCGGCCGGCCCGCACCGGCGGACGGCCGCGCCTCAGCCGTACCGGCGCGCCGGGCGGTCCAGCATCGCGTCCAGCACCCGGCCGAAGACCCGCCGCCCCGCCCCGGCGATCACCGGATCGGCCCAGCGCGGCAGCCACCGCACGCTCAGCTCCTCCACCCACACCACATGCGAACCCGCCCGGTTCGGGTACACGTCGATCGACGCCCGGCCCAGCACCACCCGGCCGCGCTTCTCCAGCCGGCACGTCCCCGCCCGGCCCCCGGCCGGCGGTGACCAGCGGACCACTTCCATCGGATCGTCGAACGCCAGCGGACCCAGACCGGTCCGCGCCACGAAGACCGTCCCGACCCGGGTCGGCAACCCCGTCGGCACGGTGATCGTGGTCAGCGGCACCTGCGCCGCATGCCGTTCCCAGTCCGTCACCCGGCGCCAGGACTCGGCTGCGGACAACGGAGTGAAACGCTCGACGCGGAAGACGGCCACAGCCCGATCCTAGGGCGTGCCGGCGCCGTCGCGAGCGGAGCGGAACGCTCTTTTCACCTCAGGGACCGGCGCCCTCGTCGCCCCGGCCGGCCACCAGCAGGCCGGGCAGCCGCTCCTCGATCTCCGCGCGCGCCGCCGCCGGCAGCCCCGCATCGGTCACCAGCGTGCTCACCTCGTCCAGCGAGGCGAACGAACTGAGCCCCACCGTGCCCCACTTCGTGTGGTCGGCGACCACCACCACCCGGCGCGCCGACGAGACGAACCGGCGGTTCGTCTCCGCCTCCGCCAGATTCGGAGTGGACAACCCCGCCTCCACCGAGATCCCGTGCACGCCGAGGAACAGCACGTCGAAGTGGAGCTGGGCGATCGCCCGGTCGGCGACCGGACCCACCAGCGAGTCCGACGGCGTCCGCACCCCGCCCGTCAGGACCACCGTCGCCGCGCCGGGACGCCCGCCCGAACCGCCCGGCCGCTGCGCCGCGTGGAACACGTCCGCGACCCGCACCGAGTTCGTCACCACCGTCAGATCCGGCACGTCCAGCAGATGGCGCGCCAGCGCGTACGTCGTGGTGCCGCCGGACAGGGCGATCGCGCTGCCCGGCACGGCCATCGCGGCGGCGGCCCGCGCGATGTCCTCCTTGGCGGTCGGCTCCAGCGTCGACTTCGCCTCGAAACCCGGCTCGTGCGTGCTCGCCTCGACCACCGGCACCGCGCCGCCGTGCACCTTCTCGATCACACCCTGGCGGGCCAGCGCGTCCAGATCCCGGCGGATCGTCATGTCCGAGACGTTCAGCTTCCGGGTCAGCTCGTTGACCCGCACCCCACCGCGCCGGCGGACCTCGTCGAGGATCAGCGCACGCCGCTGCTCCGCGAGCAGATTCTGATTCTCGCTCAACGCCGGGGCCTCGCCCTTTCCTCTGGCCGTACAGGAGTCCGTATCGCCGGAGTCATCCTGCCACGCGGTGTCGGGGGTCGTCGTCCGGGGGAAGATTCGATAGGAAGGACGACGCCCCCACACCACGCCCGCCCGCCGCCGCGGTGACCGGGCATCAGCCGCCTTCCCCCCTGCGAGAGCGAGACGCCCGTGCCCCCTGCCGCCCCTGCCCCGCGCCCCACCGGGCCCGCGCTGGAATTACTGGTCCACGGGGTGGGCGGAACCACCCCCCAGGACATGCTCGTCGACCCGCGCACCGTCCGGATCACCGGCGACACCACCGCCGCCATCTACCGCCGCGCCGCCGACACCGACGCCGAACAGCACCCGGAGCGCTACCGGGACAAGCCCATCGCCGAGGCGTACTGCTGGTCCAACCTCACCTCCGGCAACGGCTCCCGCGCCCTGTGGCTGCTGCTCCTCCCGTTCATGGTGATCAACCTGGCCCACTGGATGCGCCCCGTCGCCCGGCGGCGCCCCCGCGCCACCCGGATCTACGGCGTCCTCGTCCGGCTCATCGCCCTCAGCCTCACCGTGCTGCTCACGGCCGCCGCCTGCGAGGTCGCCCTCGACCTCACCGCCTGGCAGTGCGCGGGCGTCGCCGCCTGCTCCGACCAGCGCTCCTGGCTCGGCTTCCTCGCCGCCGAGCAGGGTGGCTGGTGGTCGCAGCCCGGCCGCCGCCTTGCCCTGGCCGCCGTGGTGCCGGCCGCACTCGTCGGCCTGCTCTGGTTCCTGTCCAACCGGACCTGGAGCGCCTACGAGTCCCAGCGTCCGCTGACCGGCGCGCACGCCGACGACGAGGACGGCACGGACACCGTGCCCGTCCCCGACCTCGTCCGCCCCGCGCTCGGACGGCCCGGCTTCTGGTACGGACGCCGCCTCGTCGCCCGGCTGCGCGCCGCCCACACCGCGGCCGGCTTCCTCACCGTCACCGCCTCCGTCACCGAGGCCGCCGCTCGCCACGACCGCGCGGCCGGCGGGCCCGTGGCCCCGTACCTCGGCCGGCTCATCGAAGTCGCCCTCGCCGCCGGGCTGATCGTCGTGCTCTGGGTGGTCTGCCGCCGGGGCCGCAGCGAACGCCGCCTCGACAACCGCCTCGACCGGGCCCTCATCACCTGGCTGCCCGGCGCCGCGCTCACCCTGCTCGTCCTCGCCGCCGTGCACGCCGCCTGGTCCCGCCCCGGCTGGACCTCGTCCGGCACCCTCCCCGGCGACACCACGTTCCGGGTGGTCACCCTCGCCCAGGGCATCCTGATCGTCGCCCTGGCCGCCGTCTCCCTCGACCTCTACCGGCGCTGCCCCGAGCGGCGCACCGTGCTGCGCGGCCTCGGCGGACCCGCCGTCGCGATGCTCGCCTGCGCCCTCGGCGGAGTGATGACCGGCGGGATCGCCCAGCGCGTCGCCGACTGGCTCGACGGACCCGGCAGCCCCGGCATGGGCCGCAGCGCCTTCATCGCGGGACCGCCGGTCCTCCTCAGCTGGCAGGCGTCCGTCATCCCCGTCCTGCTGGCGCTGCTCCTGGTGCCGGGCGCGGTGCTCGGCGTACGCACCTGGCTCACCGCCCGCCGGCTGGAGCCGGTGATCGACGCCGAGTACGGGGAGCCGTGCCCCGACCCGTCCCGCACCCGGCGGATCGCCCGCATCCGGGCCACGGCCGCGCTCACCGACTCCGCCCCGCGCATGCTGGGGCTCGTCTCCGGCGCCACGCTCCTGCTCGGCGCGGCGGCGGTGGCCGGCGCCTGGGCCACCGACGAGGTGCCCGGCCGCGCCCTCGACGGCAGCGGCCCGTTCCTCGAATCGGTGGCCGAGGCGGCGCAGTCCACCGGCTCCTGGCTCATCGGCTTCGGCTTCCTCGTCTTCGTCGCCTGCGGCCGACGCGCCTACCGGGACGAGTCCGCCCGGCGCACCATCGGCATCCTGTGGGACGTCGGCACGTTCTGGCCGCGTGCCGCCCACCCCTTCGCGCCGCCCTGCTACGCCGAGCGCGCCGTGCCCGACCTGGCCTCCCGGATGGCCGGCTGGACCGGCCGCACCCGTGGCCGCCTCGTCATCTCCGGGCACTCCCAGGGCAGCGTCCTCGCCGCCGCCGCGGTCTGGCAGCTGCCCGCCCGCACCCGGCGCCGAGTCGCCCTGCTCACCTACGGCTCCCCGCTGGAACGCCTCTACGGCCGCTGGTTCCCCGCCTACTTCGGGCCGGAACAGCTCCACGGGCTGCACCGCTCCGTGCATTGCTGGCGCAATCTGTGGCGGGCCACCGACCCCATCGGCGGCCCGGTCCGGCTCGGCCTGGAATCCGGCCCGGAAGTGGACCGGGGCCCGCTCGAGGACCCGCTGGTCTACGGGCGCACCCCCGAGCATCCGCTGCCCGAGCCGGTGCTCGGACACTCCGACTACCAGGCCGACCCCGTCTTCGCCGAGGAGCGCGCCGCCCTCCTGGAACGGCTCGTGCCCGTCCTGCCCCAGCAGCCGGAACCGGTCCGCGAGGACTTCAGGGCAGTGCCGGGAGGTCCTCCGGGTACAGCAGAGTGAGGTCGTCCGTGCTCGGATCGGCGAGCTGGGCGACCCGGCCGGCGTGCCGCTCGACCATCGACTCGAAGGTCTGGCGAGCGGTGCGCCCGTTGCCGAAGGCGGGGCCCTTGGGCAGCTCCGCGAAGTACTTCAGCAACGCCTCCCCGGTGCCCGACGCCAGGCTGTACTCCTGCTCCCGCGACTGCTGCTCCACGATCCGCAGCAGCTCGGCCGGCTCGTAGTCGCTGAAGGTGATGGTCCGTGAGAAGCGGGAGGCCACGCCCGGGTTGACGGTCAGGAACCGCTCCATCTCCCGCGTGTACCCGGCGACGATGACGACCACCGCGTCCCGGTGGTCCTCCATCAGCTTCACCAGCGTGTCGATCGCCTCCCGCCCGAAGTCCCGGCCGGAGTCCTCGGGCGACAGCGCGTACGCCTCGTCGACGAACAGCACCCCGCCGCGCGCCCGGTCGAACGCCTCCTGCGTACGGATGGCGGTCGAGCCGATGTGCTCACCGACCAGGTCGACCCGGGACACCTCCACGAGATGGCCCCGCTCCAGCACCCCGAGCGCCGCCAGGATCTCCCCGTACAGCCGGGCCACCGTCGTCTTGCCCGTCCCCGGCGAACCGGTGAAGACCAGGTGGCGGCGGACCGAGGCCGCCTTGAGCCCCGCCTCCTGGCGCCTGCGCCCCACCTCGATCATGTCCGTGAGCGCCCGCACCTCGCGCTTGACGCTGTCCAGGCCCACCAGCGCGTCCAGTTCGCCCAGCACCTCGCCGGAGGTGCGCGCGGGGGCGGTCGGCGCGGCCGGTGCGGCGGGCCGGGGCTCCACCGGGCGCGGGGCGGGCACGGAGCCGAGCAGCCCGGGCGAGGACTCGGTGGCTGTCAGGACCGGGGCCGGCGGGGGAGGGGCGGTCCGCAGCCCGCTCTCGTCGCTGGTGCAGTCCTCGACGACGGGCCCGCCGCCCGCGCCGTCCCGCCGGCCGGAGCCCTCCGGGAACTCGTAGCCGCCGCGCGCGCACCGCTCGGTGCGGCAGCGGGTGAGCGTCGTCCGGCAGCCCTCCATCACATGGAAGCCGTATCCCTCGCTGCCCGTGACCCGGCAGCCGTGGAACGTGCCCCGGCCCTCGGCCGACACGTAGAACCCGGCCTCGGCGGACGAGGTCACGGTGCACCGCTCGATGACCGGGTCGGCGCCCTTGGTGACGATCACGCCCGTCTGGACGGCGTCGACCGTGCAGTTGTTCAGCGTGCCGCCGCTGCCGTGGTCCCGGAACCAGGCGCCGGTCGACGCCTCCCGGATGCGGCAGTCGTCCAGCTGCGCGGTCGCGCCGTCGCTGACGGAGACCGCGGTGTTGCGGACCTGGGAGAGATCGCTGTCCACCACGTCGGCGCGGGAGCCCCGGTCGAGGACGAACAGGGCGTCCGGCACGTCGTGGACCCGGCAGGAGTCCAGTATCACCGTCGCCCCGTCGCTGACCCACACCGCCGGGTAGTCGCCCGTACTGTCGTGGATCTCGCACTGGTTGGCGTCCACCCGCGTGCCGGAGTCCCAGACGGACAGGCCGTTGCGGCCGAACCGGCGCACCGTCGAACGGGTCAGCGTGAGCACCGCCCGCGACCGCAGGTCCACCGCGTTCTCCGGGATGTCGTGGATGTCGCAGTCCGCCAGCGTGAGCACCGCGTCGGTGTCCAGCGTGACGCCGTCCGCCGAAGTCCGGTGCACCGTGCAGTCGGTGAGGTGGGCGGTGGCGCGGGCGGTCACCTGGACGCCGCTGCCCTTGATCTCGTACACCTCGCAGCCCAGCGCCTCCAGGCCGCTGCCCTCCCCGGTGACGGACAGGCCGGCGCCCGAGGCGTGGTGCACCCGGCAGCGGTCGAGGCGGGGATGCCCGCCGTCGCGCACGGCGATCCCGGACTGGCCGGCCGCGACGATCTCGCACTCCTCGAACACGCCGCCCGCGCCGTCGAGCACGGCGATGCCGACGCCGGCCGGATTGTCCACGGTGCACCGCCGGACGGTGGGCCGGGCGGCGCCCCGCACCTCGACGCCGGCGGCCGAGCGGGTCACGATGCGCACATCCGTTATCTCCGGCGCGCCCTCCTCCACGAGGACGGCGGGGGCCGCCGCGTCCTGGCCCTCCACATGGACGTCCTGGACGATGGCGGAGGCGCGCAGCGTCAGCGGCACCCCGTCCACCGGGGCGATGCGCACGGAGCCGACCGCGCCCTCGGGCCCGCGCAGCGTCACCGCGCGGCCGATGACCAGGTTCTCCCGGTAGGTGCCGGGCGCGACGGTGAGCACGTCACCGTCCGCCGCCGCCTCCAGCGCCGCGGTGAGGGAGGCGTATTCACCCGTGCGGCGGCGCCACCGCGATGTGCCGGTGTGCGTCACCTGGACCGTGCCCTGTGCCATGGCGCTGTCGTGCCCCCGCCTCGTGGTGCGTGTGTGATGCCCGTGTGAGCCGCCTCGCGGCAGCGACCAGCCGGGGTCCGCCTGCCGGGGAAGCGACGGGCGGGCCGGTCCACCGTAGCGCGCGCGGCGACCGGGAGTTGACCCGATCCGCAGGTCCGGGCACCCGCCCGCCGGTCCGCCGCCGGGGCGTTCGCCGCTCCCGGAGGCCTGGTCAGCTGCCCGTGCCGGTCCTGCCCCAGTCCGGGCCGACCGCCTCCCAGGCCCGGTCGATCCGCTCGTAGCGCCGCAGGGTCATCCGCCACAGGATCAGGCGCCGGCCGCACTCGATCAGCAGGGCGGCCAGCAGCGCCGCGCCGAACCCGGCCAGCACGGCGTGCGTGCGCGCCGTCGCCGCGTCCATCGGGCGCAGCGCGGGATCGCCGTGCCGGTCGGTCCAGATCCGCACCCCGGACCCCGGCTTCACGTTCCGCCCGGCGGTCGTGACCTCGCCGGTGCGGGCGGTGCCGTCCGGGGCGCGCCAGCGGGCCACCACGGCGGTGCGCCGCGCGTGGTC
>NZ_JAKRGC010000105.1 GCF_022347745.1 Streptomyces sp. OfavH-34-F
ACATACCGGCACTCATCCTGCACGGCACCGCCGACCGCATCCTGCCCATCGAGGCCACCGGCGAGCCCTTCCACCGGGCCCTCCCCCACGCCGACTACGTCGTCATCGACGGCGCCCCCCACGGCCTGCTCTGGACCCACGCCCAGGAAGTCACCGACGCCCTCCTCACCTTCCTCGCGAAGTGACCAACAGCGGGCCGCCGTTCACCACCCCTGCCGTAGGCGGCGGCCCGCTACGGCGCGTGCACGGAGCCGTCTTCGGCGTCCAGGGCGTCGAGCCGCTCCCTGACCTCCTGGGCGCTGCGGGTGAGTTCCTGCTGTTCGGCGCCGGCGAGCGCACGGACCCAGTCCGCCCGGGCGCCGTCCTGGTCGCCCATGGCCAGACGGGTGTCGCCCATCCGCATCAGCCCGCCGACGGCGTTCCGCAGGTCGCCCAGTTCCTCGAAGGCGTCCACCACCCGCTGGTAGGTGGCCACCGACTCCTCGTACCGGCCCAGCTGACGGAGCATGTGGGCCAGGACGTCCCAGCTCTGCGCCCGCTGCCAGGGGGCGTCCAGGCTCTGGTACAGGCCGAGGGCCTCCTCGCTGAGGGCGAGGGCCTTCTCCAGGTTTCCCAGATTGGAGTGGAACCAGGCGAGTTC
Organism: Streptomyces sp. OfavH-34-F; assembly: GCF_022347745.1. GTDB lineage: Bacteria > Actinomycetota > Actinomycetes > Streptomycetales > Streptomycetaceae > Streptomyces. The sequence continues at coordinate 641 of NZ_JAKRGC010000105.1, forward strand.
GACGAGGCACTCGGCCGTCCACAACGTGTCGCCCGTGGCCCAGGACAGGGCGAGACCGCGCTCGGAGGACGCGACGGCCTGCGGCGCCTCCCCGAACAGGTACAGCGCGCACGCGGTGGCGTAGTGGGCGCGGGCCTGTTCGCCCAGCGCGCCCAGGTCCTCGAGGATCGCGACGGCGTCACCCAGGTGGCGCAGGGCCTGGTCCCGGTGACCGAGGTAGCCGTGGACGGCGCCGATGTGGCGCAGACAGCGGCCTTCCTCCAGGCGGTCGCCCCGGCGCCGGGCCACGTCCAGGGCGGGGACGAGGGCGGCGATGGCCTCCGGCCAGTACTCCTGGCGGTTCAGGTACTCCTTCAGCGACCAGGCCAGTCCGGTGACGTGGTGGTCCAGCTTCCGTGCGACGGCGGTGTGCAGCAGGGCGTCCAGCACCCGGCGCTCGGCGGTGAACCACCGGTTCGCCCGGTCCACGGTGGCCAGGTCCTCGGGGGCGGCGCCCGCGCTCGGGGAGCCCAGGTCGAGTTCGGGCAGCGAGTCCTGCCGGAACAGCCGGTTGCCCTCGTACGCCGTGAACATGTAGTGGTCCAGCACCCGCAGGACGGCGAGCCGGGACTCGTCATCGGTGTGGTGCTCGCCGGCGAGTTCGCCGGCGTAACCGCGCAGCAGGTCGTGCAGGGCGTACCGGCCGGGCAGGGGCTGCTCGACGAGGCAGGAGCGGGTCAGTACGGCGAGCAGGCGGCGGGTCTCGGGGAGGGTGAGCCCGGCGAGCCCGGCAGCGGCCGGGGCACTGATCTCGGGGCCGGGGTGGAGGGCGAGGAGCCGGAAGAGCCGCGCGGCGGGCCGGTCCAGCGACCGGTAGGACCAGGAGAACACGCTGCGGAGGTCGGTGGCCGCGTCGAAGCCGGTGAACGCCTCCAGCCCGCCGTGGAACTCCCGCAGTTCGTCGGCGACGGCACGCAGCGGAAAGGCGGGCTCCAGTTCCGCGCGGGCGGCCACCACGGCCAGGGCCAGCGGCAGCCGACCGCACAGCCGGACGATGTCCGCCGCGGCGGACGGCTCGGCGGCCAGACGCTCCGCTCCCAGCCGCCGTGCCAGCGTCTCGTGGGCCTCGGCCTGCGAGGGCAGCGCGAGACCGAGTGGCTTGGCTCCGTCGGCGGCGATCAGACCGGGGAGCCGGTTGCGGCTGGTGACCAGGGTGAGGCAGCCCTCGCCCGCCGGCAGCAGGGGGCGGACCTGCTCCTCGTCGCGGGCGTTGTCCAGGACGAGCAGGACCCGCCGACCGGCCAGGAGGCTGCGGAACAGCGTGCTGCGGTCGCCGGTGTCCTCCGGGATGCGCTGCGCCGGAACTCCGAGCGCCGTCAGAAAGCCGTGCAGAGCGTCACCGGGCTCCACGGCAGGGGCGTTCGGATGGAACCCGCACAGATTGACGAAGAGCTGGCCGTCCGGGAAGGACGACGCGACCTGATGGGCGTGGTGGACGGCGAAGGTGGTCTTGCCCACGCCGGGCGGGCCGCCGATGACGACGACGGGCGCACCGGGCAGTCCCGGCCGGTCCGGCGCGCCGCTCACGGCGGACAGCCAGGCGCTCTCGGCCGCGCGGCCCGCGAACACCGGCAGGTCGCCGGGCAGTTGCGCCGGGCGCATCCGGGGCGCGGGCTCCTCACCGCCGTCCTCCGCGGCCGGGCGGTCACCGCCGCCCTCCGCGGCCGGGTCGTCGCCACCGTCCGGGGAAGGCACCTCCGGCGCGGCGTTCTCCGGCCCCTCGCCGGCGGGGGTGACGGCCGCCGCACCCACCGTCTCCGCCAGGAGCAGGGGCGGCAGGTCGTGGCGGAGGATGCCCTCGTGCAGGGCGCGCAGTCCGGGACCGGGTTCGAGGCCGAGTTCGTCCGCGAGACGCCGGCGCACATCGGCGTACTGCCGCAGCGCCTCGGGATGCCGGCCGCTCCGGTACAGCGCCCGCAGCAGCAGGGCCCAGCCGGTCTCCCGCAGCGGGTGGGCGAGGGTCAGCTCCCGTGCCGCCTCCACGGCCTCGTGCATGCGTCCGCTCACCAGCAGTGCGGTGGTACGGAGTTCGCGGACGGTCTGCCTCAGCTCCTCCAGGCGCGCGCTCTCGTGGGCGGCGAAGAGGTGGTGCGCGGCGTCGGCGAGCGCGTCCCCGCGCCACATGTCCAGGGCCCGGCCCGTCTCGTCCAGGGCGTCCTCCGGCCGGCCCCGGTCCAGCAGCCGGTGCGCCCGGGCGGCGGCCCGTTCGAAGCGCACGGTGTCGCGGCTCTCGGGCGGTACGCGCAGGGCGTAGCCGGCGGGCTCGGTGACCAGCACCTCGAAGGCCCCCCGGGCGCGCAGGTGCTGGGGCTCCAGGACCGCACGGACCTTGCTGACGTTGGCGTGCAGGGAGGCCGTCGCCCGGGCCGGGGCCGGGCTCTCCGACCACAGCTCCTCGCACAGCGTCTCGGGGGCGACGGCGCAGCCGTCCGCGAGCAGCAGCCGCACCAGCAGCAGCCGCTGCTTGCGCCGTCCCGGGTCGAGCACCTCGCCGGCCCGCCGTACCACCAGCGGCCCCAGCACGCCGAAGTCGAGGTCCCGCCCGGCGGTCGTCGTCATCTCTTCCTCATGTCTTTCGGTGCCGGCCTCCCGCATGCGCGCGTGTGCGCCCGCGTGGCCGTCCTGTCGGCTCGCCCCGTCGTCCTGCCCGGGGTGAGGAGCGGCCGTGTCCCTCCATGGGCATGACGGCGTACGCCGGGTGCCGCCGAATCGGGGAGGCCGCGTGGGCCCTGCCGCGACGGCGTGGCCGCTCGGGGGCGGGAAGGGCGTGGAGGTACAGGAGCGGCGGGACCTCGTCGTCCGATTTGCCGCCCTTGGGACATTAGCAGGGCGTCACCCGGGGTGACGACCGTGCGGACGCCCTCGCCCAGGGGACGGCACCTCGTCGGCACATGCCCTCTGAGCTGCGACGACAGTGAACCGGGGCGCTCCTCGCCTCGTTGAGCGGTCGAGCGAACGCCGTCCAGAGTGAGGAATGCCATGACCATCGTCGAAGGAACCTGTACCGCCCGGTTCGAGCCGCTCCGGGCGGCGCTGACGGCGCACCTCGCGTCCTGTGAGGAACTGGGGGCGTCGATCGCCGTCGATGTGGACGGCACCCTGGAGGCCGACCTGTGGGGCGGGCACGCGGACGCGGCCCGTACCGTTCCGTGGCACCGGGACACGGTGGTGGGCCTGTGGTCGACCACCAAGACCCTCACCAGCCTGGCGGCCCTCGTCCTCGTGGAGCGGGGGGTGCTGGACCTCCACCGGCCGGTCGCCCACTACTGGCCGGAGTTCGCGGCCAGGGGCAAGCAGGACATCGAGGTGCGGCACGTCCTGGCCCATACCTCGGGGCTCTCCGGCTGGGAGCAGCCCTTCACCGTCGACGACCTGTACGACTGGCCGACGGCGAGCGCCCGCCTGGCCGACCAGGCGCCCTGGTGGGAGCCGGGAACCGCCTCCGGCTACCACATGCAGACCCAGGGACAGCTCGTGGGAGAGCTGGTGCGCAGGGCAAGCGGGCGCACGCTGACCGAGTTCGTCGCGACCGAGATAGCCGCACCGCTGGGCGCCGACGTCCAGATCGGCGCGCGGGAGGCCGACTGGCCGCGGATCTCCGCGCTGGTCCCGTCGGCACCGAGCCCCGCGGTGCCGACGGATCTCGACCCCGACGCGGTGTTCACCAGAACGATGCTCGGGAGCCCCGCCCGGGACGAACACGTCGATACACCGCGCTGGCGCCGGGCCGAACTCGGGGCCGTCAACGGACACGGCAACGCACGCGGTCTGGTCCGCGCCCTCTCCGTGATCTCCCGGCACGGCGAGGCGAACGGCCTGCGGCTGCTGTCGCCGGGGACCGTGGACGCGATCTTCGACGTCCAGGCCGACGGGGTCGATCTGTTCCTGGGCGTCCCCGTGCGCTGGGGCGTCGGCTACGCGCTCGCCGGCCCGCCGACGATCCCCGGCCTGCCCGACGGGACGATCTGCTTCTGGGCCGGCTGGGGCGGCTCCCTCGTGGTGATGGACCTGGACCGGCGCATCACGTTCGCGTACACGATGAACCGGCTGGGTGCCGGAATCCTCGGCTCGGAGCGTACGCACGACTACCTCGCGAAGGTCTACGAGGCGTTCGGCACCCCGGCCTCCAGGGCAGCCCGCCAGACAGGGCTGTCGACGTAGTGGTTGTCGAACCGTTCCGCCGATGCGGCGATCTCCTCGGCGTCGGCCTCTCCGCGCATGACCCGGCCCAGCAGGCGCAGGTAGTCGAACCGGCCCATGCCCGGCGTGAACACGAACAGGACGTCCGCCTCACAGCCCGGCGCCGCCGCGAAGGCGTGCGGGGTGTGCGGCGGTACGGCCAGGAAGTCACCGGCCTCCAGGACGGTGACCTCCTCCCCCGTCAGCACGCGAAGGGAGCCACTGATCACGAAGAACAGCTCGGTCGCCCTGGTGTGGAAGTGGGCGGGTGCCCCCACGGCTCCCTCGGCGAAGGTGGACCGGTAGCTGGTGAAGCCGTTGCCCGTACCGTCCGAGTCGGCGAGCAGCGTGATCACGCTGCTGGGGTCGGCACAGGTCTCGGCCTCCGCGTGACGGGTCAGCACCAGCTGTCCACTGGCCTCGGTGTTCTTCATGTCGGGTCCTTCCTGATTCCGGAGAGAGAGTGGAGAGGGGATGCGCGGGGGGCCGGGACGGCAGCCGGCGCGCGGTGAACGGCGGGGGCGGGTGTCAGCCGAAGATCGCGGCGGGTTCGCCGGTGTACCACGTGTTGTCGATACGGAGCCGGCGGATGACCCAGCGGTCGCCGTCGCGGATCAGCTCGACGTCGTAGGGGTTCTTCAGCAGCGCGTGGGTGCCGGGATCGGCGACGAGCAGGTGCTGGGCCTCCACCAGGGCCGTGAGCCGGGCGGTGTCGCCCTCGACGGCGATGCGCACATCGGTGATCTGGTGGGTGGTGTCCACCCGGCCGGTGAACATGGCCAGGATGGTGGTGACGATGGTGTCGCGCCCGGACATCAGCGGCGGTTCGGCTCCCCACTTGGAGGCGGCGGGACGGAAGTCCAGCTCGGCGTCGGCGGCGAACGCCGAGGCGAACAGGTCCTTGTCCTTCAGGTCCTGGCCCAGGCCGAAGCGGTGGAGCGCGTCGGTGATTTCCGTACGGTCCCTGAGTTCGGCGACGGCCGCCGCGAGGTCGTGCGCGGGGGCGGTCAGGGCGCGATCACGCGTGACGTACATGATGTTCTCCTGTGCGGATGAGGTGGCCCGGAAGGGGCTTGGTTCTCATCGTGCTGGGGCCCGAACATGGCATCAACGCGCTTCTGCGCAACGATCGTGAAGCCACGCTTAACGACGAGGAGAGGGCGCGGCATGCTGGAGCGGCACGAGCTGGAGGCGTTCCTGACGCTCGCCGAAGAGCTGCACTTCGGCCGCACCGCCGAGCGGTTGCACGTCTCCACGGCCCGGGTCAGCCAGACCATCGCCAAACTGGAGCGCCGCATCGGCGTCCCCTTGTTCAACCGCACCAGCCGCCGGGTGGAACTGTCCCCGGTGGGGCGGCAGTTGCTCGAAGAGATCGGCCCGGCGTGGTCCCGGATCGCCGAAGCGTACGAGCGGGCCGTCGAAGCCGGCAAGGGGCTGACCGGGCTGCTGAGGGTGGCCTTCACCGGGCCTGCGGCGGGCCAGTTGCTGGCCGGGGCGACGCAGGCGTTCCGCACCCGGCACCCGGACTGCGAGGTCCGGATCAAGGAGGCGCACCTGCCGCAGGTCCTGCCCTGGCTGCGCGACGGGGAGGCGGACATCGCGCTCACCTGCTTCCCGATGCGCGAGGAGGGCATCGTCATGGGGCCCGTCCTGGTGCGGGAGGCACGCATGCTCGCCGTGCCGGCCGGGCACCCGTTCGCCCGCCGTGCGGCCGTCTCCGTCGAGGACCTGGCTCGCGTGACTCTGCTGCAGGTCCCCGGGACGCTGCCGGAATCCCTGCGCCGGGACTGGGCCCCGGACCGGACTCCCGCGGGGAAACCGATCACGCTCGGTCCGTCGGCCATGACGTTCAACGAGACGCTGACTCTCGTGGGCGCCGGCGAGGGGGTCTTCGTCGTCGGGGCCCACGCGAGGCGGTACTTCGCCCGTCCCGATGTCGTCTACGTGCCCTTCGGGGACGCCGAGCCGGCGGAGTGGGGCCTGGTGTGGTCCGCCGACGGCGCGACAGCCCGCACGCGCGCCTTCGGCGAGGCAGCGCTCGGCCTGGTCCAGACCCCCGGGGTGCCCACGCAGGCTGAGTAAACCGGGTGCGGCCGGCCGCCGCGATGCTGTGCAATGCGGGACATGACGATCGTTCTGAACGAGCCCGGTGTCGACGAGCTGGCCGGGGTCGTGGACGCCCTCCGCGTATGGCAGGACGACCGCACGCCGCTGCAACTCCATCCGGGAGACCTCGGCTGGGCCTGGGCGCTGGGCGCCGAGAGGCTGGCCGCGGCCGTCCGCACCTGGAGCGCGGGCGGGCGGATCGTTGCCGTCGGATACCTGGACGCCCCCGATGTACTACGGCTGACGACCTCGCCCGACGTGCGGCAGGACGGTGCGCTGGCGCGCCGGATGCTGGCGGATCTCGAAGACCCGGAGCGCGGGGTTCTGCCGCCCGGGAAAGTCGGCGTCGAGATCCCCGACGGCGCCCTGCTCCGCGAGGTCCTCCTGGAAGCGGGCTGGAATCCGGACGAGCCGTGGACGCCGCTGCACCGTGACCTCGCCGAACCGGTGCCGGACTCCGGCCTGCGGATCGAGGTGGCCGGCCCGGAGACGGCGGGGGTACGGACCGCCGTCCACCGCTCGGCGTTCGGCAGCCCGCGGTTCACCGAGAAGATCTGGCACGTCCTCGCGGCGGGGCCGGTCTACGCCGACGCCCGCTGCCTGATCGGCTACGACGCCCGGGACAACGCGGTGGCCGCGGCGACGGTCTGGTCCGCCGGACCCGGCCGACCCGGCCTGCTGGAGCCGGTGGGCGTGCACGCCGACCATCGCGGCCGCGGCCACGGGACGGCGATCAGCCTCGCTGCCGCGGCAACGCTGCGTGAACTGGGCGCGTCGAGCGCACTCGTCAGCACCCCGACATCGAACACCGCCGCCGTCGCCACCTACAAAGCCGCCGGCTACAACCCGGCACCCAACCGCCTGGACCTCAGCCGCTCCGCCTGAAGCCGCGGTACTACGGCTGGGCCTGGATCCACGTCGGTACTGGCCCACCGATCCGCACCGTCCCACCCGCAGCCGGGATCCCATCTCCAGCATCACCGCGTCGGGCGGAGTCCTCTGCAACGCCTCCAACTGACCTCCACGCAAGAGGCGTCGTTCGGCGCCGGACCATGGATGACAAGCTCAGACCGCGTGGCCAAGCGCAAGCTAGAGTGAGCTGATGCCCACGCGAGTGCAACGCGCTGTGCGTCATCTGATCGTGCAGATGGAGTCCGGATCGGCTCCTGCCTATCAAGCCGCAGTGCAGGAGCTGGCTGAGACAGCCAAGGCGGAAGGCCGTGAGGGGCTGACTGCGGCGGTGGAAGCCCTGGCCCCTCTGCTGCCGGGTCTGGGCGGAGATTACGCCATGACCGCGGTTCTGGCCGGAGCCTTCGTTGAGTGGGGCGCATCGCCGATGGCACTCGTGGACGTGCTGCCCCAGCGTGCGGCGGAAGCCATGATGCTCAACGCCGCAGTACCCGAGCTCTGGGACGCGGCGACCGGAGGAAGGGCGCTGCCTGAGCCGGAGAGTGCCGACGCGAGCGAACTCGTGCGTGAACTGACGCGACGACCCTGGTGGCGTCGGGTTGGGGACAGTGCGAGAAGTGAGGCCCTGACCCGAATCGCGATGTCGTGGTTCGACATGGACGATTGGCTCAGAGCGCTTACCACTGTCATGGTGGACGGTCGGTTCCGGGCAGCGGTATCCGACAAGGTCAAAGCTGAACTCCGCGAACATGCTGCTGCGGTCGCCTACCGATGTCAGCAGGGCAAGTGGGTCGCCGCGTTGGCAGCTGTCCTCGATGACGAGCCGCTGGTGGTGCTCGACCCCCGTGCCCGTCGGGGATATGCCCTGACGATGAGCGGGGTAGGGGGCAATGGGCAGATGCTCATCCTTCTGGCCGACAGGCTCACGGGGGATCCGACTCATGGCTGGGTCGCCGGCGATCCGCCCTCCAGACGCTGGGTCGAGGCAGCCACCAGCGGAAGCCCGCACCTGGGGCCCGACACCCCAGCGCTGACTGCATTCCATCTTCTCGACGGTCATGGAACCCCCATCAGCGCTGATGGGGTGCCGGCCGATATAGAAACTCTCGACGGCACACGCATTCTGGTCCTGCACCGCCTGAAACGGGATTACGCCATGACCGCTGGCCGCATGTTCGAGCACATGAGGCCGACATTGCGCGTCGACCGGATGTTGCGGCGAGCAGAGGCGGAGAGCTGGCTTTCCCGTTTGGCACTCCCGACTGGCTCCCCGTACAGCGAGTGATAACTGAGCTGGGACTGCCGGCAGGGTAGAGCTAAAGCCTTACCTGCGTGTGATCCCGGACGTGATCCAGGGGAGCCGGTTTCAAGGTCCAGGACTGGACCCCCGCCTTCGTTAAGCGGCATGTACGGCACCCCAGCCTGGTGCACAGTCGGGGCCCGGATAGTGCGGTTGGCGTTACTGCCCCGACCTCCGCCACCTGGCCCGGCAGGGTGCTAGGTGCAGGGCTGTCGGGCGGGCCAGCATGTGCTCTTGCCCTCGGCGGCGCCTGCTGATCGAAGGAGATACGGTTTACCCAGGTCGCTTCTTCCAGGGCGACTTGGGTGAGGGGGCATGCGGTGGATGTCTATATCGAAGTTTCGCTCGATCGCGGCGCTGAGGAATGCGGCCGGACAACGGAGCGGTGGTTCACTTGCGGCCTGGACATGTTTTTCTCGGGCCTGCTGAGGTCCAGGACAGACTGGCATGCGGCGATAAACCGTGAGGAATCCTCACCCGCAGAGCGCTTCGACGGCAAGCGCAGGGGGTTGGAAGATTTCATGGAAGGTGTTCGAGCCGGCTCTTATTATGGGCACTTTGGATTCTCTGAAGAAGATTGCCGATTGGGGTACATCGAAACCAGTTCTGCCCTCATGGAGGGCATGAGCACCCTTAACACCGTGGGCCTCCCCGCCACCCCTTCCGATTTTAGCGATCCGGGTTTCTGTTCCGGAATCGTCGAATTCCTCTTGACGGCCCTAAACGGCGCAAATCCTGCCTTCGGGCGTGTAGAGATTGGCCAGTTTACGGAGCGAACAAATCTTGATGTCGCGCTCCGCCGCAAGGTCACCAAATCCATGCCCAACGGACGCGGGACGCTGCGCGGTTACGCATGGGTGACAATTGTCCCTCAGGAACTGCTAGAGCGGCTTGGAGGGTGGGCAGAGCTCGAGTCCGGTGACGCCTTCTTCAAGGTGTTTCCCTTGCCTGGCGGGGGCGGTATCTTGCAGGCCAGTGAAACCATATCAGGTTACACCGACGCAGCCATGTGGCGCATCTTTAAAACGTTGGCTCCTGTTTTGCCGACAGGTGAGCCGGAGTATCATGCCGCATACCCAGAAAACCGTTTCGTCCCACATGACGCCCGAGAATTCATATAGCAAGTTATTGGAATCCCGGAAAGGCCATCCGGCATATTGAGCTTTTTCCAACCTCACGCTGATGCGTGATGAAGGACGAGGGTGGCCTTCAGGTGATGCGGTTGGTGGCGCAAGCACGCGAAGCTCCTGGCGGATCAGGGTGATCTTGGTCGAGAACCCGTCTACCAGGAGCTTCGGCGTTGCGCAGGACAGGCCAACTCGCCTTCAGGCACAGCAGATCGAGAAGGGTTCGTTGTCCTCGTCGTGGCCGATGGGGTGCCGGTGACGTGGGGCTTACGTCGGTGCGGCGTGCCGTGGATTCCCACGAAATCCGGTGGAGTCTCAGCGGCCGGAGGTGGTTGGGTCCTGCTCAATGCTTCGCTGACATGGCCCGGCACAGTGCGAGGCACAAGGTTCGAGTCGCAGCGCGGTCTCGCCCGCGTGTCGTCGAGTGACGGAGGTTTCGCGGTGGCTGGTTATGAGGCGCTCTCCGACGTATACGAGTGGCTGATCGGGGACGACAGATTGACCCCCGCCAAGGCAGCCGCGGTGTACTACAGCGATGTCGTGGGTTCTGTGCCGCCCAACGCGCGTGTCCTGGACTGCGCATGTGGAACCGGCCAGCTCGCCGTCGGGCTGGGGGGTCTCGGCCTGGACGTGGTGGCCGCAGATGCCAGCAGGGGGATGGTTCGCCGGACCGAGCAGGTCGCCGACGAGCAGGGCGTCTCGCTTCGAGCCCTCCGCGCGAGCTGGGACGAGCTGCCCGACCACCTGGAGGACTCCACGTTCGACCTGGTGTTCTGCGTCGGCAACTCGCTCGGGCACGCCGAGGGCGCAGCCGGGCGCCTGACCGCACTGGAAGCGATGTCGCGGCTGCTGACTCCGGGCGGACGCCTTGTGCTCCACTCACGTAACTGGGAGCTCGTGCGCTCCGCCGGCTCGCGGATAGACGTCCGTGATCGACTCATCCGCCGCAACGGCCGCGATGCGGTCGTCAGCTACTACTGGCAGATCGAGGAGCGCTGGGAGAAGGAACACTTCCTCGAGATCGTGATCGCCCAGATCGAGCCGGACGGGGCAGTGCGAGCCTGCTCGGAGCGGTTGTCCATCTGGCCCTACCGGTACGAGGACCTCGTGGCGCAGTTGCGGAGTGTCGGGCTCACGGTGCAGTCCACCACCTTCGACCCGGAGAGCGATGGGTACCTGGTGGTCGCCGGCCGCCACCAGGCGCGAGGCACGTCGGAGCCCGCGCGCTGATCCGCCTTCCGTCGTCGTTGCCGACCTGCCGCCCCGCGACCGCCTGCCGCGCTTCGGGAAGTGTTCAGTGCTGGAAGCGGTTGCTGCGGGTGCGGTCCTCACTCTGTATCCGACCTGCTCGAGCTGAGGTTGGAAACAGCTCAAGGGTCCTCCGACACAGGTCAGAGGCCCTTTCCGAGGCAAAACCGCAGGGGCGGCAGACGAGTCGGGCTGTACGCCGGGTTCTGTCGCCCGGTCGCCTCGCGGCGGCCGGGGAGACGGCCATCCATCTAGGACCGGCATTGCTGCCGGCCTCGTGCGGTCTACCCGCGAACTCGGGCGGGCAGCCCTCGATCGTCCGCGCAGGGCCGTCTTGCGACGGCCCCTCTTGACCTTGCTCCGGGTGGGGTTTACCTAGCCGCCTGGGTCACCCCAGGCGCTGGTGGTCTCTTACACCACCGTTTCACCCTTACCCGGGACCGGAGTCCCGGGCGGTCTGTTCTCTGTGGCACTGTCCCGCGGGTCACCCCGGGTGGCCGTTAGCCACCACCCTGCCCTGTGGAGCCCGGACGTTCCTCGGGGGGATCCGAAGATCCCCACGCGGCCGTCCGCCCGGCTCGTCTGCCGTACCGCCCATGCTACCCGGCCCGGCGGGGCGGCTCGCTCAGAGGAAGTCCTCCGTCTGCAGGTCGAGGTCGAAGGGCGCCGGAAGACGGACCGGCTTGCCGAACGGCACGGTGCAGTGCTGACGGTAGTCGTCCCCCTCCGGGTCGCGGAACAGCGTGACCGAGGACTCCTCCCGGTCCACCAGCAGGTACAGGGGGATCGGGCCCCTCGCGTAGCAGTGCCGCTTGGCCCGGCGGTCGGCGGCCGGCTTCGACGACGTGACCTCCACGACGAGCGCCACCCCCTCGCACGGCATCCACGGCTCCGCGCCCCGGTACAGCCGCAGGGCCGTCGGGGCGAACGTGCCGTCGGGGATGGCGTGGTTCTTCGGGCAACCGCCGCCGCTTCTCAGCTTCAGGCCCTTGTTCCCGGAGAAGTCCATGTCGGTGGTGGCGTTCCTGACCACCTGCTTCAGGATTACGTTGATGTAGTCCTCATGATCCCCGTCCGGCGGCGGTGTCACGACGATCTCCCCCTCGATCAGCTCCGCTCGGAAGCCCTCCGGCGTATCCAGCGCCAGGAAGCCCTCAAGCAGGACGTCCGCCTGCGAGAGCGGTTCGTGCGGCATGGCAGACATGTCACGCCCCTTCCTCGGTCGCTCGTCAGAGTGCGCCATCGCGGAACCAGCCGTCCGTGAGATGGGAGTCTTTCCCCCGATCGTGGCACAGGACGGGCCCGTGCGTTCAGAGGCTGGTCGGAGTGAGGGCGGTGATGCCCGCCGTCCAGGCCGTGGTGACGGCCTCGGGGGTGGGGAAGCGGTCGTTCAGTTCCATCATGACCATGCCGTGGGCGAAGGCCCAGGCCGCCCGGGCCGTGGCCTCGTCGGGGAGGAGGGCGCGGAAGAGCGGGGCGGCGGCGCGTTCTTCGAGGTGCCGGGAGTGCGGGCGGGACGTGGTCAGGCGGTAGAGGTGCGGGTGCGCCAGGGCGTGGGCGCGGTAGGCGGCGGCCAGGGCCGGGAAGGAGCCGGGGGCCGCCGTCTCCGCGGCTTCGAGGGCCTCGGCGGTCTCGGCCAGCATCGCGTCGGCCAGCGCGTCCACCACGGACGACTTGTCCGGGAAGTGCTTGTAGAGGGAGGGGGCCGTGATGCCAAGGCGCCCGGCGAGCCGGCGCATGGTCAGCGCGTCCGGGCCCTCCTGCTCCAGGAGCACACGGGCGGCGGCCAGGATCTGGTGCTGGCGGGCGCGGTCGGTCACGCCGGTCCCTCCTTCGTACGGGCGCGGGGGCCGAACTCGCGATCGTACGAGATGCCGTCAGACCGGGCGGAACAGGGCCTTCGCCGTGCCCGGCGACGCCTCGGCGAGGCGGACCCGCAGGCGCTCGCCCAGCGGCAGGGGCGCGTCGCCCTCGACGCGGGCGACGATCGCCGGGTCGTCGATGTGGACGGTGCCGGTGTCGGGTGCGTCGTCCCGCACGTCCACCACGTACCCGTCGAAGACCGCGCCCACCCGGTCCGCCAGCAGCGCCGCCTCGACCAGATCCACGGACTCGCGCTCCACGGTGTTGGCGCGGCGCGTGCCCTCGGCCATCTCCTTGGGCAGCGCCGGCAGCGCGGCGAGCACCCACTCGGGCGGGTCGCGGTCCTCGCAGGCCGCCAGGCACAGTTCGGCGGCGTACCGGTCGACCAGGCGGCGCAGCGGCGCGGTGCAGTGCGTGTAGAGGTCGGCGACGGCCGCGTGCACGGCGGGGACCGGCAGGTCGCCGCCGTCGAAGACGGTGTAGCCCGCGCCGCGCAGCAGCGTCGTGCACTCCTGGAGGAACGCCGCGTGGTCCGCGCGCCCGGGGTCGAGCGAGCGGACGACCTCGGCGTACGGGACGTGGTGCGGCCACTCGATGCGCAGGGCCTCGGCGCTACGGCGCAGCCGGGCCACGGCGCCGTCCGGCGCGACCGGCAGGGTGCGCAGGATGCCGGTGCCGCTGTCCGCCATCACGCGGGCCGCCGCCATGCCGGTGAGCAGGGAGATCTGGGCGTTCCAGCCCTCCGCCGGGAGCGGGGCGCGGTACGCCAGGCCGTAGCCGCCGTCGTGTGCGGTGATCTCCTGCTCGGGCACGTTGAGGGAGATGCCGCCCCGGGCCACCTCCTGCTCCTCGCGGAGGGTGCCGATGTCCCGGAGCAGCGCCAGCGGCTCCTCGGCGGTGCCGGCGTCGATCCGCCGCTGCGCGTCCGCGTAGTCGAGCCTGGCGCGGCTGCGTACGAGCGCCCGGCCGAGCCGGGTCGCCACCGCGCGGCCTTCCGGGTCGAGGTCGATCTCCCACAGGGCCGCGGGCCGGACCCGGCCGGGCAGCAGGCTGGCGGCGTCCTCGGACAGCACCTCGGGGTGCAGCGGAATCCGGCCGTCCGGGAAGTAGAGCGTGGTCACCCTGCGGTGGGCCTCGGCGTCCAGCGCGCCGCCGGGGCGCACGAACGCGGCCACGTCCGCGATGGCGTACCGCACCCGGTAGCCGTGGGCCCGGCGCTCCAGGTGCATCGCCTGGTCGAGGTCCATGGCGCCGGACGGGTCGATGGTGAGGAAGGGGATGTCCGTGGCGTCGCGGTGTCCGCCGAGTTCCGGTGCGCGCGCCGCGTCGTGCGCCTCGGCGAGGACCTCGGCGGGGAAGTCGCCGGGCAGCGCCGCGTCGGTGCGCAGGGCGTGCAGGGCCTCCCGCAGCGGGGTTCCGGCTGCGCCGGTCATGCGAAGGTGACGGCGAGGCATGCCCCGAGCGTAGGCCGCCGCGCGGAGCGCGGCATTCCGGGCGGTGTCCGGTGCGCGGGGCCCCGCTTCCGCGCCGCGTCCTGGCCCCTCCCCCGCCCCCGTACGCTGGCCGGAGGTCTTCGTGCCGACCGCACGCCGGGCGGAGCCCTTCCCCGTACGTCTTGAAGGAGAACCGTCGTGCTCGTGTTGTTGCCGCCCTCCGAAGGTAAGGCCGCCTCGGGGCGGGGGGCTCCGCTGAAGCCCGAGTCGCTCGCGCTGCCCGGGCTGGGCGAGGCGCGGGGCGCCGTGCTGGACGCCCTGGTGGAGCTGTGCGCGGCCGACGAGGAGAAGGCGCGCGAGGTGCTGGGGCTCAGCGAGGGGCTGCGGGGCGAGGTCGCGAAGAACGCCGTGCTGCGGACGGCGGGGACGCGGCCGGCCGGGGAGCTGTACACCGGCGTGCTGTACGACGCGCTCGGTCTGGCCACCCTCGATCCGGCCGCCCGGCGCCTCGCCGCGAAGTCGCTGCTGGTGTTCTCCGGGCTGTGGGGCGCGGTACGGGTGGGCGACCGGATTCCGCCGTACCGCTGTTCGATGGGCGTGAAGCTGCCGGGGCTCGGGGCGCTCGGGGCGTTCTGGCGTGCGCCGATGGCGGAGGTGATGCCGGAGGCGGCGGGGGACGGGCTCGTGCTGGACCTGCGTTCGTCCGCGTACGCGGCGGCGTGGAAGCCGAAGGGTGCGCTGGCGGAGCGGACGGCGAGCGTCCGGGTGCTGCACGCGCGGCAGGTGGACGGGGTGGAGAAGCGGTCCGTGGTCAGCCACTTCAACAAGGCCACCAAGGGCCGCATCGTGCGGGACCTGCTGCTCGCGGGGGCGCGGCCGGCCGGTCCCGCCGAGCTGGTGACGGTGCTGCGGGATCTCGGTCACGTCGTCGAGGCGGCGGAACCCGCCCGGCCGGGGCGGCCGTGGCAGCTCGACGTGGTGGTCACGGAGATCCACTGAGGGCGCGCCCCAGGGGACATTTAAGGTGCGTTGCACATGGTGCAACGGTCGTTGCGCGGTGCGCCGGGCGCGGGCAGGATGGGCGCATGACCTCCTCCGTGCTGGACCTCGCCCCCGTCGTGCCCGTCGTCGTCCTGGAGGACGCGGCCGACGCGGTCCCGCTGGCCAGGGCGCTGGTCGCGGGCGGGCTCCCGGCGATCGAGGTGACCCTGCGCACCGCCGCCGCCCCGGACGCGATCCGGGCGATCGCGGCGGAGGTCCCGGACGCGGTGGTCGGGGCCGGCACGGTCGTCTCGGCCGGTCAGGTCGCGGACATGGTGGCGGCGGGGGCCCGGTTCCTGGTCAGTCCGGGGTGGACGGACGCGCTGCTGGAGGCGATGAAGGGGTCCGGGCTGCCGTTCCTGCCGGGCGTCTCGACGACCTCCGAGGTGGTGGCGCTGCTGGAGCGCGGGATGACCGAGATGAAGTTCTTCCCGGCCGAGGCGGCGGGCGGCACCGCCTATCTCAAGGCCCTCTCCGCCCCGCTCCCCCGGGCCAGGTTCTGCCCGACCGGCGGCATCTCGCCCGCCTCGGCGCCCGCGTACCTGGCGCTGTCCAACGTGGGCTGTGTGGGCGGCAGCTGGATGGTCCCGGCCGACGCGATCGCGGCCCACGACTGGGACCGGGTGCAGCGCCTCGCCGCCGAAGCGGCGGCGCTGGGCGCCTGAGCGGGGGCGCCCGGGACATCCGTACGCGCCGGCCGGCAACCACCCGTACGCGGCCTTCGCGCCCGGCCGGCACCCCGTACGCGGGCACCTCGCGCCCGGCCGGCGCCCCGTACACGCCCGACCAGCACCCGGGGCTGGCACCCGTCCTCCCACCCCGCGCCATGGCCGGAATCTCGCGCCCCGGTCGAGTCCCCGTCCACCGCGTGCATGCTCCCCGGGATTCGGGGCACGACCCCTGTAGGGGACGTCACCCGCACGCCGGGTCACCCGGGTTCCGACAGGTAATCCCCCGACCGGCCGGAACCGCCTCGGCCCCACCGGCCCTCCCCCCGGCCGGTGGGGCCGAGTGCCGTCCCGGCGCGGTCAGCCCGCCAGGTGGGACGTGTCGTTCAGCAGGCGTACGGAGGCGTTGCCGTCCGCGTAGTACGCCACCGTCGAAACGGACGCCGCCGACAGCTCCATCCGGAACAGCGCCTCCGGAGGCGCGCCCAGGGCCAGCCGGACCAGCGTCTTGATCGGGGTGACGTGCGTGACGACGAGGACCGTGCGCCCCGCGTACCGCGCGACGAGGCGGTCGCGGGCGTCCGCCACCCGCCGGGCCACCTCGGCGAAGCTCTCGCCGCCGCCCGTGGGGGCCGCGTCCGGGGAGGCGAGCCAGGCGTCCAGGTCGGCGCCGTACCGCTCCTTCACCTCGCCGAAGGTGAGCCCCTCCCAGGCACCGAAGTCCGTCTCGCGCAGCCCGTCCTCGATCCGCACCTCCAGGCCCAGCCGGTCCGCGACCGCGCCGGCCGTCTCGCGGCAGCGGCGGAGCGGGGAGCTGACGATCTCCTGGACGGTGCCCCGCGCGGCGAAGGCGGCCGCCGCGTGTGCGGCCTGGTCGCGGCCGGCGGCGGACAGCACGGGATCGGTGCCGCCGCTGCCGGAGAACCGCTTCTGCGGGGTGAGGGCCGTCTCGCCGTGCCGCAGCAGGACGAGGGTGGCGGGGGCGCCCAGGTCCGGGGCGGAGCCCCAGCCCACCTGCGGGGTGAGGGGATCGCTCGGCGACCCGGCGCCGGGCGGCGCGGGCACGGTCACCGGGGTGTGCGGGGCGTCCAGGCCGGCCGTGGAGGCGGCCGCGTCCCAGGGGACGCCGCGCCGGCCCGCGTCCATCGCCTCGTTGGCCAGCCGGTCGGCGTACCGGTTGCGCTCGCGCGGAATCCACTCGTACGTGACGGCCGCGCCGGGCAGCACGCCCGCCGCCTCGGCCGCCAGCGGTTTCAGGTCGGGGTGCTTGATCTTCCAGCGGCCGGACATCTGCTCCACGACCAGCTTGGAGTCCATCCGGACGTGCACCGCGGCGTCCGCCGCCCCGGCGCCGTCCGGGAGCAGCGACCGCACGGCGCGGAGGCCGGCGAGGAGACCGCGGTACTCGGCGACGTTGTTGGTCGCGAACCCGATGTACTCGGCAGCCTCGGCCAGCGTCCCGCCGGTGTCCGGGTCGATGACGACCGCGCCGTAGCCGGCGGGGCCCGGATTGCCCCGTGAGCCGCCGTCGGCCTCGACGACGAACCGGCGCGGCCCCACCACTAGAGACCCGAGTCGGCGGTGCGGACGAGGATGCGCCGGCAGTTCTCGCAGCGCAGCACGGCGTCCGGGGCGGCCGCCTTCACGTCGTTGATCTCGGTGATGTTGAGTTCGAGGCGGCAGCCCTCGCAGCGGCGCTGGTAGAGGCGGGCGGCGCCCACCCCGCCCTGCTGGGCGCGGAGCTTGTCGTACAGCTTGAGCAGGTCGGCCGGGACCGAACCGGCGACGACCTCGCGCTCCTTGGTGACCGTGGCGGCCTCCGCGTCCAGCTCCTGGGTGGCGGCGTCGCGGCGGGCGGTGGCGTCGTCCACCTTGGCCTGCACGGCGGCGACCCGGTCCGTCAGCTCGGCGACCCGCTCCTGGGCGGACTCGCGGCGCTCCATGACCTCCAGGACGATGTCCTCCAGGTCGCCCTGGCGCTTGGCGAGCGAGGCGATCTCGCGCTGGAGGCTCTCCAGGTCCTTCGGCGAGGTGACCGCGCCGGAGTCCAGGCGCTGCTGGTCGCGGGCGGCGCGCTGGCGGACCTGGTCGACGTCCTGCTCCGCCTTGGTCTGCTCGCGGGCGGTGTCGCTCTCCTCGGTGGTCGCGGCCACGAGCAGGGCGCGGTGCTGGGCGAGGTCGGCCGTCAGCGACTCGATCTCGGCGTGCTCGGGCAGGGACTTGCGGCGGTGCGCGAGCTGGGAGAGGCGCTGGTCGAGCGCCTGGACGTCGAGAAGTCGGATCTGATCGGCGGGCGCGGCGTTCAGTTGGGGGCTCCAGAAGAGTGGTGGGCGGTCCAGGGGTCGGTGACCTGCTTCGAGACGTGGACCCTCAGGTCCCATCCGAGGCGGTCGGAAATCGCTTCGAGCTGTGCGGCGGCCTGTGCGCACCACGGCCACTCGGTGGCCCAGTGCGCGGCGTCGACGAGGCCGAGCGGAGAGTGCTGGGTGGCCTCGGAGGCCGGGTGGTGGCGCAGGTCGGCGGTGAGGAAGGCGTCGACGCCGGCGGCGCGCACCGCGTCGAAGAGGCTGTCGCCCGATCCGCCGCTGACGGCGACGGTGCGCACGAGGGCCTGCGGGTCGCCCGCGAGGCGGATGCCCTGCGCGGTGGCGGGCAGCCGGGCCGCGGCGCGGGCGGCGAACGCGCCCAGCGTCTCGGGGTGGTCCAGCACGCAGATCCGGCCGAGGCCGCGGCGCCCCTGCGGGTCCGTCGGGTCCGGGACGAGGGGGCGCTCGACGCGCAGGTCGAGCGCGGCGGCGAGGGCGTCGGAGACCCCGGGGTCGGCGGTGTCGGCGTTGGTGTGGGCGACGTGCAGCGCGACGCCCTCCCGGATGAGGGTGTGCACGACGCGGCCCTTGAACGTGTCCGCCGCGACCGTCGTCGTCCCGCGCAGGTAGAGCGGGTGATGGGTCACGATCAGCTGCGCGCCCAGCCGGACGGCCTCCTCGGCGGTCTCCCGCACGGGGTCCACGGCGAACAGCACCCGGTGGACCTCGGCGTCCGGATCACCGCAGACGGTGCCGACCGCGTCCCATCCTTCGGCCCGCTCGGGCGGCCAGAGGGCGTCGAGCTCGGAGATGACATCAGACAGACGGGGCACGGAGCAAAGGCTACCTGCCCGGCGCGCCCCCGGAAGCCGTGGGGAACGGGCGGCCCGACGGCCGCTGTGCGCGCAGCACACCCGTGCGCGCGGGGAGTGCGGAATCCGGCCATCACCACCCTTATGTGTGAAGTGGGGGTTCTCGTGTTGTTCGGCTGGAAGTGCGAAAACTAGCTTCGGTGGCCGGAGGTAATGAGTCGATGACTGGCTGTGCCATCAAAGAGGGGTCCGTGACGGCGACCGGCGCGTGGGGCGGTGCGGGGGCCGGCGGGCCGAAGTGGGTCCGTGTGGCGACGAAGCCGGCGGCCGGTGCCCGCGCCCGGGCCGCCTCCCCGGTGGCCGGAGCCGTGCCGGTCGTCCCGGCCGTCCCCGCG
>NZ_JAKRGC010000106.1 GCF_022347745.1 Streptomyces sp. OfavH-34-F
CGCCTCCTCGGGCGGGCCGCCGGGCTCGGGTATCCGCAGCCCGTCGCGCGGACCGCCGGCCGGGGCGGGGCCGGGGGCGGGCAGTCCTTCGGTGCCGTCCGGGCGCTCGCCCCCGCTGTCGGCCCGCAGCAGTTCCGCGAGACGCTTCAGCCCCCGGTGGGCGGCGGTGCGGACCGCGCCGGGCCGTTTGCCGAGCGTCTGCGCGGCGCTCTTCGCGTCGAGCCCGACGACCACGCGGAGCACCACGGCCTCGGCCTGGTCCTGCGGCAGCTGGGCGATGAGCGACATGGTGCGGCCGGTCGCCAGGGCCTCGATCGCCTCGTCGGCGGTGTCGGAGACGGCCGGCTTGTCGGACAGCTCCGTCTCGTCGCCGGCTATGGCGGGCCGTCTGCCGCGCATCCGGAGATGGTCCAGGGCCCGGTTGCGGGCTATGCGCGCCGCCCAGCCCCGGAAACGGTCGGCGTCCCCGCTGAACCGGTCGAGGTCGCGGGCTATCTGCAGCCACGACTCGGACGCCACGTCCTCGGCGTCCGGCTCCCCCACCAGCGTCCTTATGTAGCCCAGCAGCCGCGGCTGCACAGCGCGGTACACAGTACGGAAGGCGTCCTCGTCCCCGTGCTGTGCCGCGAGCACCGCGGCAGTAAGCCCCGCGTCGTCCCCCAGCAACTACCTCAACCCTGCCCTGCTGTCTGATCGCAGCTGGTCACCACTGCCGCGCCACCCTGCGCGACTCAGCACGCTACGTCCTCGGCGTGCGCCGCGTCCATGACTTGTACAACCTGCAACATTCAGTCTGTGCACGGCGGTGTGACAGAAAACGCACGCGCGGCGCTGAGATGAGTACGGGGTCGTCCTGCGGCCCCGCGGAAGACGACCGGGGCCTCTCCTGTGGGGGGTGGCGGCCCCGGTCGTCGTTCCACTTCCGTCTCGGCGGCGTGTGTCCGTCAGGGACTCCCCGTGGGCTCCGCGGCCCCGGTGCCGATCCGGGCGCCGTCGCACACGATGCGGACCTCCGCCGGAAGCCGCTCCGGGTCAGGTGAGCTCGTAGAAGTCGCTCCCGTCCATGTACCGCGTGGTCAGCGCGTCGCGGGCGACGATCGCCGCGGTCTCGTGCAGGAGGTAGACCCGCAGCGGGAAGGTCCAGTCGTCGGTGGAGGGGTGCACCGGGTCGCCCGGCTGAACGCGGAAGAGCACGTCGTGGAAGCTGTCCAGGGCGCGCAGTTCGGCCAGCCGGGGGTAGGAGCGCAGGGTTCCGCCGCGGGGGGCCACCATGTTGACGATCCGGGCGTGGCGGGCGATCCGGTAGTCCTCGTCCGCCCGGGCCAGGAAGGCTCCGGGGTCGGTGCAGGCGTCGACGGTGAGGTCGAGCTGGCTGGTGCCGAGCGCCGCCGTGACGGGGACGTGGACGTCGGCGCCGCACACCCGGGCCCCCGTCTCGACCAGGCGCACGCCGTCCGGTGTCAGCTTGAGTTCGGTGTGGGCGGGGCCGTGGGCGATGCCGAGGGCGTCGAGCACCCGGACGGTGTGGTCGACCAGGAGGTCCTGTTCGGGTCCGCGCCGGGGCAGCAGTTCGGCGCCGGCGGCCAGTTCGGCGACGCCGTTGGCGCTCAGGGTGTGCATCTTCCAGATGTCGGAGACGCGGTGGACGCCGTCGCGGCTGACGGTGTTGACGATGTACTCGTGGCCGACCAGGTACTCCTGGGCGAGGACGGTCTCGTTCCGCTGGCCGAGCACGCTGGTGCTCCCGTGCAGCGTGCGGAAGGCGGCCTCGACCTCCTCGGCGCCGGAGCAGAAGAAGACGCCGTCGCTGCCCGCGCTGCTGATCGGTTTCAGCACGACCCGGCCGCCG
The DNA here is from genome assembly GCF_022347745.1 of Streptomyces sp. OfavH-34-F. GTDB lineage: Bacteria > Actinomycetota > Actinomycetes > Streptomycetales > Streptomycetaceae > Streptomyces. The sequence continues at coordinate 1,850 of NZ_JAKRGC010000106.1, forward strand.
CCGGCCTTCTCGTACCAGCCCAGCAGTTCGTCCAGGTCGGTGGTGCGGAGCTGTTCGACGGCCGGCACGCCCGCTGCCCGGACGGTCTCGATCATGCGGTACTTGTCGCGGCGCGCCGGGCTCAGCGCGGTGCCGTTCGACGGCAGGGCCAGCCGCTCGCTCAGCTCGTCGGCGAGGGGCACCGCGCGTTCGACTCCGGGGAGCACCGCGATCGGCCGGTGCGCGCCGACGGCCCGGAGCGTCTCGGCGAGGTCGCCGTGGTGGACGATGTGCGCGGCGAAGTCGTCGGGGTGGTAACCGCGTGCGTAGTTCGGGGGGATGTCCGGCGTGCTCTGGACGTGGACGCAGTCGTGACCGCGGGCCTTGAAGAGCGGCGCGAGACAGCGCGAACTGGCGTAGGCGTCGACGATGACGACCGCCGGAGCGCTGGAAGCATTCATGTTTTCCTCACCGGTGTGGAAGCTCGGGGCGGTCTCAGGCGGCGGGACCGGTCCGGATCAGGATGCGGGCGGCCGCGGCCTCGGCGCGGGCCACCGCCTCCTCCGCGTCCCGGCCCACGGCGATCACCTCGCCGCACACGCGGTCGGCGGACCAGGTCACCGGCGGGATCACCATGCCTGGCTTCGCCTTGACGCCCAGCGTGACGCCCTCCAGCCCGTCGTCCGGCAGGTGGACCTCGCCGACCACGCCGGGCTCGGCCGTGAGGAAGCGGATCGCGGCGCCGCCGATGGGAGCGGGGACCTCGTCCTTCCACGGTTCGATGCCCAGCGGGACGGCGACGGCGGCGCGCACGAGGTCCACGCCGTAGGCGAGCCGGACCAGTTCGGGGATGTTGTCGCCGCCCGCCCGGTTGTGGGACTCGATGATCCGCAGCCCGTCGGGGGTGATCATGATCTCGGTGTGCGAGGGGCCCTCGACGAGGCCGACCGCGTCCAGCAGCCGCACCGTCAGCTCGGCTATCTCCTCGCGGGTCCGCTCGTCCACGCGGGCCGGGACCGAGTGGCCCGCCTCGACGAAGCCGGTACCGAGGAGCTTGTCCGTGACGGCCACGACGGTGTGCCTGCCGTCCGCCGAGAAGCCCTCCACGCTCACCTCGTGGCCGGTGAGGAACTCCTCCACCAGCATCCGGTCGCGTCCGGCGGCCTCGACGCGCGCCCAGACCTCGGCGGCCCGGCCGGGCCCCTCGACCTTGTGGACGTCCCTGCTGCCACCGTAGTCGAGGGGCTTGACGATGCCGGGGCCGCCGATTCCGGTGAGGAAGCCGGCCAGTTCGTCCGCGCCGCGCACGACCGCGAAGCGGACCGGGGACAGGCCGGTTCCCTCCAGGTGGCGGCGCATCGCGGACTTGTCCTTGAGCAGGGTGACACTGTGCAGGGAGTTGCCGCCGAGGGAGAACTCCTCGTTGAGCCGGGCCGCGGTGACGAGGCCCAGTTCGGCCGGGGAGAAGAACCGGGCCACGGGCAGCCGGTTTTGCAGCGCGCGCCCGGCCTCCAGGACCGCCTGCTGGTCGCCCAGGTCGACGTCGATCACCTCGGCGCACCAGCGGCGCGCGGCCTCGGGGTCGTACATACCGGGCTTGGCCAGCATGGTGACCTCGCAGCCGAGTTCGGCCGCCGACCGAAGGACGCTCGGCCGACCGCCCAGCAGGGCGATACGTGTAGTCATCTCTTGTGATCTCCGATTCTGCTCTTGGGGAAGTCGTCCGCGCCGGCCGGATCAGTCGGCGATCAGCGTCACGTTGTCCCCGAAGCGCATCAGCGGACGGTACTGCTCGGCGCGCGTGTGGCGCATGGTGCGCAGCATGGCGATGGCGCTGCCGGCGGCCTCGTCGGACTGGATGATCGAGGTGTCGTCACCGACGAGGGCGGCGGTGATGGTGACGTGCTGCTCGATGTCCTGGAGGTCCGCCTCCAGGAGCGCGTCCCGGGCGAGCGCCACCTCGGGGGCGTCGGCGGCGAGCTTCTCGAAGGACTCGGTCCAGGTCTGTGCCAGGGTGCGCATGGCCTTGCGGAACGCCTTGTGCTCCGGCTGGGTGCGCCCGGTGAGCGCCACCGGGACGGCGGGCGGGGCCATGGTGGGCCGGACCTCGGCGTCGTAGCAGGGCGCCGACATGTCGCCGGACTGGATCATCGCCGCGGTGAACGCGCGTACGTACACGGCCGCTTCGCGCAGCGCCTCGCCGGCCGCCGCCGTCTCGCCGTCCCGGTGCGCGGCGAGCGCGCGCCGCACGGAGTCGGCCGCCGCGAGGTTGAGCACGAAGTAGAAGTGGTGCGTGATGACCCAGCGCGTCAGTTCGTCCTGCTCGGGGGTGACGGGGGCCGGGCCGGCCGGCGTCTCGGGGGACGCGGGGTCGCGTTCGGCGTCCTGCGGGTCCAGGCCGCGCAGGATGTGGACCATGGCGAGGACCACGGCGGCCTGCTGGTTCAGCGAGACGCGTGCGATCCGCAGGTCGGCGAGGGCGCGGGCGACGATGACCGTGACCTCGGAGACGAGCCGGGCGTCGTCGATCGGGGCCGTGCGGACGCCGAAGTACGTGTGGTTCGGGACGATCGGGGTGAGCGCGGTGGCGTCCATCGGCGCGACCTGGGCCAGTGCGGCGAGCCGGTCGGTGGCCTCCACCGCGGTCTCCAGGGCGTCCCTCAGCGGTGCCACGCGCACGCCCTTCGGGTTCAGCAGTTCGGTGCGGAAGTCCTCCAGCGCGGTGACCGCGTCGCGCAGCGCGGCCTCGACGGGCCCGGCGGGCCGGGACGTCGCACGGACCAGGTTGTTCGCGGGGAGGACGACGAGCGGGAGATCGGGGCAAGCAGCAGACATGTCGGTACCTCGGTGCGTGGTGGCAAGGGACGAGGGCGGAAGCAGAGATGGGTCGTACGGCGGGCGGCGGTACGGGCCGGCCTACACGCGGGCGTAGCCGCGTGCCTCGTTGAGGAACTGGCCGAGGTAGCCGTCGTGCGGCAGGTACGGGTCCAGCCACCACCGGGCGACCGGGCCGTGGACGACGGTGCGCACCCCGGGCATGGCCAGGGCCTTCGCGACGAGGGAGGCGTCCTCGGTGAGCAGGCCGAGGACGAGCGAGTCGTCCAGGGGCGCCATGCCGTCGGCCTTCCGCCAGGGGGCCACCCAGGCGCAGGGGAAGGGGAGTTCCGTCGCCAGCGCCGGATGGTCGCCGCGGTCGAGGAGGAACACGGCGGGCCGCAGGGCCACGGCCTCCCCGCCGACGGGGGACAGCGGTTCCCCGGGATGGGCGGCGACGAGGTCGGGGGCCGTCCCGGCAGCGCGTGCGGCGGCCGCGCGCAGCGCCTCGGCCTCGGCCCGGGGCCGTACGGGGAGGACCGCGCGGGGGTCGGTGACCGGGTGGGCGGGGAGCGCGGCGAGGCGTTCCGCGAGCCGCTCGGCCAGGAGCCGGTGGTCGCCCGTGGTCAGGACGGCGGTCGTGTTGGTGCAGCGCACTCCGCCGTCGCCGGCGATCTCGGCGACTAGGTGGTCGAGCAGCGCGTCGTCCACCTCGGTGTCCACGAGGATCTTGCTGCGCCCCGGTCCGCGTACGAGGACCCGGTCGTTGCCGCGCAGCCGGGCGACGGTGTCCTCACCGCCGTAGACGAGGGCCAGGTCACCGGCCTCGGTGAGGGCGTCCGCGGCGGCGTGCCCGCCGGGGAGGAGGCTGACGCGCTCGGGGTGGAGCCCGGCGGTGAGCAGGGCGTGGACCAGGCGCAGCGGAGTGAAGGGGTCGCGGCCGCCGGGGCGGACGGCGACCCCGTAGCCCATGGCGATCGCCTGGAGCCAGGCGCCGTGGGTGCCGGGGTGGTTGCTGGGGGCGATGACGGACAGGATCTTGCCGCGGCGTACCCAGCGGGCGGAGGTGCCGGCGCCGGCGGGTATCTGGTGGCGGACGGCCTCGCCGAGCGACTCGGTGTCGCGGGCGACGCGTTCCAGGACGCCGCGGGCCACCGTGACGGGGACGCCGGAGGCGAGCGCCTGGAGGCGGCAGTACTCCTCGGGGGTCTGGCCGCCGAGGGTCGCCTTGGCGAAGAGTCTGCCCGCCTCGGCGAGGACGGGGAGGAGTTCGGCGGGGTCCGTCTCGGGTGCCCGTCGCATGTTCTTGACCGTCATCCGGGCCAGGAGGGCCGGGACCTCGTGGACGGTCGCCAGGGGTTCGCCGGTGACACCGTGCAGCACACGGGTGTCGCGGGAGGTTCGTTCCTCGCCGGCGCGGAGAGCGGGTACGGGTAACAGCACGCCAGATCAACTTCCTCCGGTTCGGGACCGGTTCGGGACCGGCTCGCAGGGCCGGTTCGATGGTTCGCCGGGGCACACCGGGCCGGACCGGCCCGGAACCGGTGGGTGTCGTGGCTTCAGCCGGTCAGAACGGCCAGCCGTCGAAGACCACGGCGCGGGCCGGTGCGGCCTCCACGTCGGCGATCTTGATGGGCAGGGCCATGAGCTGGACCACGGGGTTGGAGATGAGGGCGAGGTTCTGGATGTTCTCCAGGATCGGGATGCCGGCGGAGAGCAGGGCGCGGTGCACCTGGCCGCTGCGGTCGTCGGGCCGCTCGGTGATGCAGTCCATGCCGACGAGCGTGGTGCCGTTGGCGGCCATCCAGTCGGCGGCCGAGACGGTGAGGTACGGAGGCTTGTCCCAGTAGTCCTTGCGCCCGAGGTACCGGTCGGGGTGGTCGGTGCGGATCAGCAGCCGGTCGCCCTCCTGCCACACGTCGCGGACGGCCTTCTCCAGGTCGTCGCCCGTCACCGGGTCCAGGTCGCGCTTGTGGGAGAGGTCCGCGACGACGGCGCGGCCGACGAACGTGCTGAGCGGGACCTCGTCGATCTTCTCCCGGTCCTCGAAGAAGTGGTAGCCGGCCTCCACATGCGTCCCGTTGTGGGGGAATATCTCCAGGTTGGAGAAGGTTCGCCCGACCCCCGCGGGGTCGGACGCCGGGGTCATGGCGCGCTGAATATGGAATTCCGGATACCACGGCGCATCGTAGGAGGGCATGCCCTCGGACCAGCCCTGACTAATGTCGATCAGCTTCACGCTGCACTCCACGACTCGAACGGAAACGACCCCGCCGGGGCGGCAGGACCCGGGAGAACCTAACACGACGCAGGGCAAACTCCAGATAAATAAAAGAACAAAAATTCAACTAAATTCGGAGCATTTAATTCCAGAAAGCGGCGCGCCGACGGGACCGCCACGCGCACACACAACCTTCACTCGCCGCACCGACTCCTGCACAACCGGCAGCAACCCTCTCCGGGTACTACACGTTGATCGCCCAACATGCGCGGCTTGACGTCCGAATTGGACCTCTTTCTACAGCTCTGCACGCTTACGCAGAGCGATGCGCACTTGCAACACAAAGATGACGGCTTGGGATTTTTCTCCGTCTTGCCCGTTCCGCACCTCGAAAAATGACGCTTGCGGGTCGGCGAGGGGCTCGACTACTGTCGCCAGCGGCACAAAAGAGAAAAGAATTCATAAGCTCGTGGAAGGGGATTCCGTGATCGTCACAATGGATTCATCAGCACCCCAAGAAAGTGTCGGTAACGTCACCGAAGCGCTTTCGAAAAACGGAATCAACACTACCTTAACGATCCTCGGGAATTCCACGGTGCTCGTCTCCGAGAGTTCCGGAACGCCGGAACTGGCCGACATACTGCAGGATCTCCCGGATGTCACCCGTGTCCTGCGGGTCGCGGGGGCGCAGCGGCTCACGAGCCGCGCCTTCCGCGAGGAGAACACCCGTGTCCGGGTCGGCAAGAATGTCCAGGCGGTTTTCGGCGGGGACGAGTTCGTCGTCATCGCCGGCCCCTGCGCGGTGGAAAGCGCCGAACAGATGACCGGGATCGCCGACCTGGTGCACGCCGGCGGCGCGACCGTCCTGCGGGGCGGCGCCTTCAAACCCCGCACCTCTCCGTACAGCTTCCAGGGCCTCGGGCTCGCGGGTCTCACGCTCCTCGCGGAGCAGCGCCGGCGCACGGGACTGCCGGTCGTCACCGAAGTCGTCACGCCGAAGGACGTCGAGTGCGTCGCCGAGGAGAGCGACATGCTCCAGATCGGCGCCCGCAACATGCAGAACTTCGAGCTGCTGCGCGAGGTCGGTGCGGCGGGCAAGGCGGTCCTGCTCAAGCGCGGGATGTCGGCCACGATCGAGGAGTGGCTGCTCGCCGCCGAGTACCTCCTCCACATGGGGAACGACGACGTCGTCCTGTGCGAGCGCGGCATCCGCAGCTACGACCGCAGTACGCGTTTCACGCTGGACCTCAGCGCGGTGGCCGAGGCCAAGCGCCTCACCCACCTCCCGGTCATCGTCGACCCGAGCCACAGCACCGGCAAGCCGCACCTGGTCGGGCCGATGTCGCTGGCCGCGGCCGCCGCCGGCGCCGACGGGCTCATCATCGACGTGCACACCGACGCCCGTGCCGCGCTGTGCGACGGCGCCCAGGCTCTCGACGGCGCGCAGTTCGCCGACCTCATGGAGAAGCTGGTCCCGCTGCTCGAAGCCGTGGACCGCCCGCTCGCGTCGACCGCCCGCCCCGCCGGTTCCCTCGCCTCGGCCTGACACCCCCTTGGAGGACAGCATGTCGCGTCACATCACCGACCCGTTCACCTCGGACCTCGGGCCCGACGAGTTCGTACCCGCCGCCATGCGGTGGCACTTCTCCCCCGGGACGGGCTCCCCGTTCTGGCTCAAGCGCGCCGCCGACCTCGGCTTCGACCCCCTGACGGACATCCGCACCTGGGACGACCTCGACCGCTTCCCCGACGTGAGCGAGGAGTGGCGAGCCGTCTCCGTCGACGACCTCGTCCCGGCGGGCACCGCGGGCGACCCCTGGGACTTCCAGGTCTTCGACAGCGGCGGCACGACCGGCTCGCCCAAGCGCATCGTCGAATCGCGCTCCCGGCGCAACGGCGTCCACTGGGTCAGCGAGGTCCTCGCCGACCACGGGGTGCCCGGGACCGGCGGGGGGCACTGGCTGCACATCGGTCCCACCGGGCCGCACATCGTCGGCCGTTCGGTCGGCCTGCTCGCCCAGATGCGCTCGACGTTCTGCCACTACATCGACTTCGACCCCCGCTGGGTGAAGAGCTGCGTCAAGCAGGGCAGGGGCGAGGAGGCCGGGCGCTACGTCAAGCACATCCTCGCCCAGGCCGCGGACGTGCTGAACACGCAGCCCGTCTCGGTCCTCTTCGCCACCCCGCCGGTGCTGGAGGCCCTCTGCGCCGACGACAGCCTCCTCGACCTCGTCCAGCGCAAGGTGCGGGGCATCATCTGGGCCGGCACCAGCGTCAGCCCGGAGACACTGCGGGCCTTCGAGGAGGAGCTGTTCCCCGACGCCGCCGTCGTCGGGCTGTACGGCAACACCATGATGGGCATCGCCCCGCAGCGCCCCCGGGAGCCCGGGGACACCCACCCGTGCGTCTTCGTGCCGTTCCACCCGTACAGCAGGGTCAAGGTCGTCGACCCCGCGGAGCCCACCCGCGAGGTGGCTTACGGCGAGCGCGGGCAGGCCCGCATCAGCCTGCTCTCCCGGGACCTGCTGGTGCCCTGGACGCTGGAGCGGGACTCGCTCGTCCGCGTCGCCCCGACCGCGGCCTATCCGCAGGACGGCGTCGCCGACATCCAGGTGCACAGTGGCGACAGCGGCCAGTCCATCATCGAGGGGGTGTATTAGGGATGAGCGTCGATACCGCGCCGAGCCCCGGCGTCTTCACCCTCACGCCCGACGAACGGACCGCGCTCGTGGACGCCTGCCGCGCGGGCGTCGAACGGGCCCGCGCCACCGGCCACCACGCCCTCGTCAGCTGGGCCGTCGCATGCGCGCCGGCCGACCCCTTCGCCATCTGGGCCGGAGCCCGCCGCCACGCCGGGCGCTCCCTCTACTGGCAGTCGGCGTGGGACGGCGCGACCGTTCTCGCCTTCGGCAGCGCCCACGACCTGCGCGGTACGGGAGCCGGCCGTATCCCTGCCGTCCGGGCCGCCTGGACCGAGTTGGTGCGCGACGCGGTCACGGACGGCGGTGGATACGGTGCGGGGCCCCTCGCCGTCGGCGGCTTCGCATTCGGCGACGGTACGGGTGCGGCGCCGGGCGAGCTGCCCGAGGCACTGCTGTGGGTGCCGCTCCTCCAGCTGCGCTCCTCGGCTCCGAGCGGTCCACCGGGCGGCACGCACCCGGCGGAGCTGCGGGTCAACGCCCTCGTGGACGGGAGCGACGACCCCGGGCTGGTCGCACAGGCACTGGCCCTGCGGGCCGAACGGTGCCTGGCCGCCCGGGACACGAGCGGGCCGAAGCCCTCCCCCCGGCCGCGCGCGAGCGTCGACACGCCCGACGCCGACGCGTGGAAGGACCTGGTGCGCCGGGCCACGGACCGGATGCGGGCGGGCGACTTCGAGAAGGTGGTGCTCGCCCGCCGCGTGGACATCACCGCCGACCGGGAGTTCGACGTGCCCGCGGCGGTCCGCCGGATGCGGGAGACCTACGCCGGCACCACGGTCTTCGCGCTGGGGCACGGTGACACCACCTTCCTCGGCGCGACGCCCGAGTACCTGGTCCGCGTCGAGGACCGGGACGTCCACTCCCTGGGCCTCGCCGGGACGACCCCGCGCGGGAAGACGCCCGCCGAGGACCGGGCGCTGGAGGCGGAGCTGTCCGGCAGCACGAAGCTCCTGCACGAGCACGAGGTCGTGGTGCGGATGCTGAGCGGCGCCCTCGCGGAGACCTGCGTCGACGTCGAGGCGGAGGCCGGGCCCCAGGTCCTCAAACTCGCCCATGTCCAGCACCTGTCGACTCCGGTACGGGGACGGCTGCCCGAGGGCTCGGCGGAGGGAGTCCTCGGGCTGGCCGCCCGGCTCCAGCCGACACCCGCGCTCGGCGGCCACCCCCGCGCCGAGGCGCTGGAATGGCTCGCCCGCAACGAGGGCTTCGACCGCGGCTGGTACGCGGGCGGCGTCGGCTGGGCGGACCAGGAGGGGAACGGGGAGTTCGCCGTGGCCATACGCTCCGCGCTCGTACGGGGCGCCTCGGCGTCGCTGTACGCCGGATGCGGCCTCGTGGCGGACTCCGACCCCGAGGTCGAGTACGCCGAGACCTGCGCCAAGCTGCGGCCCATGCGCGCCGCGCTCGGTCTCGACTGACCGTCCGGGCTCCGGCGCCGGCCCGCACCGGGCGGCGCCGGAGCCCGTACCCCTTCGGCCCCGCTCTTTCACGCCCCACGGAGACCTGGCAACGTGACCATGGAGAACATCGTCGTCGTCGGCGGCGGGCTCGCCGGCTCGCACACCGCCGCGGCACTGCGCGCCCGCGGCTACCGCAAGGCCCTCACGCTCGTCGGCGCGGAACCGCATCCGCCCTACGACCGCCCGCCGCTCACCAAGTCGGTGCTGGCCCACGAGGAGGAGGACACCTCCTTCCCCACCGACTGGATCGGCCTGGACCTCGGCCTGCGCCTCGGTGAGCGCGCCGAATCCCTCGAACTGGACGAGCACCGGCCCGGCGGTGTGCTGCGGACGACGGCGGGTCCGCTCCCCTTCGACGGCCTCGTCCTGGCCACGGGCGCCGAACCCCTCAGGCTGCCCGGCACCGGGAAGCAGCACGTGGTCCGCACGGTGGACGACGCACGCGCCCTGCGCCCGCTGCTGCGCCCGGGCACCCGGCTCACGCTGGTCGGCGCCGGGTGGATCGGCGCCGAGATTGCCACGGTCGCGGCCGGGAAGGGCTGTCGGGTCACGGTCCTGGAGGTCGGCCCGGCTCCGCTGGCCGCCGCGGTCGGAGCGGACATCGGCGCGTGGACGGCCCCGTGGTACGCGGCGGCCGGGGTCACCCTGCGCTGCGACACATCCGTGGCCTCCGTGGACCCGGGCGGACTGCGGCTGGCGGACGGGGAGTTCCTCGCGGCGGACGTCGTCGTGGTGGGCATCGGCGCCCGGCCCGCGGTGGACTGGCTCGCCGGTTCCGGCCTCGCCCTGGCGCGCGGCGTGGTCGTGGACGCGTCCCTGCGCACCGCGCGGCCCGAGGTGGTGGCGCTCGGCGACTGCGCCGCCTGGTGGTCGCGGCGGTACGGGCGGCACATGGTGGTCGAGCACTGGGACACCGCGCTCAAGGCGAGCGAACCGGCCGCCGCCGCGCTGCTCGGCGAGGACGTGTGCCACGACCCGGTCCCGTACTTCTGGTCGGAGCAGTTCGGCCGGACCGTGCAGTACGCGGGCGACCACCACGACGCCGACCAGGTGGTTCTGCGGGGCTCGCCCGAGGACCCGGACTGGGCCGTCCTGTGGCTGGCGGGCGGCCGGCTGCGGGCCGTCCTCACCGTGGACCGCCCGCGCGACCTGGTGCAGGCGCGCCGCGCCCTCACCCACGGCTGCGTGGTCGACGTCCCGGCCGCCGCCGACCCCGCCACCGCGCTGCGCGACGCGCTGCGTGCGGCCTGACCGCCCCGGAGAGGACACCCCTTCATGACCACGACACACGGCGCCCCGGCCACGGACGCGGCCCCGGACCGTTCGGACGAACTTCCGCTCTTCAGGGCCGCCGTGTCCGGCCTCGTGAGCTACCGGCCGCAGAAGCCCGCGCTGTCCCCGGCGGGGCGTTCGTACGCGCTCGCCGCCAACGAGACACCGTTCGGCACTCTGCCCAAGGTGGCGGAGGCGATCGCGGAGGCCGCGGCGGGTATCAACCGCTACCCCGACAACGCCGGTCAGGCGCTCGTCACCGAACTCGCGGAGCGGTTCGGGCAGAGCCCGGAGGGCATCATGCTCGGCTGCGGTTCGGTCGGCGTGGCCCAGCAGCTGATCACCGCCGTCGCCGGACCGGGAGACGAAGTCCTCTACGCCTGGCCCTCATTCGAGGCGTACCCGATCCTCACCCGGCTCGCCGGGGCGACCGCCGTGCAGGTGGGGCTGCGCGACGACGTCCACGACCTCGCGGCGATGGCGGACCGGGTGACCGACCGCACCCGGCTGATCTTCGTCTGCAACCCGAACAACCCGACCGGCACCGTCGTCGGCCGCGCGGAACTGGAGGAGTTCCTCGACCGGGTGCCCGCCGGCTGCCTCGTCGTCCTGGACGAGGCGTACCACGAGTACGTACGCGACCCGGGCACGCCCGACGGACTCTCCCTGCTGCCCGGCCGGCCCGGCCTCGTCGTCCTGCGGACCTTCTCGAAGGCGTACGGGCTCGCCGGGCTGCGCATCGGCTACGCGGTGGGCGACCCCCGCGTGATCGGCACCCTGCGCAAGGCGTATCTGCCGTACAGCGCGGGCAGTGTGGCCCAGGCGGCCGCCGTCGCGGCGCTGCGCTCGGGCGAGGAGGTGCGGCGGAGAACGGACATCGTCACGGCGGAACGCGCCCGGGTGACCGACGCCCTCCGTAAGCTGGGGTGGCGGGTGGCGGAGAGCCAGGCCAACTTCCTCTGGCTGCCGCTCGGCGAGCGTGCCGCCGCCTTCGGCGCGCACTGCGCGAGCGCGGGCATCTCGGTACGGGCCGTGCCGGGGGCCGGAGTCCGCGTCACCCTGGGTCTGCCCGCCGACAACGACGCCTTCCTCGCGGCGGCCGAGGGCTTCCCGCCGTCCTGACCCTCATCGGCCCCACCCCGCACCCTACCGGGAGCCGGCGGTGTACCGGCTCGCACCTTGGGAGACGCATGTCCTTTCTCCGCCCCCGGTTCCCGGGCGAACGCGCCCTGGTCTCCGGAATCGCCGTGGACGCGGTCGGCTCCGGGATGTACGTCCCGTTCAGCCTGGTGTTCTTCCGTCATGTGACGGGGCTGCCGCTGCCGTTGATCGGGCTCGTCCTGACCGTCACGGGGCTCGTCAGCATCGCCGCGGTCCCCCTCGTCGGCATCGCGGTGGACCGCTTCGGCGCCCGCACCATGCAGATCTCCCTGTACGTCATGCGGGGGCTGAGCTTCGCCTGCTTCCCGCTCGCCGACTCCCTGCCGGCCTTCGTCGTCGTGGCGCTGTTCACGTCGGTGGGCACCCGCGCCTTCCGGCCCGCCCAGGACGCGCGGCTGGCCGAACTCGCCGCGGGCACCGACCGGGACCGGCTCCAGGCGCTCAGCCGCAGCCTGAACAACGCGGGGCTCGGCGCGGGGACGATGATCGCCTCGGTCGTCATCGCCACCGCCGGCGACTTCGGCTACACGGTCACGGCATGGGTCAACGGAGCGAGCTTCGTCGCCGCGGGGTTCCTCGCCTCGCGCACGCCGCCCGCACCGCCCCGCGACCCCGCCGCCCCGCGCGCCCGGAGCGGGGGCTACCGGGTCGTCGCCAAGGACCGGCCGTTCCTGGGGCTCGTCTGCGCCAACCTCTGCGTCGCGCTCGGCTTCTCCGCGCTCACCGCGCTCCTGCCGCTGTACGCCACGGGGCTGCTGGGCCTGCCGGACGGTCTCGTCGGCAGCGCCTTCCTCCTCAACACCGTGCTGTGCGCGACGCTCGGCGTTCCCGTCGCCGCACTCGCCCGGCGCCGCTTCGCCACCCGGACCCGGGCGGCGGCCGCGGGCGCCGTGCTCTTCTGCGTCGCCTTCCTCGGCCAGGCGGCCCTGGGCACCGTCCGGCCGGACGGGGTACTGCCGCTGCTCACCGGGCTGCTGGCCGCGGTCCTCGTCATGACGGTGGGCGAGATGGTGTACAGCCCGTCCTCCGGAGCGCTGTCGCAGTTCGCCGCGCCCCAGGCACTGCGCGGCCGCTACCTGGCCACCTATCAGCTGTCCTGGTCACTGGCGTACGCCCTCGGCCCGATGGTGTTCACCTCGCTGCTCGCCGTGGACGGCCGCCTGCCGTGGCTGCTCGTCGCGACCACGGCGGCGCTCGGCGCGGCCGTGCTCGTACGCGTCGAGCGGAGCCTGCCCGCCGGGGCGGTCTCCTTCGCGCCCGTGCCCGCGCCCGCCGCGCCCGGGAAGACGACCACGACCACCGCCGAGTGACCCCCGGACCCGTCCCACGCACTCACCACGGCGGCGCACCCGCCCGCCCGCACCACGACCAGGAGTTACGAAATGGACCGCGTCTCACTGACCAGCACGTACCTCGCGGAGCTGGAGACCGCCGGGCTGTCGAGCGAGGAGCTGCTCGGCGCCCTGCCCCAGAACAAGATCCTCAACAGCGACAAGCCGAACGGCGTGGGCCTGTGGCTCGCCCGCCCGGTCTTCCTCGGCGGTGAGGAGCTGGGCCGGCTCGCCAAGGACCTGCACAACCTCCTCAGCGCGCTGGAGAGTCTGCCCGAGAAGCTCTTCGGCGGGGACTTCGCCGCCTTCGCGCGCGCCGTCGGGCTCACCGAACCGCAGGTCGAGGCGGTCATGCAGAACCGGGGCGAGCGGATGACCCGGCAGAGCCGCGCCGACCTGGTCTGCGACGGGACCGGCTTCAAGCTCCTCGAACTCAACCTCGGCAGCGCGATAGGCGGCGTGGACAACGTCGACGTCTGCCGCGAGCTGCTCGAGGTCCCCGTCCTCGCCGAGTTCGCCGAACGGCACGGGCTGACCTTCGTCGACTCGCTGCGCGAGCAGGTCCACAACATCCTCACCGAGACCGGCTTCTCGGCCGACGACCACCCGGTCGTCGCGCTCACCGAGTGGCCGTCCGCCTTCTCCGACGAACTGCCCTACATGACGCAGCTGTGCGAACGCTGGGCCGGACTCGGCCTCGACGCCACCCCCTGCCACCTCGGTCAGCTGGAGGCGCGCGACGGGCGTGTGTGGCTCGGCGAGCGGGCCGTCGACATCATCGTGCGCATCTTCCTCATCCGTGACGTCATCACCCCGGGCGCCGCCCGGCTGACCGCTCCCGTCTTCGACGCCGCGCGCCGGGGCGAGGTCAAGATCTTCACCCCGCTCGACACCTCCGCCTACGCGAGCAAGGCGGCGCTGTCGCTGCTCTCGGACGAGGGCAACCGGCACGTGTTCACGGCCGAGACCCTCGCCTCCCTGGACCGCATCCTGCCGTGGACGCGCCGGGTCCGCCGCGAGGAGGTGACGCTGGAGAACGGCGAACGCGTCGACCTCGTCGAGTACGCGCTGGCCCACGCCGACGACCTGGTCCTCAAGCCCACCTCGCTCTCCGGCGGCAAGGGCGTCGTGCTCGGCTGGGCCGACGACCTCACCCCCGATGCCTGGCGCGCGCACGTCCTCGCCGCGCTCGACAGCCCGCACGTGGTGCAGCGCCGGGTGCGGCCCGCCCAGGAGACGGTCCCGGTCCCGGGCGGCGGCACGGACCGGTTCCGTCCCGTGTGGGGGATCATCACCGGCGTCAACGGCTTCATCGGCGGCAGCGTCCGGGCCATCCCCTCGGCCGCCGGCGATGTCGTGGTGAACGTCGCCAACGGCGCCCACGTCGGGGCGCTCCTGCACGAGGCCCCGGTTCTTCCGGCCTGACCCGTTCCCGACCGGCCCCACATCCCCTCGTATCCAGGGAGACCACTGCCATGAAGGCCGCTGTATTCCACGGCAGGCGCGACGTCCGGGTCCAGGAGTGGCCCGATCCCCCGGCCCCCGGGCCCGGGGAGATCCAGCTCGCCATGGTGCGCGCGAGCATCTGCGGCACGGACGTCGAAGAGTACGCGTCCGGTCCGCACCTCATCCCGCTGGCGAAGCCGCACTTCGCGAGCGGCCACCAGGGGCCGCTGGTCATCGGCCACGAGATGGTCGGCGAGGTCGTCGCGACCGGCCCCGGCGTCGACGCCTTCGCGCCGGGCGACCTGGTCGTCCCGGGTTCCGGAGTCTCGTGCGGGGAGTGCCGCTACTGCGTGCGGGGCCGGACCAATGTCTGCGCGCGCTACTACACGCTCGGGCTGCACGTGGACGGCGGTCTGGCCGAACGGGTCAACGTCCCGGCCAGGATCAGCCGTTCGGCGGGCGGCCTGGACGCCGATGTCGCGATCATGGCCCAGCCGCTCGCCGTGGCGCTGCGGGCGGTTCGGGGCATCACGCCCGAGCCCGGCCGGACGGTCGTGGTGATCGGCCTGGGCGGTATCGGCTCCCTCGCGGTGGCCGCCTGCGCGGCCCGGGGCGTCGAGACGGTCGGCGTGGACGTGTCGGCGGCCCGGCTGGAGACCGGGCGCCGGGCGGGTGCGGGGCTGCTGATCGACGCCTCGCGCGAGGACGCGAGCGCCGCGATCCGCGCGGCGACGGGCGGTCACGGCGCGGATGTCGTGATCGAGGCGTCCGGGGCGGTCGCCGGCCTCGCGACCGCGATGAACGCGGTGTGCAGGGGCGGACTCGTACGGCTGGTCGGCCTCCACCGCGACCCCTCGCCGCTCGACCTGACCCGGCTGGTCCTGGAAGAGATCACGCTCGACACCTCCAAGGTCCACATCTGCGACCAGGACCTCCCCGAGGCGCTGGCCCTCCTCACCGCGCACCCGGAGATCGCCACGACGGCGCTGGACGACGTCATCACCCTGGACCGGCTCGTCCCGGACGGGCTGGAACGCGCCGGGCGGGGCGACGCCGCGGGCAAGGTGGTCGTGCGCTTCTAGCCGACCGTTTCCCCAGCTCGGAAGGGCGTCGCGCCCCGGGGCTCCCCGGGGCGCGACGCCGGGCCGCTCAGCCGGGCCGCGTACCGAGCAGGTCGTCGGCGACCGACGTGCGCGCGTACAGCACGGACCGGCCGGCGCGGTGCGCGCTGACGAGTCCGGCGTCGCGCATCGCGGTGAGGAACTGGGAGACCCCGGCCGGCGAGATGCCGGTACGCCGGGCCAGTTCGGTGGTGGAGGCGGGCGCCTGGAGTTCGGTGAGCAGCAGGGTGCGCGAGCGGCCGAGCACGGCGGTGACCGCCTCGGACCGTGCCGGGGCGGTCCGGTCCCACAGGACTCCCACGCCGCGCGCGGGGTAGGCCAGTTGGAGCGGCTCCTCGTCCCGTACGACCGTGAGTACGCCCGGTCCGGCGAACACCGAGGGGATGAGCAGCAGCCCCGCGCCCTTGGTCGTGCGGTGGAGGGTTTCCTGACGGCGGACGAGCCGCAGGGTGTTGTCGTCCCAGCTGATCTTGGCGTGCAGTCCGTTGAAGAGGGCGCCCGCGCCGTACTCGGCGACCTGGCGCGCGCGGTGGAAGACATCGGCGTCGAGGACGGTCCGCATCCGCTGCCAGTAGGGCGCGAGGGCGAGTTCCCAGTACCGCTCGATCTCCTCCGCGACCTCGGCCAGCCCGCTCTCCGGGTCGGCGTTCAGCGTCCCGATCCGTGGCGCCGGCCGGTCCAGGTGGTGCCCCAGGTGCTCCAGGTCCCGGCGCACCGCCTCGGCCGCCGAGCCCCGGATCGCGTCGAGTTCCTCGTGCAGCGCGGGGGCGTGGCCGGCCGGGGCGGGGTTGAGGAAGTCCGGGAGGTAGCCGCTCGGCGGGATGAGCGCGGCGAGCCAGCCGCGGTCCAGTCCGGCATCCACGAGGCGGGGGCGGACCTGTTCGATCCAGGGGAGGTGGACGGCGGCAGGACGGACGGCGCGCAGTAGCCGGTAGCTGGTGACGACCTCCCACATGGGCGAGATCGAGAACCGCATGCGCGCGAGGTCGCTCGCGGAGAACTCCATTTCCGCCAGAGCCGATCCCCTCCACCATTCAGTCATCGCTGAATCATTTGCCGGGCCCTCGCAGGCCGCACATCATGCGGCCATGCTCTCCTCCTACAAGGGCCTCCCCCGCACCGCCTGGATCATCTTCGGCGGAACGATCGTGAACCGTCTGGGCTTCATGGTAGTGCCCTTCCTCGTCTACTACCTCGGCTCACGGGACGTCAGCACCTCCCAAGTCACGTACGTGCTGGGCTGCCTGGGGATAGGCACGCTCGTGGGCCCGCTGCTCAGCGGGGTGCTCGCGGACCGCTGGAGCCGCCGCCAGACCATGATCACCGGGCTCATCGGCACGGCCCTCTCGCACGGTCTGCTCTTCGTGGCGCCCAACCTCGTGGCGCTCGCCCTCGCGGCCGCCGTCCTCAGCATCTGCGGCACGATGGTCAGCCCCTCCGCCAACGCGATCCTCGGCGCGTCCGTCGAAGCGGATCGCCGTCGCCACGCGTTCTCGCTGGTCTACTGGGCGGTCAACATCGGCAGCGCCGGGGCCGGCATCCTCGGCGGGTTCCTCGCCGAGCAGGGCTACTGGCTGCTCTTCCTGGTCGACGGCAGCTGCTCGATCGCCTACGCGTTCATCGTGGCGAGTCTGCTGCCCGCCGACAAGCAGGGGTCCATCCCCCTCGCCAGCCGGCCGACCAGGGGGTACGGCGTGGTGTTCCGCGACCCGCTGATGCGCGGGCTGCTGCCCCTCTTCGGCATCACCCTCGCCATCTACTCGCTGACCGAGGCGGCGCTGCCGCTCTCCATCCGCGACGACGGGCTCTCGCCCAAGGTCCTCGGTCTGATGGCGACCGTCAACGCGGTCGTGGTCGTCGTCCTCCAGCCCATCGCCTCCACGGTCCTGGACCGGTTCCGGCCGCTCGCCGTCTACGTCTGCGCGGCCGGGCTCATCGGCGTGGGTGTCGCGCTCACCGGACTCGCCCACGACGTCTGGACCTACGCCGCCACCGTCGTGGTGTGGTCCGTCGGCGAGGCGGCGATCGGCGGCATCCACTCCGCGACGATCCAGAGCATCGCGCCCGAGCACGCGCGGGGCCGCTACCAGGGCGCCTTCCAGTGGCTGTGGGGTTCGTCGCGCTTCCTGGCGCTGACCGTGGGCACCGCCCTCTACTCCAGTACGGGCCCGGCCTTCCTGTGGTGGTCCTGCGCGCTGGCGGGCGTCGTCGCCCCGCTGGGGGTCCTCGCCCTGGCCCCCGCCATCGACCGGCGCGCGGCCGAGCTGGAGAAGGAGAAGGAGAAGGACGAGGCCCCCGAGACCCCCGAGGCCCCGGAGGCCCCCGCGGTGGCGGCGGAGTAGCGGCCGTACGGCGCCGCTCAGCGCCGCACGCGGGCCCGGCGGGCGGCGGCGGCGCGGAGCACCCGCTGGCCCTCCGCGGAGACGTCGATCACCTGGCGCAGCCCGGCGCCCGCCGGGGCGGCCTCGTCGATGCCGGCCAGCATCTCCAGGACGAGAACCTGCCGCGCCGCCTCACCGGCCAGCAGCGGTCCGGCGGCGGACGGGTCGCCCGCCCGGCAGCGGGCCACCGGGTCCGGTGCGGCGGGGGCGGCCGCGTCATGAGCACGGTGGACCTCCAGCGCCAGCACCGAACAGG
>NZ_JAKRGC010000107.1 GCF_022347745.1 Streptomyces sp. OfavH-34-F
CGACGCCGACGCCCAGCCCCGGTACGTGTTCCGGGTGCCGCTCGCCGGCCGCACCACCGAGGACCTGTGGGCCGGGCTCAACCAGGAGTGGCGCCGCAACGTGCGCCGCGCCCGCAAGGCCGGGGTGCGCATCGTCACCGGCGGCGCCGCCGAACTCCCCGAGTTCCACCGGCTGCTGAGGATCACCGAGGAACGCGACGGCTTCCGGCTCGGCCGCTCGCTCGCCTACTACCAGCGCCAGTACGCGGCGCTCAACGCCGAACACCCCGGCCGCATGAAACTCCGCCTCGCCGTGCACGACGGCGAGATCCTCGCCGCCCACACCATGATCAGCACCGGCCGCCGGGTCTGGTACCAGACCGGCGCCTCCGCCGACCACCGCCGCGAGGTCCGCCCCAGCAACGCCCTGCAGTGGCAGATGCTGTGCGACGCACGGGACGGCGGCGCCGAGGTGTACGACATGCGCGGGGTATCCTCCACCCTCGATCCCGACGACCGCCCCTACGGGCTGCTGCGCTGGAAGCTCGGCACCGGCGGGCAGGTCGTGGAGACCCTCGGAGAGTGGGAGACATCGGTGGGCGGAGCCGCCAACAACACGCTGTACCGGGCGTTCCAGGCGTACCTGGCCCGCCGATGACGGCCGCCGGCACCGCCCCCGAGGCGGTCGCCCCCGACCAGGCAGGCGGCCGCGGCTCCGGCTCGGTGCTGCGCAGCGGCGCCGTGATGGCCGCGGGCTCGATCGTCTCCCGGGCCACCGGGTTCATACGCTCGGCGGTCGTCGTCGCCGCGCTCGGCACCGGGCTGCGCGCGGACGGCTACACGGTCGCCAACACCCTGCCGAACATCCTCTACATGCTGCTCATCGGCGGCGCCCTCAACGCCGTCTTCGTGCCCGAACTCGTCCGCGCCGCCAAGGAGCACGGAGACGGCGGCGCCGCCTACACCGACCGCCTGCTCACCCTGTGCACCACCGGACTGCTCGTCCTCACCGGGCTCGCCGTCCTCGCCGCACCCCTGATCGTGTCGGTGTACGCCCCCACCTACGAGGGCGACCAGGCCGAACTCACCATCGCCCTCGCCCGCTACTGCCTGCCCCAGATCTTCTTCTACGGCCTGTTCACGCTCCTGGGCCAGGTGCTCAACTCCCGCGACCGGTTCGGCGCGATGATGTGGACCCCCGTCCTCAACAACCTCGTGATCATCGCCGTGTTCGGGCTGTACCTCTGGACGGCGGCCGGCTCCGACGGCACCCTGACCGCCGCCCAGGCGCAGTGGCTGGGCTGGGGCACCACGGCGGGCATCGCCGTGCAGAGCCTCGCCCTGCTGCCCTCGCTGCGCGCCGCGAGGTTCCGCTGGCGGCCCCGGTTCGACTGGCGCGGCAGCGGACTGACCCGGCCGCTGCGCGCCGCCGGCTGGCTCGTGATGCTCGTCCTCACCAACCAGGCCGCCTACTGGGTCGTCACCCGGCTCGCCACCGCCGGCGGCCAGCACGCCGCGGACCAGCACATCGCGGGCGGCGCCGGCTACACCGCGTACAGCTACGCCTATCAGCTGTGGGTCGTGCCCCAGGGCATCGTGACCGTCAGCCTCGTCACCGCGCTGATGCCCCGCATGAGCCGCGCGGCGGCCGCCGGCGACCTCGCCGGGGTGCGCCGGGACCTCTCGTACGCCCTGCGCACCTCCGCCGCCGTGGTGGTCCCGGCCGCCGCGCTGCTCCTGGCCCTCGCGCCGTGGGTGATGGGCTCCGTCTTCGGCTACGGGCGCACCGGACCCGCCGACATCACGGTGATGGCGGGCATGATGGCCGCGTTCGCCCCCGGCCTCGTCGCCTTCTCCGGGCAGTACGTGCTCTCCCGGGGCTTCTACGCGATGAGCGACACCCGCACCCCGTTCCTGCTCAACCTCGTCATCGCGGCCCTCAACGCCGGACTCACCGTCGTCGCCTACCTGACCCTGTCCCCGCGCTGGGCGGTGACCGGCATGGCCGGCGCGTACTCCGCCGCCCTGCTCATCGGCTTCGCCGTCACCGCGTACGTACTGCACCGCCGGGTCTCCCCGCCCGGCACGGCGCGCCCGTCGCTCGCCCGCTCGCCCGGGGTCGCGGCGCACCTGCGGCTGGGGGCCGCCTGCGTCCCGGCCGGGCTGCTGGCGTACGGGGCGGCCCGCGCGGTGGACACGGAGGGCTCCGGCCTCGGCGACCTGGCCGCGCTCGGCGCAGGGACGGCCGTCCTCGCGCTGGTCGTGGCCGCGCTCGCCCGGCCGCTGCGGCTCACCGAGGTGACCGCCGCGCTGAGCGCCGTCCGGGGCAGGCTCCGGCGCGGCTGACCCCCGCCCTTCCCGTCCACCCGTTCGAAGCCGTTCTCCGACCGCTGGGATACTGACGCCATGCCTCGCGTGCTCCTCATCGAAGACGACCCCTCCGTGCGCGAGGGGGTCGAACTCGGCCTGCGCCGGCGCGGCCACGATCTGAGGGCCGTCGGTACGGGCGAGGCGGGGCTCGCCGCGCTGGCGGAGTTCCGCCCCGACCTCGTCCTGCTCGACCTGATGCTGCCCGGCATGAACGGCGTCCAGGTCTGCCGCCGCATCCGCGAGACCAGCCAGCTGCCCGTGATCATGCTCACCGCGCGGGGCGACGACTTCGACGTCGTCGTGGGCCTGGAGGCCGGCGCCGACGACTACATCGTCAAGCCCGCCCGTACCGAGGTCATCGAGGCCCGCATCCGCGCCGTCCTGCGCCGCCTCACCGCCCCCGCCGGGCGCGGCGGCACCGAGGCCCACGGCGCCCTGACCGTGGACCGCGCGGGGCTCACCGTCGCCAAGGCCGGCGAACGCCTGCTCCTGGCCCCCTCCGAACTCAAGCTCCTGCTCCACCTCTCGGCCTCGCCCGAACAGGTCTTCAGCCGCCAGCAGCTCCTGGAGTACGTCTGGGAGCACAGCTACCACGGGGACGCCCGGCTGGTCGACGCCTGCGTGCGCCGGCTGCGCCAGAAGATCGAGGACGTCCCCGGCAGTCCCCGCTACATCCAGACGGTCCGGGGCTTCGGCTACCGCTTCGGGCCCGTGGCGGGCGACGCGCCGGCCGGGTCCGGCGAGGTCCCCCTCGCGTGAGACTGTTCGCCGCCCGCTTCGGCCTGCGCACCCGGCTCGTCGCGGCGTTCCTCTTCGTCGCCGCCGTCAGCGCCGCCACCACCGCCGCGCTCACCTACCGCGAGGCCCGCTCGGCCATCCTCCAGCAGGCCCAGGACACCGCCGTCGCCCAGTTCCGCGACCGCGTCGGCTCCTACTCCGTCACCCTGCCGCTGGACGCCGAGCAACTGCGCCGGCTCTGCCTCGCGCTGGCCCGGTCCGGCAGCGCCCACAGCTGGACCGTGTTCGCCGAGTACGGGGAGCTGAAGGTCTCCTCGACGGACCGGCCCTCCTCGGAGGTCATCACCGCGGACCTGCGCGACGCCACCCGCGCGAGCGCCCACGGCTCCTTCCAGCGCGTCGTCAGCGGCGGCGACCCCTGGCTGACCGTCGGCATGCCCGTCCTCTTCGACCAGGGCGACGGCAGCCAGCCCACCGGCCTGGCCCTCTACACCGTGATGCCGCTCTCCGCCGAGGAGGCGAACATCGCCGCCATGCTCACCGCCGCCCGCGACGGCGCCCTGCCCGCCCTGCTCATCGCCCTGGTGCCCGCGCTCCTCGCCGCCCGCAGCGTGCTGCGCCCCGTCCGCGACCTGCGCCGCGCCGCGGCGGGCATCGGCCGGGGCGAACTGCACACCCGGATCACGGTCCGGGGCACCGACGAACTCGCCGACCTGGCCTGGACGTTCAACGAGTCGTCGACCAAGCTCCAGGAGTCCGTCGAGGAACTGCGCCGGGCCGAGGAGCGGGCCAGGCGCTTCGCCTCCGACGTCTCCCACGAACTGCGCACCCCGCTCGCCGGCATGCTCGCCGTGACCGAGGTGCTGGACGAGGACGCCGGCGAACTGCGCCCCGACACCGCCGCCGCCGTCCGCCTGATCAGCGCGGAGACCGGCAAACTCGCCACCCTCGTCGAGGACCTGATGGAGATATCCCGTTTCGACGCCCGCGCCGCCGACCTCCACCTCGACGAGGTCGACGTCGCCGAGACCGTCCGCAAGACGCTCCAGGCCCGCCGCTGGGAGGACCGGGTCACCACCGACCTCGCGGAGGGGGTGCGGGCGGTGCTCGACCCGCGCCGCTTCGACGTGGTCGTCGCCAACCTGGTCGGCAACGCCCTGCGGCACGGCGCGGAACCCGTGACCGTACGGGCGCGCTCCGGGCCGCCGGAGGACGGCGGCCGGCTCGTCGTGGAGGTCGAGGACAGCGGGCCCGGCATCGACGAGGCGGTGCTGCCGCACATCTTCGACCGGTTCTACAAGGCGGACGCGGCCCGCACCCGGTCGGCCGGCAGCGGTCTCGGCCTGGCCATCGCCCAGGAGAACGTCCGGCTGCACGGAGGCACGCTGCGCGCCGCGAACCGTCCCGCGGGCGGCGCGGTGTTCACCCTGGACCTGCCGCTGGGGGAGCGGTGAGGGCCCGGCGCGCGCTCGGCGCGCTGCTGCCGGTGCTGCTGCTGGCGGGGTGCGGCATCCGCGCCACGGACGTGGTGGCGGCCGGTGAACCGGCGCGGGTTGAGGTGGCCCCGGCCGGCCAGCTCGGCACCCTGCTGTACTTCGTCTCCTCCTCCACGTCCACCCGCCTGCTCCCGGTCATCCGCCAGACCGACCCGCAGGACGAGAAGGGCGACGAGCTGGGCAGGTACCCGCTGGTCGACGCGCCCGCGGCGCTCGCCCTGCTCTTCCGGGGCCCGACGGGCCAGGAACGGGCGGCGGGGCTGCGCTCGGAACTGCCGGCGCTGCGGGTGGAGGCGGGCGTGGAACTGAGCGCGCGGGGCGTGCTGGTCACCCTGGACGCGCCCGTCACCGGCTTCTCCGAGGCGGCCCGCCAGCAGCTCATCTGCACGGCGGCCCGCGCCCGTACGGCCGACCGCACCGAGGCGGTCACCGTGACCGGTACGGACGGCACCATCGGCCCGGCCCACTGCTCGGTGTGACCGCGCCGCCCCGCGCCCACGACCGGTGGGGTGCTCAGCCGGTCTTGCGGGCGACCGCCCCGTAGACGCCGACCCCGGCCGGGCGGGCCGCGTACGGAGCGTCCGGCCGCCAGGACGGGACGGGCACGAGACCGGGCGCCAGCAGCTCGAAGCCGTCGAGGAACCGCTCGATCTCGGACCGGGAGCGCGGGGTGAGGGGCGTGGTGGCGGTGGCGTAGACGGCCCGTGCGGCGCTGCAGTCCGCGAAGTCGTCGGTGGCGTGCGAGAGGACCAGGAAGCTGCCGGCCGGAAGGGCGTCGCGCAGGGCGGCGACGGCGTCCCCGGGCCGGTCGGCGTGCGAGAGGAAGTGGAGCACGGAGACCAGGAGCAGCGCGACGGGCCGGCCGAAGTCGATGACCTCGCGGACGTGCGGATGCTCCAGGACGCCCCGCGGGTCTCGGAGGTCGGCGAGCGCGACGCCGACCCCGCCGGAGGAGCCGAGGAGGGCGTCCGCGTGGGCGACGACGATCGGGTCGTTGTCGACGTACGCCACCCGCGCTCCGGGCGCCGCCGCGCGGGCGACCTCGTGCACATTGGGCTGGTGGGGAAGCCCGGCGCCTATGTCGAGGACCTGCCGTACACCCGTGCCGACGACGTGGCGGACGGCGCGTTCCAGGAAGGCGCGGTTGGCGTGGGCGGCGGCCCGCTCCTGGGAGGAGGCGGCGACGAGCCGGTCACCGGCCTGCTGGTCGACCCGGTAGTTGTCCTTGCCGCCGAGTAGGTAGTCGTAGATCCTTGCGGGGTGCGGCCGGCCGGTGTCGATCACCGGGGCGGATAAGCCGTGCTGCCTCAAGTGACGCTCCTCTCGGCGGTCGCCGCGGTCGGCGGGCATGCGTACCCGGTCGGCGTCCGCGTGCCGGTCGACCCGGTGCGCGCCGATGCCGCGATCCTGCCTTTGCGTCCGACGGTGTGTCAACTAAAGTACACAAGAGCAAGATCGATGAGGGCGAGAGAGAATCACCACGTGAGTGCGAGCTGTGACGAGGGAGAGCCCCGGACGGGTACGGCCCCCGAAGGGCGGCACCCGCGACCGCAGTCCCTCGCCCACAAGCTGAAGTCGCTCATGGCCCAGCGCACGGACGCCCGGGGCCGGGCCTACGTCTCCCGGACCCTGTCGCAGGCCGTCGACGACCTCCCCGACCCGCCCGCCTCGGCGTCGTTCGCGCTCATCGCGAAACTCGCCGGCGGCCAGCAGGACAACCCGACGATCAAGACCGTCCTGGCCCTGTGCCGCGCCCTGGGCGACGTGCCGCCGGCCTATCTGCTGCCGCACCCCGGCTACGACGACCTCGCGGCGCTCGAAGCCTTCGAGGACCCGCTCGCCCGCCGGGTGCTCGCCCTGCTGAGTGATCTGCCGGAGAGCGAGGTGCGCGATCTGGTCGCCCGGCTGGAACACCGGCGCGAGGTCCTCGGCCTCTCCCGCGTACCCGACGAGGGGACGCCCGCCGGGAAGCCGAAGCGCTCCCGGCGGCGACGGACCGAAACCGAAGCCGCCCAATACGCGGCCGACGCACTGGAAGGTCTCTGATGGACGGCATCATATTCGGCGCCTGCACCGTGGCAGGGGTGATCGCCACGTTGCTCTGCGCCCGCAGAGCCATGCACCACCCGCGCGTGTTCACCTGGTTAATCGCCGTCGCCTTCGGCGTCTGCACCGTGGGGGTCTTCTTCGCGATCCCCGCCGTCGCGGAGACGGCCGAGGACGTCACGGGCCTCGACAACGCGGGGAAGCTGGTCGCCCACATCTGCGCCATCCTGTGGTGCGCGGCCCTCCAGATGACGATGGTGGACCTCGCCTACCGCCCGGAGTACCTGCGCACCGCCATGTACCAGCGCGGGTTCGCGGCCGTGGTCGAACTGGCCGTCATGGTCCCGCTCTTCCTCGCCACGAACGGCGAGGACGTCGAGTTCACCACGGCGTACGCCGACCACCCCTCGGTGGCCGCCTATCTGCTCGTGTACCTCTCCTACGTGCTGGTCACCTGCGGCGAACTCGCCTTCATGTGCGGGCGCACGGCCCGCCGGTGCCGGACGATCCGCCCCTGGACCGGCGCCGGCTTCACCCTGGGCGCCGTCGCGGCCGTCCTGGGCGTCGGCTACACCCTGTCCAAGGGTTCGTACATCGTCTTCCACGCACTCGACCGCCCCTGGTCCCTCGACGTCGAGGAGAAACTCAGCCCGGCCCTGAGCGGCCTCGCCGTCCTCTTCCTGTTCGCCGGCCTGACCATGCCGATGCTCGGCGGCCTGGTCCAGCGCCTGCGCGGCCGCGAACAGAGCCCCCAGGGCCTGGCCGACTGACCGCCGCCGCTCCTCCCGCCCGCCGGCCGCCCGTCAGCCGCCGGCGCGGTGGGAGGTGCGGGGCGCGGGCACGGGAGCCTGGGCGGCCCGGGTGACATCGGCGACCAGTTCGACCACGTCGGGGCCGTAGGCCTGGGAGCTGACGACCTTCAGCAGGAGGCAGAAGGTGTTGTTGCCGTGCTTGCGGGCCAGGCGTTCGTAGTTGCGGGCGAGGTAGCGGGACGCGGCCTGGTTGGTGATCGCGTGCTGTCCGCAGAACAGGAAGACGGGCCGGGCGTCCTGACCGGTGGACAGCCGGGCGAGCAGGACGTACTCGCTCACGCCCTTCTCGGCGCGGTAGCGCTCGGAGCCGATCTGGAAGGCACCCCGGTCGGGGCCGGGTTCCGGAGAGGTGTTGATGCGTACGCCGGGCAGCAGGGAATGCAGATGGGCGGCCATGCGGCGGTTCGACACCGGGCCGCCCACGCAGAATTCGGTGCGTTCGCCGATGCCCTGCTGGGCGATGTCGTGCGACAGGATCTGCGCGTGCGCCGAGCAGTCCTTGATCAGGGCGGACAGCTCCAGCAGGGCGAAGACGTCGTGGCGGTGCACCGAGCCCTCGCCGGAGGCGTCGCGGTTGACGACGAGCAGGCACTCGGAGTTCCCGGGCAGGCCGAAGAACGCCTGCTTGCGGCGGAGCTTGCGCCGCCAGAAGTAGGTGCGCGCGATCCAGCCGAGGGCGGCGCTGATACCGGTGGCTATCAGGCCCAGGACGATGTTGCGTACGTCGTCGGTCATGGGCGCGCATGTTAGCGGGCATTCGGCCGCGAGTTCGAGGCGGTCCTGACGACGCGGGCGGGGCGGCGTTACCCTGCGCGGACGATCCTTCACCGGAGGTACGCATGCGACGTTCCGTCAGGCGAAAAGTGTCGTTGGCCGCGGTCCTCGCCGCCGCCCTGTCCGTCGGGGCCGCCGCCCCCGCCCCGGCCGCCCACCCCGCCCACGCCCCCGCGCCACCGGACAAGTCACCGGTCGCGGTGGGCTACGGGGGCGCCGTCTCCAGCGTGGACGCGGACGCCACCGCCGCCGGCATCCAGGTGCTGCGCGAGGGCGGCAACGCGGTGGACGCCGCCGTGGCCACGGCCGCCGCGCTCGGCGTCACCGAGCCGTACTCCGCGGGGCTCGGCGGCGGCGGGTACTTCGTGTACTACGACGCCCGCACCCGTACCGTGCGGACCATCGACGGCCGCGAGACCGCGCCGCGCAGCGCCGACTCCTCCCTCTTCCTGGAGAACGGCAAGCCGCTCGCCTTCGCCGACGCCGTCACCAGCGGACTGGCCGTCGGCACCCCCGGCACGCCCGCCACCTGGGACACCGCCCTGGACGCCTGGGGCAGCAAGTCGCTGCGGAAGGTCCTCGCGCCGGCCGAACGCCTGGCCCGCGAGGGGTTCGTCGTCGACGAGACGTTCCGCTCCCAGACGGCGGGCAACGAGGACCGGTTCCGGGACTTCCCGGCCACCCGGAAGCTCTTCCTGCCCGGCGGGAAGCTGCCCGAGGCCGGCTCGGTCTTCCGCAACCCCGACCTCGCGCGCACTTACGCGGAGATCGGCCGCGAGGGCGTCGGCGCGCTGTACCGGGGCGACCTGGCCCGCGACATCGTACGGACCGTGCGCAACCCGCCCGTGGACCCCGCGTCCGACCGGGTCGTGCGGCCCGGCGACCTGACCGCACGGGACCTGCGCTCCTACCGCGCGCTGCGGCAGGCGCCGACGAAGGTGAACTACCGGGGGCTCGACGTGTACGGCATGGCGCCGTCCTCCTCCGGCGGGACGACGGTGGGCGAGGCCCTCAACATCCTGGAGTCCACCGACCTCGCGCGGGCGAGCGAGGAGCGCTACCTCCACCGCTTCATCGAGGCCAGCCGCATCGCCTTCGCCGACCGGGGGCGCTGGGTCGGCGATCCCGCCTTCGAGGACGTGCCGACCGCCGGGCTGCTCAGCCAGAGGTTCGCCGACGCGCGCGCCTGCCTGATCCGGGACGACGCCGTGCTGCCCAGCCCGCTCGCCCCGGGCGACCCGCGCCAACCCGGCGCCTGCCGCTCCGCGGGGAAGGCCGCGCCGACCACGTACGAGGGCGAGAACACCACCCACCTGACGACCGCCGACAAGTGGGGCAACGTCGTCGCCTACACCCTGACCATCGAGCAGACCGGCGGCAGCGGGATCACCGTGCCCGGGCGCGGCTTCCTGCTGAACAACGAGCTGACCGACTTCTCCTTCGCGCCGGCCGACCCGGCCGTCCACGACCCGAACCTGCCCGGGCCCGGCAAGCGGCCGCGCTCGTCCATCTCGCCCACCGTCGTGCTGCGGCACGACCGGCCGGTGCTCGCCCTCGGCTCGCCCGGCGGCGCCACCATCATCACCACCGTCCTCCAGTCGCTGCTCGGCACGGTGGACCGGGGGCTGCCGCTGGTCGAGGCCATCGCCGCGCCCCGGGCCAGCCAGCGCAACGCGGCGGCGACCGAGCTGGAACCGGGGCTGTGGAACAGCCCGTTGCGGGCGAAGCTGGAAGGCATCGGTCATGTGTTCAAGCTCAACCCGGAGATCGGCGCGGCGACCGGGGTGCAGCGGCTGCCCGACGGGCGGTGGCTCGCCGCCGCCGAGAAGGAGCGGCGCGGCGGCGGCTCCGCGATGGTGGTGAGGCCCAGCGGCCGGCCCTGACGGGGGCGGCCGGGACCGGACGGCCGGACGGCGGCCGCGGGTACCAGGCGGTCCGGGCGCGGGGAGCGGGGATGTCAGAGCGCGGTGAGGATGCGCGGGCCGTCGTCCGTGATCGCCACGGTGTGCTCCGCGTGCGCGGCCCGGCTGCCGTCCGTCGTGCGCAGGGTCCAGCCGTCCCGGTCCGTCCGGTAGGTGTCCACGCCGCCGCCGGTCAGCATCGGTTCGATGGCCAGCACCATGCCGTGCCGCAGGAGCATGCCGCGCCCCGGCCGGCCCTCGTTGGGCACCCCCGGGTCCTCGTGCATCTCGCGCCCCACGCCGTGCCCGCCGAACCCCTCGGGGATGCCGTAGCCGGCGCTCCGGCAGACCGTGCCGATGGCGTGCGCGATGTCGCCGATCCGGTTGCCCCCGGTGGCCGCGGCGATGCCCGCCGCCAGGGCCTCGTACGCGGTGTCCACGAGCCGGGTGTCGGCCGGGCGGGCCCGGCCCACGATGAAGCTGATCGCGGAGTCGCCCGCCCAGCCGTCGAGCGTCGCGCCCGCGTCGATGCTCACCAGATCGCCGTCGCGCAGCCGGTAGTCCGTGGGGACGCCGTGCACGATCGCGTCGTTGACCGACGCGCAGATGACCGCGGGGAAGGGGACCGGGGCGAAGTGCGGGCGGTAGCCGAGGAACGGCGAACCGGCGCCCGCCTCGCGCAGCACCTCCCGCGCCACCTCGTCCAGTTCGCGCAGGGAGACGCCGACCGCCGCGGCCTCCCGTGCCGCCGTCAGCATGCGGGCGACGACGCGGCCGGTCGCCCGCATGGCTTCGATGGATGTGTCCGTCTTGAGTTGCACCATGCCAATTACTATACCGGATTCCAATTACTATACCGATCCGGGCGGTATTAGAATGACGGCATGGTCCGCACCCCCCTCACCCCCGAAGAGCGCCTGCGCGGCGAACGCCTCGGCCTGCTGCTGCGCGAGGCGCGAGGCGCCCGCAGCATGACCGACATCGCCGCCCGCGCCGGCGTCTCCGCCGAGACCCTGCGGAAGATCGAGACCGGTCGCGCCCCCACCCCCGCGTTCTTCACCGTCGCCGCGCTGGCCGGCGCGCTGGGCCTCTCCATGGACGACATCCTGCTGCGCTGCGCCCCGGAACCGGAGGACGTGCCGGCGGCCGTCCCGCTGGCCGGCTAGCACCCGGCACGCGCCTACGCTGGGGGCATGAGCCTCCAGGAGTTCGCCCGCAGCGAGTACGTCAGCCTCACCACGTACCGCAAGGACGGCACGCCCGTCGCCACCCCGGTCTGGGCCGCCGCCGAGGGCGGCGAACTGCTCGTCTGGACCAGGACCGACTCCTGGAAGGTCAAGCGGCTGCGCCACGACAGCCGGGTCCGCGTCGCCGTCTGCGACGTGCGCGGACGCGTCGCGGAGGGCGCGGCCACCGCGTCCGGGACCGGCCGGCTGCTCGACGAGAAGGGCACCGCCGCCGTCCGCCGCGCCATCGGCCGCAAGTACACCTGGAAGTACTGGCTGCTCGACTACCCGGCGATGATCGTCCGGCTCGGCAAGCGCCCGCACACCGGCATCGCCATCACCTTCTGAGCCCTCCCGGAGCGGCCCGCCGCGCCCGTACTGGCCCGCACGGGTGTGAAACGTGATCGACTCAGCCGGTTCGCGCCGATGGTCTTGCCCCGCCCTGTGACGCGGCCTACGTTCTCCCGTACGCACGTGTTCTACGGGCGTAGAAGCATCCAGAGGCTCTCTGACGCCGCGTCGAAGGAGCAGCTCATGTCCCACGTCGTACGCGCCGCACTCGTCCAGGCGACCTGGACAGGCGACACCGCATCCATGATCGCCAAGCACGAGGAGCACGCCCGCGAGGCCGCCCGGCAGGGCGCGGGCGTCATCGGCTTCCAGGAAGTCTTCAACGCCCCCTACTTCTGCCAGGTCCAGGAGCCCGAGCACTACCGCTGGGCCGAACCGGTACCGGACGGCCCGACCGTACAGCGGATGCGGGACCTCGCCCGCGAGACCGGCATGGTGATCGTCGTCCCCGTCTTCGAACGCGAGCGGTCCGGCTTCTACTACAACACCGCGGCCGTCATCGACGCGGACGGCACCTACCTCGGCAAGTACCGCAAGCACCACATCCCGCAGGTCAAGGGCTTCTGGGAGAAGTACTACTTCAAACCCGGCAACATCGGCTGGCCCGTCTTCGACACCGCCGTCGGCAAGGTCGGCGTCTCCATCTGCTACGACCGCCACTTCCCCGAAGGATGGCGCCAACTCGGCCTGAACGGCGCCCAGATCGTCTACAACCCGTCCGCCACCTCGCGCGGCCTCTCCGCCTACCTCTGGCAGCTCGAACAGCCCGCCGCCGCCGTCGCCAACGAGTACTTCGTCGCCGCGATCAACCGCGTCGGCCGGGAGGAGTACGGCGACAACGACTTCTACGGCAGCAGCTACTTCGTGGACCCGCGCGGCCAGTTCGTCGGCGACGTCGCCTCCGACACGGACGAGGAACTCGTCGTACGCGACCTGGACCTCGGGCTCATCGACGAGGTCCGGCAGCAGTGGGCGTTCTACCGGGACCGCCGCCCCGACGCGTACGAGGGGCTGATCGCGCCGTGAGCAGCCTCCACCAGCGCCACCTCGCCGTCAGCCCCGACTGGCTGGCCCTCTACTACCGCCACCCCCTGGAGATCACCCACGGCGAGGGCCGCCACGTCTGGGACGCCGACGGCAACCGCTACCTCGACTTCTTCGGCGGCATCCTCACCACCATGACCGCCCACGCCCTGCCCGAGGTCACCAAGGCCGTCGCCGAGCAGGCCGGCCGGATCATCCACACCTCCACGCTCTACCTCAACCGCCCGATGATCGAGCTGGCCGAGCGCATCGCCGCGCTCTCCGGCATCCCCGACGCACGGGTCTTCTTCACCACCTCCGGCACCGAGGCCAACGACACCGCCCTGCTGCTCGCCACCACGTACCGCGGGTCCAACCAGATCCTCGCGATGCGCAACAGCTACCACGGCCGGTCCTTCTCCACCGTCTCCGTCACCGGCAACAACGCCTGGTCGCCCACCAGCCTCTCGCCGCTCCAGACCCTGTACGTGCACGGCGGCGTCCGCACCCGGGGCCCCTACGCGCACCTGAACGACGCCGAGTTCACCGCCGCCTGCGTCGCCGACCTGGAGGACCTGCTCGGCCACACCCGCGCCCCGGCCGCCCTGATCGCCGAACCCGTCCAGGGCGTCGGCGGCTTCACCTCACCGCCGGACGGCCTGTACGGCGCGTTCCGCGAGGTCCTCAACCGGCACGGCGTGCTCTGGATCTCCGACGAGGTGCAGACCGGCTGGGGCCGCACCGGCGACCACTTCTGGGGCTGGCAGGCCCACGCCCGGAACGGGCCGCCGGACATCCTCACCTTCGCCAAGGGCATCGGCAACGGCATGTCCATCGGCGGCGTCGTCGCCCGCGCCGAGGTGATGAACTGCCTCGACGCCAACTCCATCTCCACCTTCGGCGGTTCACCCGTCACCATGGCGGCCGGCCTCGCCAACCTCGGCCACCTCGTCGAACACGACCTCCAGGGCAACGCCCGCCGCGTCGGCGGCCTGCTCATCGAACGGCTCCGTGCGATCGGCGCCGCCTCGGACCGGGTACGCGAGGTGCGCGGCCGGGGCCTCATGATCGGCATCGAACTCGTCGCACCCGGCACCGACGAGGCCGACCCGCAGGGCGCCGCCGCCGTCCTGGAGGCGGCCCGCGAGGGCGGCCTGCTCATCGGCAAGGGCGGCGGCCACAACACCAGCGTGCTGCGCATCGCCCCGCCCCTCTCGCTCACCGTCCGGGAGGCGGAGGAGGGCGCGGAGATCCTCGCCGACACACTGCGCGCGGTCTGACCGCCGACCACGGCACGGGCGGCGGGACCACCCGCCCCGCCCCCGCGCCCCACCCGCAGGACAACGAGGAGGGGTACCCATGAGCCGTACCGTCATCCGCGGCGGCCTGGTCGTCACCGCGTCGGACGAGATGCACGCGGACGTCCTCGTGGACGGCGGCCGGATCGCCGCGCTCGCCGCCCACGACACCGACGAGGCCGCCGGCTGGACCGCGGACCGCGTCATCGACGCCACCGGCAAGTACGTCATCCCGGGCGGCGTGGACGCCCACACCCACATGGAGATGCCGTTCGGCGGAACCCGCGCCGCCGACACCTTCGAGACCGGCACCCGCGCCGCCGCCTGGGGCGGCACCACCACCATCGTGGACTTCGCCGTCCAGACGGCCGGCCGCCCCCTGCGCGAAGGACTCGACACCTGGTACGCCAAGGCGGACGGCAACTGCGCCGTCGACTACGCCTTCCACATGATCCTCGCCGACGTCAACGCGTCCTCGCTCAAGGAGATGGACCTCCTGGTGGGGGAGGGCATCACCTCCTTCAAACTGTTCATGGCCTACCCCGGCGTCTTCTACAGCGACGACGGACAGATCCTGCGCGCCATGCAGCGGGCCGAGTCCAACGGCGGACTGATCATGATGCACGCCGAGAACGGCATCGCCATCGACGTCCTGGTCGAACAGGCGCTCGCCGCCGGCCGCACCGACCCCCGCCACCACGGCGACGTGCGGAAGGTGGCGCTGGAGGCGGAAGCCACCCACCGCGCCATCCGGCTCGCCGGCGTCGCCGGAGCACCGCTGTACGTCGTCCACGTCTCCGCCGGGGACGCCGTCGCCGAGATCGCCGCCGCCCGCCACCAAGGACAGCCCGTCTTCGGCGAGACCTGCCCGCAGTACCTCTTCCTCTCGACCGACAACCTCGCCGAACCCGGCTTCGAGGGCGCCAAGTACGTCTGCTCCACCCCGCTGCGGCCGAAGGAGCACCAGGAGGCGCTGTGGCGCGGGCTGCGCACCGGCGAACTCCAGGTCGTCTCCACCGACCACTGCCCGTTCTGCTTCTCCGGCCAGAAGGAGAGGGGCCGGGGCGACTTCTCGAAGATCCCCAACGGCCTGCCCGGGGTCGAGAACCGGATGGACCTGCTGCACCAGGCGGTCGTGGACGGACACATCTCGCGCCGCCGCTGGATCGAGATCGCCTGCGCCGCCCCGGCGCGCATGTTCGGCCTCTACCCGAAGAAGGGCACCATCGCCCCCGGCGCGGACGCCGACATCGTCGTCTACGACCCGGCCGCCGAGCAGACCGTGTCCGCCGCCACCCACCACATGAACGTCGACTACTCCGCGTACGAGGGCAAACGCCTCACCGGCCGGGTCGAGACCGTGCTCTCGCGCGGCGAGACCGTCATCGACGGCCGCACGTACACCGGCCGCGCCGGCCATGGCATCTACACCCCACGCGCCACCTGCCAGTACCTGAACTAGGAGCACGCGGCATGGACTTCGGACTCGTCCTCCAGACGGACCCGCCCGCATCGGCCGTCGTCGGCCTGATGCGGCGGGCCGAACGCAACGGGTTCCGCTACGGCTGGACCTTCGACTCGGCGGTGCTCTGGCAGGAACCCTTCGTCATCCACAGCCGCATCCTGGAACACACCACCAGGCTCCACGTCGGCCCGATGGTCACCAACCCCGGCACCCGCACCTGGGAGGTGACCGCCTCCACCTTCGCCACCCTCAACGACATGTACGGCAACCGGACCGTGTGCGGCATCGGCCGGGGCGACTCCGCGATGCGCGTCGCGGGGCGCAGCCCGAACACCCTGGCCCGCCTCGGCGAGGCCATCGACGTCATCCGCGACCTCGCCGAGGGCCGCGAGGCGACCGTGGACGGCAGCCCGGTCCGCATCCCCTGGATCAGGAACGGACGACTGCCCGTCTGGATGGCCGCCTACGGCCCCAAGGCCCTCGCGCTCGCCGGGCAGAAGGCGGACGGCTTCATCCTCCAGCTCGCGGACCCCTACCTCACCGAGTGGATGGTCAAAGCGGTACGGAAGGCCGCCGCCGACGCCGGCCGCGACCCCGGTGCCCTCACGGTCTGCGTCGCCGCCCCGGCCTACGTCACCGCCGACGACTCGCCCGCTGCCCTGGCCCACGCCCGCGACCAGTGCCGCTGGTTCGGCGGCATGGTCGGCAACCACGTCGCCGACCTCGTCGCCCGCTACGGAGAGCACTCCGGCCTGGTCCCGGACGAGCTGACCGCGTACATCAAGGATCGCGGGGGCTACGACTACAGCCACCACGGACGCGCCGGCAACCCCGACACCGCGTTCGTCCCCGACGCCGTCGTCGACCGCTTCTGCCTGCTCGGCCCGGCCGCCGCCCACACCGAGAAGCTCCGCCGGCTCCGGGACCTGGGCGTCGACCAGTTCGCCGTCTACGCCATGCACGACGCCCGCGAGGCCACCATCGACGCCTACGGATCGGGGGTCATCCCGCTGCTCGACCCGCGCACCCCCTGACCCGGCGCGCCCTGATGGTGCGCCAGGCACTCCCCGAGGGCGGCCGTGAGCGCTTCGAGGTGGAGGGCGTTGCCCAGGGCGGAGGGATGCACGCGGTCCGCGGCGAACAGGTCCGGCCGGCTGCCGTGCCGGGGGTCGCGCAGCGGGACGACGACGGCACCGGCACGCCGGGCCGCCGCCGTCTGGAGGCGTTCCAGGCGCCGGCTGCGGCGGGAGAGGGCGCGGCGCAGCCGGTGGCGCACGGCCGGTACGTCGCCGACGTCCCAGCAGGTGCCGACCAGGACGTGCCAGCCGGCCGCGCGGAGCCGGGTGACGTGGCGGAGGAGGGCGTACACGGCGAGCCCGAGCGGGGTGCCGGCGACGATGTCGTTCCCCCCGACGATGATCAGGGCGATCCCCGGCGGCTGAGGGTGCCGGAGCGCCCTGCGGACCTGGTGCTTCATGAACCCGGTGGTGGTGCCGGGCCGCGCCAGGACCCGCAGGCGCACCGGGCGGCGGGCGGCCCGGCCGAGGTGGGCGGCGCACCGGGCACCCAAAGTCTCCTCGGCGGTGGAGGCGCCGACCGAGGCGGCGATGGAGTCGCCCAGGACGAGCAGCGGCAGCTCCGGGCCCGCCGGGCCCCCGTAGAGCCCGTCGGCGAGGGGGAACGCCGTGTGGTGACGGGGCCGGAACCCGTTGCCCAGGACCGCGCGGGCGATGAGGTCCGCGGCGATCCGGCGCACCGTCCCGGTCAGGCGGCGGAGTCTCCGGCGCCGCATCAGCGGGCCCGGACCGGTGCGGCGGTCCGCCGTTCCCGGAAGCGCACGGCCGCCCGGCACAGGCGCTCGGTATGGGTGAGGAGCGCGGCGCGGTGCTGCTCGCCCTGCGGCCCGAGGCCGGTGCGCTCGCGGATGCGCAGGGCCCTGACGAGCGGCATGAGGACGTCGTCGTGGAAGACGGCCAGGTCGTACCAGCCGGCCAGGGCGATACGGGCGTTCATCGCGGTGAATCCCGGGATCGCCTGTCCGGGCATCCGGAACTCCTTCACGGCCCGCCACAGACCGGCCATGGCCCGGTCCGGGATCAGGTCGAGGAGGGCGGCGTAGAGGTCGCGGTAGAACACCATGTGCAGGTTCTCGTCCTGGGCGACGCGGGCGAAGATCCGGGCGCACACGCTCTCGCCGCAGTGCAGGCCCGTGTTGCGGTGGGCGACCCGGGTCGCCAGCTCCTGGATCATCACGTACGCGAGACCGTGCAGCGGGTCGGAGGGCAGGTCGTCCGGGCGGGGCGGTGCGGACATGTACCGCATGCGGGCGCGCTCCAGCGCGACGGGGTCCACCGCGCGCGTGGCGTGGATGTAGGAGAGCATCACCGTGCTGTGCCGGTCCTCCTCGGCGGTCCAGCGGTGGAGCCACGCGGCCCAGGCGTTGTCCGGCGGGGCGCCGGAGGCGAGCTGGTGGTGGTAGACGGGCAGGTTCTCCTCGGTCAGGACGCTCAGGACGAGCGCCGACCGCGCCACCGGGCCGAGCGCCGACTGCGCGTCCTGCCAGGCCAGGCCATTGAGGGGCCCGTCGTAGTCGCGGCCGGCGCTCCAGGGGACGTACTGGTGGGGGAACCACTCCTGGGCCATGGACAGATGGCGGTCGAGCAGGTTCGCCACCACCGGTTCCAGCTCGGCGAACCAGTCCGTGGAGTGCTGCGGCACGGGGAACCTCTCGGGGAGTGCGGGCGGACGGATCGATCCGCGACGGGGGGCGGCGGGTCAGGCGCGGGCGAGGACGAGCGCCGCGTTCTGCCCGCCGAATCCGCTGGAGACGGTGAGGGCGGCGTCGATCCGTACGGGGCGCGGGACCTTGGTGACGACGTCCAGGTCGATGGCGGGGTCCAGCCGGTCGAGGTTGGCCGTCGGCGGGATCAGCTGGTGCCGGAGGGTGAGCACGGTCAGGGCGGCCTCGATGGCCCCGGCCGCGCCCAGGGAGTGCCCGATGACGCTCTTGTTGGCGGTGACCGGGGGCGGCGGGCGGAAGACCTGGTGCAGGGCCAGGGCCTCGGTCCTGTCGTTGAGCGGGGTGGAGGTGCCGTGCGCGTTGACGTGGCCGATGTCGTACGGGGCCAGGCCGGCGTCCGCCAGGGCCGCGCGGACCGCCTGGGCGAGGCCGTCGCCCGCGGGCTCGGGCGAGGTGTAGTGGTAGGCGTCGCAGGAGGACGCGTGGCCCACCAGGTGGGCGAGGACGCGGGCGCCCCGGGCGCGGGCGTGGCCGGGGCGCTCCAGGACGAGGACGCCCGCGCCCTCGCCCAGGACGAAGCCGTCGCGGTCCGCGTCGAAGGGGCGGGACGCGCCCGCCGGGTCGTGACCGCGCCGGGACAGGGCCTGCATCTGCCCGAAGGTCACCGCGGACATGGCGGAGGCGCCGCTCTCGCTGCCGCCGCTGATCACGATGTCGCAGGCGCCGCCGCGCAGCAGGTCGCAGGCGACGGCCAGGGCGGTGGTGCCGGAGGCGCAGGCGCTGCTGGTGGTGAAGCTCGGGCCCTTGGCCCCCAGGTCCAGGCTGACCGCGCCGGCCACCATGTTCGGCACGCTGCGGGGCAGGGCGAACGGGGAGACCCGCTCGGCGTGGCCGTCCCGGAGGCGTTCGAACTCGGCCGGGTAGCCGCTCAGGCTGTTCGCCCCCACGCCCAGGACGACGCCGACCCGGGGCGCGTCCCAGGCCGCCGCGTCCAGGCGTGCGTCCGCGACGGCCTCACGCGCGGCGATGACGGCCATCTGGCCGAAGCGGTCCAGGCGCATGCACAGCCGCCCGCCCAGGCGCCGGCGGCCGTCGAGGTCACGTACCCGGCAGGAGAAGTCCACGGCCAGACCGGCGAGTTCGGGATCACGGGTGGCGGTCGGCGCGCCCGTGCACATGTGCTCCCAGGTCGCGGCCGTGCCCATGCCGGCGGGCGTCACCAGGCCCAGGCCGGTGACGGCGATCGGCGGGCTGCTCACCGCTGGGCGCCGGGTGCGCCGGCGGGCTGCGGAGCGATCCGGTCCGCCCGGTCCGCCCCGTCCGGCGCGGCGGAGGCGTCCGGCGCGGAGGGCGCGGCGGGTCCGTCCGGTGCGGAGGGTGCGGAGGGCGCGGCGAGTTCGGAGGGCGCGGCGGGTTCGGAGGATGCGGCGCGCTCCGCGAGTGCGGCGAGTTCCGCGAGGGTGATGTCCTGGCGGATGTCGGCGGCGGCCAGGCCGAGCCGTTCCTCGACGATCAGGGAGAGTTCGACGAGGGACAGGCTGTCGAGGTCGAGCTGGTCCAGGGTGGCCCCGGGGGCGACGCGGTCGGCCGGGACTTCGAAGTCCTGGACGAGGCAGTCGGTGATGATCTGGTACGTCGTGGTCATCGGCAACCTTCGCAGTGGGTGGGAACCG
>NZ_JAKRGC010000108.1 GCF_022347745.1 Streptomyces sp. OfavH-34-F
CAGCCGCGGCCCCCGCGCAGGCCGCCCCGGCCGCGCCCGCCGTGGAGACCGCCCAGCCGCACCCGGAGCTGCCGCAGGCCCCGGACCCGGAGGCCGCCCCCGTACCGGAGGAGCCGCAGGGCCCCCAGCAGCACCCGCAGGCCGCCGGGCCCGCCGAGGACGACAACCCCTGGTTCCCGAAGCAGGCGACCGCCAAGGTGTACGAGGGCACGTACGACCCGGACTACGAGGTCGAGGTGCCGACCCCGCACCAGGTCCCCTCGGGCGCGGGCGACCGCACCCGGCCGCTGGGCAACGTGGGCACGGTCGGCAGCACCGCCCCGGACGGCCCGCCCGCGCCCGCGCCGGAGTGGGCGCAGGAGGACGAGGAGTTCAGCCGGATCGCGTACGAGGTGTTCTCGGCGTACGTGGCGGAGAACAACGACTACCCCAGCGTCGCGGTGCTGGACATACACCTGTCGGACGGGCACAACGTCCGCCACCCGCGCGGCGAGGCCCTGATCCGGCAGCTGATGCCGGAGTTCAAGCGGCGCTTCCACGCCGAGCTGGAGGCCGAGCACATCGCGTAGGCACGCACGAGGGGCCGCCTCCCGCACGGGAGGCGGCCCCTCGGCGTGTTCCTAGGCGCCCAGCAGCCTGCGCACCCGGTCCGCGCCCACCGCGAGCAGCAGCGTGGGCAGGCGCGGGCCCGTGTCGCGGCTGACGAGCAGCCGGTACAGCAGGGCGAAGAACGACCGCTGGGCGGTCTTCAGCTCGGGCGTCGGCTTGGCGTCGGGCTCCAGCCCCGCGAGGACCTTCGGCACGCCGTAGACGAGCGTGGTCAGGCCGTCCAGGGACCAGTGCGTGTCCAGGCCCTCCAGGAGCAGCCGGAGGGATTCGCGGCCCTCGTCGTCGAGCGAGCCGAGCAGGTCCTTGTCGGGCTCGTCGCGGACGATGGTGCGGGCCTCGGCCGGGACCTGGGTGGTGATCCAGTTCTCGGCGCGGTCGAGGCGCGGGCGGGCCTCGTCCAGCGAGTTGAGCGGGTTGGCCGGGTCCAGTTCGCTGAGGATGCGCAGCGTCTGGTCCTCGGCGCCGGCGGTGATGTCGGCGACGGAGGCCAGCGTGCGGTACGGCAGCGGACGCGGGGTGCGCGGCAGCTCACCGGCGGCCGTGCCCACGGCACGGGAGTACGCGGCGGCGTCGGCCGGCAGCACGGTGCCGTCGGCGACCTTGCGCTCCAGCGAGTCCCACTCGTCGTAGAGCCGCTGGATCTCCTGGTCGAAGGCGATCTTGAAGGACTGGTTGGGCCTGCGGCGGGCGTACAGCCAGCGCAGCAGCGGGGCCTCCATGATCTTCAGCGCGTCGGCCGGGGTCGGCACGCCGCCCTTGCTGGAGGACATCTTGGCCATGCCGGAGATGCCGACGAAGGCGTACATGGGGCCGATGGGCTGGACGCCGCCGAAGATCTCGCGGACGATCTGGCCGCCGACGACGAAGGAGGAGCCGGGCGAGGAGTGGTCGACGCCGCTGGGCTCGAAGATCACGCCCTCGTAGGCCCAGCGCATGGGCCAGTCGACCTTCCAGACCAGCTTGCCCCGGTTGAACTCGCTCAGCCGGACCGTCTCGGCGAAGCCGCAGGCCGTGCAGGTGTAGTTCAGCTCGGTGGTGTCGTCGTCGTACGAGGTGACGGTGGTGAGGTCCTTCTCGCAGTTGCCGCAGTACGGCTTGTACGGGAAGTAGCCGGCGGAGCCGCCGCTGCCGTCGTCCTCGCTGGCCGCGCCGGAGCCGGCCTCGGCCTCCAGCTCGGCCTCGTCCACCTTCTTCTGCTGCGGCTTCTTGCCGCCCTTGCCGCCGGCCGCCGGGTCCTTCTTGGTGCGGTAGCGGTCGAGGATGGCGTCGATGTCGGCGCGGTGGCGCATGGCGTGCAGGATCTGCTCGCGGTACGTGCCCGCGAGGTACTGCTCCGTCTGGCTGATCGGGTCGTACTCGACGCCCAGGGCGGCCAGGGACTCCGTCATGGCGGCCTTGAAGTGCTCGGCCCAGTTCGGGTACGCGGACCCGGCCGGGGCGGGCACCGAGGTCAGCGGCTTGCCGATGTGCTCGGCCCAGGACTCGTCGATCCCGGCCACGCCGTTGGGGACCTTGCGGTAGCGGTCGTAGTCGTCCCAGGAGATCAGGTGGCGCACGGTGTGACCGCGGCGGCGGATCTCGTCGGCGACCAGGTGCGGGGTCATGACCTCGCGGAGGTTGCCCAGGTGGATCGGGCCGGACGGGGAGAGCCCGGAGGCGACGACGACCGGTTTGCCAGGCGCACGACGCTCCGATTCGGCGATGACCTCGTCCGCGAAGCGGGAGACCCAGTCGGTCTCGGTGCTGCTCTGACTCTGAGCCACGGTCGGCACGTCCTTCTCTCGGGTAGGACTCATAGGGGCGTCCCCCATTCTCCCAGGTGGACCCCGCAGCGCGAAAACGGCTTTGCGTGCGGTCGCGGACGCCGTGGGATACTCGGGACCATCCCTTGTACCCCTACGGAAACGGCAGCCCGTCCCATGCCTGAGCACGGCTCGGTCAATTCCCTCGCTTCCACGCTCCAGCAGCAGCTGGCGGAGGCCCTCTCGGCAGCCCTGCCGGAGGCCGGCGCCGCCGACCCGCTGCTGCGCCGAAGCGACCGGGCCGACTTCCAGGCCAACGGCATCCTGGCGCTCGCCAAGAAGCTCAAGGGCAACCCGCGCGAGCTGGCCGCCAAGGTCACCGACGCGCTGCCCGCCTCGGACCTGATCAAGGACGTCGAGGTGTCCGGGCCCGGCTTCCTGAACGTCACGCTCACGGACCGGGCGATCACGCAAACGCTGGCCGCGCGCGCGGCGGACGGCGACCGGCTGGGCATCCCGGTGAACGCGGCGGCCGGCACGACCGTCATCGACTACGCCCAGCCGAACGTGGCCAAGGAGATGCACGTCGGCCACCTGCGGTCGGCCGTGATCGGTGACGCGATGGTGCGGATTCTGGAGTTCACGGGCGAGTCCGTGGTCCGGCGCCACCACATCGGCGACTGGGGCACCCAGTTCGGCATGCTCATCCAGTACCTCGTCGAGCACCCGGACGAGCTGGGCCACCAGGCCGCGGGGGACGAGGCGTCGGAGGGCGAGGCCGCGATGTCCTCGCTGAACCGGCTCTACAAGGCGTCGCGGGCCCTGTTCGACTCGGACGAGGAGTTCAAGGCGCGCTCGCGGGACCGGGTGGTGGCGCTCCAGGCGGGCGACCCCGAGACGCTGGCGATGTGGCAGCGGTTCGTGGACGAGTCGAAGATCTACTTCTACTCGGTCTTCGACAAGCTGGACATGGAGATCCGCGACCCCGACATCGTCGGCGAGTCCGGTTACAACGACATGCTGGAGGAGACCTGCCGCATCCTGGAGGAGACGGGCGTCGCCGTCCGCTCCGAGGGCGCGCTGTGCGTCTTCTTCGACGACGTCCTGGGCCCGGACGGCAACAAGGTCCCGCTGATCGTCAAGAAGACGAACGGCGGCTACGGCTACGCGGCGACCGACCTGTCGGCGATCCGCGACCGGGTGCAGAACCTCAAGGCGGACACCCTGCTGTACGTGGTGGACGCGCGGCAGTCGCTGCACTTCAAGATGGTCTTCGAGACGGCCCGGCGGGCCGGCTGGCTCAACGACGACGTGAAGGCGCACCAGCTGGCGTTCGGCACGGTGCTCGGCAAGGACGGCAAGCCGTTCAAGACCCGTGAGGGCGTCACGGTCCGGCTCCAGGACCTGCTGGACGAGGCGGTCGAGCGGGCGACGGCCGTGGTCCGCGAGAAGGCCGAGAAGGTGGGCCTGTCGGAGCGGGAGATCGTCGAGAACGGCCGGTACGTGGGCGTGGGCGCCGTGAAGTACGCGGATCTGTCGACCTCCGCCGTGCGGGACTACAAGTTCGACCTGGACCAGATGGTGTCGCTGAACGGCGACACGTCGGTGTACCTCCAGTACGCGTACGCGCGCATCCAGTCGATCCTGCGCAAGGCGGGCGACGCGAAGCCGGTCGCGCACCCGGAGCTGGAGCTGGCCCCGGCCGAGCGGGCGCTGGGTCTGCACCTGGACCAGTTCGGCGAGGTGCTGGCCGAGGTGGCGGCCCACTACGAGCCGCACAAGCTGGCCGCGTACCTCTACCAGCTCGCGTCGCACCTGACGACGTTCTACGACCAGTGCCACGTGCTGAGCGACGACAACCCGGCGGAGGTCGTCGAGAACCGGCTGTTCCTCGTCGAGCTGACCGCGCGCACCCTGCACCGGGGCATGGCGCTGCTGGGCATCCGGACGCCCGAGCGCC
Source organism: Streptomyces sp. OfavH-34-F (assembly GCF_022347745.1). Lineage (GTDB taxonomy): Bacteria > Actinomycetota > Actinomycetes > Streptomycetales > Streptomycetaceae > Streptomyces. Next base: position 4,312 of record NZ_JAKRGC010000108.1, read on the forward strand.
TCTGAGCGACCCGGGCCGCCCGGCCCGGACGGCGTGAGCGGGGCCCGGTTCCACTTCGGTGGGGCCGGGCCCCGTCCTTGTCGGCTGCCCCCGAAATCTCTCGGGTACGCATCGGGCCTCGGGGCAAAAGAAGAATTCGGACCATTCCACCTAGCCATTCCCGGGGCGGAAATATGAGTGAATCGCGTACGGCTCCCGAAGCCCTGACCGAGGCCGTGCCGCCGCCGGCGCGGGCGGCGGACGCGCGGGAGATGGCCGCGGCGTTCGTGGCGGCCCTGGACCCGCCGCCGTCCGCCACGGCCGTGCAGGATCTGCTGCTGGTGGTGTCGGAGCTGGTGACGAACGCGGTACGGCACGCCGGTTCGGTCACCGGGCTGGCCTTCGGCGCCGATGAACGGGCCCTGTACGTACGGGTCACCGACCCCAGTGCGGAGCGGCCCCGCGAGCGCGCCCCGGATCTGACGGGCGCGGGCGGCGGATTCGGCTGGCCGCTGATCCTGCGGCTGGCCGGGAAAGTGACCGTCAGGAATCACCGGGACAGCGGGAAAACCGTCCTCGTCGCCCTGGCCCGCTGAACCCCGCATTCCAAATCGTGAAATCCCGTTCCGGTGAATAGGGGGCTCACGGATATACGCACGACAGCGCGCGACACTGCACGGCCCCCGCCCTCCCACAACCCCCGGCCCCCGCCTCCCCGCCGCCCCCGGACGCCGTCACCGGCCGTCGCTACGGTGGCCCGGAGGTGGCCATCGGGCCAACCCGCGTCACGGATCTCCTCATTGGTCTTGACCAATTTCCGCGAGTATGAGAATGATGGCCCGAGTCGCCACAGAACCTTCATAACTGCTCTGCAGGAGAACCACGCACTATGCGCATACCGACCTCCGCCGCCCTCGCGGCCCTCGGCGGTGCCCTCGTCCTCGGGCTCACCGTCGCTCCGGCCGCCCAGGCCGCTCCCGCCTCGGCGGACTGCACCACGGACGCCTTCGGAATCGCCGGTAAGTACGGCGAGTTCGTCCTCGGGGACGACGTCCACTCCCCCGACGCGGAAGGGGCGGTGGCCGTCGGCGGCAACGCGGACTTCCGGGGCGGGTTCAGCGTCGGCAACGAACTGACGGCCGCCCAGGTCGACGCGCTGCCCGGCCGGGCCTCGCTCGTCGTGCGCGGCGACCTGCTCAACGGCGGTTCCGCCACCGTCGTCATGAAGGGCAACGCGGTCGTCGGCGGCGAGATCAAGGACCGCGCGCTGGAGATGCACAACGGCACCTTCGAGAAGAAGGCCGACCTCATCGACTTCGAGGGCGAGTTCACCAAGCTCCGCGCCTACTCGGACGCGCTGGCCGGGGAGTCCGCGACCTCCGGCGCCGAGGTGAAGCTCGACGGCAACCGCCTCACGCTGACCGGCACGGACAAGGACCGCAACGTCTTCACCGTCCCCGCGGCGCAGCTGGAGAAGGCCAAGGAGGTCTTCGTCAAGGTCCCGGCGGGCGCGACGACCATCGTCAACGTCACCGGCCAGGCGTACGACATGGCGACCGCCGGCACCACCGGCTTCTTCCTGTCGGGCGGTCAGGACTTCGTCCTGGACGACAAGTCGCAGAGCGCCGCCGACGGCGCGGTCCGCGCCAAGCTCCTGTGGAACTTCCCGAACGCCACCAAGATCGTCAAGAACAGCCAGGCCGCCTGGCCCGGCAGCGTCCTCGCGCCCCACGCGCACCTGGAGCTGGGCACCGCCGCCCCGGTCAACGGCTCGGTGTGGGTCGCCTCGCTGCACGGCTCCGGCGGTGCCGAGACGCACCACTTCCCGTTCACCGGCTGCCTCCCGGAGGTCCCCGGTACCCCGGGCACCCCGTCGCCGAGCACCACCCCGAGCGGCACGCCCTCCTCGACGCCCCCGGCGACCGCGACCCCGTCCGCCTCGGTGCCGCCCTCCGGCAGCGCCACGCCGTCCGGCACCCCGTCCGGCACGCCGACCCCGGGCGCCCCGGCCCCGTCCGCCAGCCCCTCGGAGCCCGGTGAGGGCGACCTGGCGACGACCGGCAGCAGCAACATGATCCCGATCACCGTCGGCGGCGCCCTCGTCGTCGCCGCCGGCGCGAGCATGGTGGTCATCGCCCGCCGCCGCAAGCGCGCCTGACCCTGCTGACGACAGCGGCCCCCGCCCCGCCTCCTCCGAGGTGCGGCGGGGGCCGCCGCGTCAGCGCCTCTCCCAGACCGACGTGTCGTAGCGGTAGTAGTACTCCGGGCGCCCCGCGATGCTGCTCGTGCGGAACGGCTTGCCGCCCTCGTCGACGCGCACGGTGCCGGTGCGGCCGCCGCTGCTCCACTCCAGCTCCAGGTACCAGCTGACGTCGTGGCCCTCCACGTGCACGTCCAGGTCGAAGACCTCCACGTCGCTGGAGGACACCCGGAACGGGAAGTCCTTCGCCGGGACGACCTCGTCGCCCTGCTTCCCGGCCACCGGCTTGAGGACCGGGCGGCTGTCGTCCAGGTCCGCTTCGAAGGACTGCGGCTCGATGCCGCTGCCGCAGCCGTCGCCCATCGAGTACGCGGCCTGCCGCACGGGCGCCCGCCGGCTCAGCACCCGTACGTGGAGCCCCGTCAGCACGACCACCTGCGCGGACGGACCCTGCACGGTCAGCTCCAGTTTCATCGCACCGCCGTCCACCCCGCCGAGCGCCCGCGCCCAGCCACGGGTACTGGTCGGCTGGGGCGGGGGCGGCACGGTCGCCGGGTCCTGGCCGAGCAGGTAGAACTGCCCGCACGGCTCCTCCCAGTTGTACGAGCTGATGGTGACCGTCGGCGGGCCCCCGGGCGCGCTCTCCGTACGAGCGGCGGTGGGCGACGTGGACGGTGAGGACCGTACGGAGGGGCTGGGCGAACCCGCGCTCGCGGAGGCGCTGGGCCGCTTCGACGCGCTGACCGACGGGGACGGGCTCCGGGGGGACTCGGTGACGGCGTCGGCCCTCTTCCCCTCCGCACTGCCGCCCGCCTCCGACCCCCGCACGGCCGCCTCGGAACCCGTCTCCTTGAGGTGACCGACGACCACGGCGGTGGGCACGGTGAGCGCGAGGACGGCGGCGACGGCGAGCAGCACCCGGGTACGGGAGGAGGCCCGCCGCCAGCGGGAGGAGGGCGCGGGGGCGGGTACCGCGGCCACGCGGACGGGCTCGGGTTCGGAAGCGGCGGGCTCGAAAGCAGCGGGCTCGGGCGCCACAACCGCAGACGGAACAGGAGCTTCCGCCTCCGGGGTCTCCGTGCGCCCCCGCCGCCGGGCCGCGTCCGCGAGAATCCACCGGCGGTGGACCTCCACCAACTCGTCGCCGGTCGCCCCGCAGAGCCGGGCGAACCGTTCCACGGGTGCGAACTCACCCGGCACCGCGTCCCCGTTGCAGTACCGGTGGAGCGTGGACGTGCTGACGTGCAGCCGCCCGGCCAGCACCCCGTAACTGCGCCCCGAACGGTCTTTCAGTTCCTTCAGCAGGATCGCCAGTTCCCTGGCCTCCGGCGTCGCCATCGCGGCGTCCCCCTCCTGGTCCGTCCCGGATCACCGTTCCAGGGACGTGGAATCTGCCCAGGTCACAGTACGCGCAGGCATTCCAGCTTCCCGAATGGTCCGGCGGGCGTTGCGGCCGGAATCCGCCGTGCCACAAGCTCGGACCAGACCACGGCGAACACGGGGGACCACCCAGTGCGCACCAACTTCCGCATCGAACTCGTCGATGCGCTGGCCATCGGAGTGCTGATCGTGACGACGGGGATCGTCCTGCTCCTGATCTGCCGGCACTGACCACGCACCACGCACCACCGACCACGCACCACTGACCGAACACACTCACGGGGAGTACCACCATGCGCAGCAACCGCATCCGCACCACCGCCCTCGCGGCCACCGCCCTCATCGCCGCGCTGTCCCTCACCGCCTGCGGCGGGGACGACGGCGCCGACGCGACGAAGCCGGCCCCGGCCGGCTCGGTGGCCGACCAGGGCACCACCTCGCCCGCCCCGGACGCCTCCACCGGCCCGGAGAAGGACGACGCGGCACCGGCCGACGCCGAACCGGCCGCCGACCACAAGGAGAAGGCCCCGGCCGGTACGCCGAAGCCGAAGGCCCCTGCGGCCGCCAAGCCCGCGCCCAAGGCGAAGACCCCGGTCACCTGCACCGGGGCGAACACGAAGACGACCGTCACCAAGGTCAGCCGCCCCATCAACCACCTGCTGCTCACGGTGACCAACACGGGCGACCGCCCCTGCTACGCCTACTACGCGCCCATGCTCCGCTTCGACGGCGCGCAGGCGGTGTTCCAGGTGTACCGGGACAGCCAGCCGCAGGCCGTGGTGACCCTCGACCCCGGCGCCTCGGCGTACGCGGGCATCGCCCTGACCGGCGAGCCCACCGGCAAGAAGCCCTACAAGAGCGCGAACCTCGGGGTCACCTTCGCCGACCGCGCGAACGCGCCCGTCAACTCCTCGTCGGTCGAGCTGAAGCTGCCGGCCGAGACGTACTGGGACGACAACGGCTTCGTCACCTACTGGCAGAGCGAGATGGCCGACGCGCTCACCTACTGACCGGACGACTCCGGGCCGGGCAGCTCGAAGTCGAACCAGATCCGGTGCGTGCCGTCCTCGTCCACGGCGAGACCGCCGCCCCCGCTGATCCCGGCGAGGGCGGCGGTCCCGCTGGACGCCACGATCGTGAAGAACTCGTCCCGGCGGTCGCTGCCGCCGGTCGCCGCCGAGTGCACGAAGTTGAAGGTGCCCTCGTGCCCGGCGAGCGTGCCCTCGAAGGACTCCATGGCGATGTACGACCCGACGCCGGTCTCCTGGTCGAACGCGGCCGTGAACAGCGTCGTCGACCGCCCCGACACCTCCCCCGTGAAGCACTTCACGATGGTCGCCACCCCGACCGGGAGCGCGGTGGTGACCTCCGGTTCGAGTTTCAGCTCGGACGGGACGAAGGAGTCGACGGTGAAGGTGCCGGAAGCTCTCATGCGGCCGATCGTAGGGGCGGGGTATGACAGCCGGGCTTCATCGACTTGGTGGACCGGCCGCAGGCGCCCGGACGTCGAACTCGCACCACACGATCTTCCCGGGCACCCGCTCCCCCACGCCCCACCGGTCCGCCAGCGCGTGGACGATCACCAGCCCCCGCCCCGACTCCCCGTCGGGCACCCGCACCCCGGGCTCGCCGTCCCCGCTGTCGTGCACCTCGACCCGGATCCGACCCTCTTCCCGCAGCCACAGCATCAGGCGGTACCCGCGCCCCGGCGGCACCCCGTGCACCAGCGCGTTGGTCGCCAGCTCGCTCACGCACACCACCACGTCGTCCGCCCGCGCCCCGCCGAACCCCCAGTCGGCCAGTGCGTCCCGTACGTACTCCCTGGCCGCCCGGACCGACCGGCGCTCCCGCCGGAAGAACCGCTCCCGCAGCTCGGGGAGTTGCATCGTCTCGTTCATGAGACGAGCGTCACATTCCGTGACTAGGCTGTCGCAGTGCGCAGACCCGTACACCTTTCTTGTACGGGTCGGGCGCGCGTGACGTACGAACGCGGGTGGGAAGTGGGAACCGTATGCAACCCAGGAAGCGGCAGCGCAGGAACGCGTCGGCAATGAAACTCGTGGGCGCGCTGGTCGCCCGATTCCGTATCGCGGCAGAACTGACCCAGCGCCAGCTCGCTGAGCAGACGTGCACCCAGCCGGAGACGATCGCGTCCATCGAGCAGGGCCGACGCGCGCTCCAACTGCCGCTGGCCCGCCGGATGGACACCCTGCTGGATACGAAGGGGGCCCTGGCGACAGCGGTGGAGAACCTGCCGGAGGTGGACCTGATCCCGGCTTGGGCGGAGGAGTACATGGACCTGGAGCAGAGCGCACTCGCTCTCTGCTTCTTTGCCAATCAGGTCCTGCCCGGCCTACTTCAGACCGAGCGCTACGCGCGAGCCGTGTTCGACAGCCGTGTGCCCACGTTCAGCCGGGACGAGATCGACGCGCACATCGTCAAGCGTCTGGAGCGCCAGGAGATCCTGCGTCGCGAGGTGCCGCCCACCACCAGCTTCGTCATCTCCGAGGCCGTCGTCCGAGACCGCCTCGGCGGCGAGGAGACGTATCGCGAAACACTCCGCCACCTACGGGCCTACGCCGAAAGGCCAGGCATCTCGCTCCAGATCATGCCGCTGGCTCGGACGTCTCACGCGGGTCTCGACGGGCCATTCATCCTCCTGGAAACGCCGGACTATCAGCGCATCGCCTACACCGAAACTCAGCGCGGCAGCCAGCTCATCTCCGACCCCGACGAGATCAGCATCCTTGCGCAGAAATATGCGATGCTGCGAACGCAGGCCCTCAACGCCGAGGAAACAAGGGCCCTGTTGGACAGGTTGCTAGGAGAGTTATGAGCGCCGCACACGAGTGGTTCAAGTCCAGCTACAGCGGCAGCGACGGTGGGGAGTGCCTCGAAGTCGCCTACGAATGGAAGAAGTCGAGCTACAGCGGCAGCGAAGGGGGGCAGTGCATCGAGGTCGCCTACGACTGGAAGAAGTCGAGCTACAGCGGCAGCGAAGGCGGCGAGTGCGTAGAGGTCGCCGCCCACCCCTCCGCCGTCCACGTCCGCGACTCCAAGAACCCCGAGGGCCCCACGCTCACCCTCGCCCCCGGCACCTGGACGGCCTTCGCCGCGCACCTCGGTTCCTGAGCCCCCGGCGGACCGGGGTTCAGCGCGCCTTCAACTGCTCGCGGAGCCTTCGTACGTGGTCGTGGACGTCGCACCCGGCACCGGAGTCCTCTTCGGGGGCCGGAGCGGCGGCGGCCCCCCGGGCGCTCCGGAGACACGGGCCGCACAGCCCGTCGCGGAACACCTCGGCCTTCCCCAGCGCACCGCAGTCCGCGCACTCGACCATCAGGCGGCGGGCCGGAGGGTCCTGCGCGGCCGGGAGGTCCGGCGGGAGCTTGTCGAGCAGGCGGCGCCGGACGAAGCCCACGGGTGAGCCGACGGCTTCGGGAAGCCCAGCGGTGAGGGCACGGGTGAGGTAGTCCGCGTCCGCGCCGCGTGCGAACCACCGGGCGGCCAGCTGCTCCAGCACCGCGCAGTCGGCGGCGGAGAGCGCGAGGCGCGCATCGGTACGGCCCAGCCGCGCCAGGGCGAGGTAGGCGGGCGAGGGGCCCTGCGACTCCCCGGCACGCTGCTCCGGCAGGACGGGGACGGGGGCCTCCACCGTTTCCGGGGCGGCGGCGGGTTCGTCCGGAACCCACGGCGGCGGGCCTGCGGGCGCCACCGCCGGCTGCGGCGCGCAGCGGCCCTCCTCGGCGGCGAGGAAGGCGGTCCACCACTCGTGGTCGCGAGCCGTGCGCGACCAGAAGGTGCGGGTGACCCAGCGGATGGACTCGCCGTCACCGACCGCGCAGCGGACCTGGCGCAGATGACCGGCCACGGAGAGCGCCCGCAGCGCGCTGCCGACGGCCATCTGCCCGTACAGGGGCTGGGACTTGGCCAGGGACTTGATGCTCATGGCCGCGCCGTCGGGCAGGCGGTCGACGTAGGCCGCGATGTACCGCTCCCGCTCGGGCAGGAACGCGAAGTCGTCGGCGGCGGGCGGGCACTGGTCCGGGACGGCTCGCTTGCCGTAGCCAGGGCTGGCCTTCGGATACGGGGCGGAACGCACGGACGTCGGCAGGGCGGGGATAAGGTTTTGGGTAGCCACGAGATCGGGACTTTCTGCTTGTCGATCTTGAGGTGAGACCCCGGCCGGTGTTGCCACACCGCGTCGGGGTCGCTTCGTCTGGCGGCACCGTAAGCAGCCGCGACATCGCGTCGCAACTCGGTCACGAATAGTCATACTTGCTCGTCGTGACGGGGTAGGGAGGGCGGAAAGGTTTCCCCAACCCCTTCTTTTCCCTACCGGTTGTACGACAGCGCTCGACCCCCGAAGCCCGGACCCCGACGCCCGGACCCCGAGACCCGAGACCCGGGCGGCACGCCCTCCCCGTACGCACGAAAGAGGGAACAGGACCCGCCGAAGCTCGAACCCCGAAGCTCGAACCCCGAGACCCGGGGCCCGAGACCCGGGTTCCGGGGCCCGAGACCCGGGGCGTGCGTCAGCCGCGCAGCCGCCGCGCGACCTCCGTCGCCCAGTACGTCAGGATCAGCTGCGCGCCCGCGCGGCGGATGCCCGTCAGGCTCTCCATGATCGCCGCGTCCCGGTCGATCCAGCCCCGCTCGGCGGCGGCCTCGATCATCGCGTACTCGCCGCTGATCTGGTACGCCGCCACCGGCACGTCCGACGCCTCGGCGACCTTCGCCAGGATGTCCAGGTACGGGCCGGCCGGCTTGACCATGACCATGTCCGCGCCCTCCTCCAGGTCGAGCGCCAGCTCCCGCAGGGACTCGCGGATGTTCGCCGGGTCCTGCTGGTAGGTCTTGCGGTCACCCTTGAGCGAGGAGCCGACGGCCTCGCGGAACGGGCCGTAGAAGGCGGAGGAGTACTTCGCGGTGTACGCGAGGATCGACACGTCCTCGTGGCCCGTCTGGTCCAGCGCGTCCCGGATGACACCGACCTGGCCGTCCATCATCCCGCTGGGGCCCACCGCGTGGGCGCCCGCGTCCGCCTGGACCTGCGCCATCTCCGCGTACCGCTCCAGCGTGGCGTCGTTGTCCACCCGGCCGTCGGCGGTCAGCACCCCGCAGTGGCCGTGGTCCGTGTACTCGTCCAGGCAGAGGTCGGACATGATCACCAGATCGTCGCCCACCTCCTCGCGCACCGCGCGCAGGGCGACCTGGAGGATGCCGTCCGGGTCGGTGCCCGCCGTGCCCCGGCCGTCCTTCTTCTCGTCCAGCGGCACGCCGAACAGCATGATCCCCGACACCCCGGCCGACACCGCGTCCACGGCGGCCTTCCGCAGCGTGTCCACGGTGTGCTGCTGCACGCCCGGCATGGCCTCGATCGGGACCGGCGCGTCGATGCCCTCACGGACGAACGCGGGCAGGATCAGGTTGGCCGGATCGAGCCGTGTCTCGGCGACCATCCGCCGCATCACGGGGGTCGTCCGCAGCCGACGGGGCCGCGAGCCGGGGAAGTTTCCGTACACAGTCATCCTTCGAGCCTAGACCCGCGCACACCGGGCTCTTGCCGACACCGGCGCCGGAAAACGCGGCGGGCCCGCCCGCCCCACGAGGAGGCGGACGGGCCCGGAAACCACGGACCGGATCAGGTCGTCGTACGGCGCCTGCGCGCCCCCGGACGCCGCTCGCTGGGACGGGTCACCGGGTCACCGGCCTCCCGCGCCGCGTCCCGGCGCCGCGCGCCGAACTCGGCCAGCGCCTCGGCCAGCTTGTGCACCGAGGGCTCCGGCGACAGCACGTCCACGCGCAGCCCGTGCTCCTCGGCAGTCTTCGCCGTGGCGGGACCGATACAGGCGATGACCGTCACGTTGTGCGGCTTGCCCGCGATGCCCACCAGATTGCGGACGGTCGAGGACGAGGTGAACAGGACCGCGTCGAAACCGCCGCCCTTGATCGCCTCGCGGGTCTCGGCCGGCGGCGGCGAGGCGCGGACCGTGCGGTACGCGGTGACGTCGTCGACCTCCCAGCCCAGCTCGATCAGCCCGGCCACCAGGGTCTCCGTGGCGATGTCGGCACGCGGCAGGAACACCCGGTCGATCGGGTCGAAGACCGGGTCGTACGGCGGCCAGTCCTCCAGCAGCCCCGCGGCGGACTGCTCGCCCGAGGGCACCAGATCCGGCTTCACACCGAAGTCGATCAGCGCGGCGGCCGTCTGCTCGCCCACCGCGGCGACCTTGATCCCCGCGAAGGCACGGGCGTCCAGCCCGTACTCCTCGAACTTCTCCCGGACCGCCTTCACCGCGTTGACGCTGGTGAACGCGATCCACTCGTAGCGCCCGGTGACCAGGCCCTTGACGGCCCGCTCCATCTGCTGGGGCGTACGCGGCGGCTCGACGGCGATCGTCGGCACCTCGTGCGGCACCGCACCGTAGGAACGCAGCTGGTCGGAGAGCGACGCCGCCTGCTCCTTCGTCCGCGGCACGAGCACCTTCCAGCCGAACATCGGCTTGGACTCGAACCACGCGAGCTGTTCGCGCTGGGCGGCGGAGCTGCGCTCCCCGACCACGGCTATGACCGGCTGGTGGCCGTCCGGCGACGGCAGCACCTTGCCCTGCTTGAACACCTGGGCGATCGTCCCGAGGGTCGCCGTCCAGGTCCGCTGGCGCGTCGTCGTACCGGCGGCCGTCACGGTCAGCGGGGTGTCGGGCTTGCGGCCCGCCGCGACCAGCTCACCGGCGGCGGCGGCCACCGCGTCCAGCGACGTCGAGATGACGCACGTCGCGTCGCTCGTGCCGACCTCGTTCCAGCAGCGCTCGGTCGCCGTACGCGCGTCGACGAACCGCACGTCCGCCCCCTGCGCGTCCCGCAGCGGCACCCCGGCGTACGCGGGCACGCCCACGGCGTTCGCGATGCCCGGCACGACCTCGAAGGGGATGCCGGCCGTGGCACAGGCCAGCATCTCGGCCGCCGCGTTGCCGTCCAGGCCGGGATCGCCGGCCACGGCACGGACGACCCGCCTGCCGCCCTTCGCTGCCTCCATGACAAGATTGGCCGCGTCCCTGAGAACGGGCACCCCGGCGGCCGTTGACTGCGCGTCAACAACCGCCAGCTCAGGGGTGCTTACCCCTGCCCGCGCATGGCAGCGGACCACACCGAGAACATCCGGCTCGGCGACAAGGACGTCCGCGCTCGCAAGCGCCTCGACGGCGCGCAGGGTCAGCAGTCCCGGATCGCCGGGCCCGGCACCCAGGAAGGTGACCTGCCCTGCGGAGTGGACCGGGAAATCGTGTGAGGCGGGGCCGGTGGGGCTCAAAGTGCTCGCTCCCCCATAAGACCGGCCGCACCCTTGGCAAGCATCTCGGCCGCGAGTTCGCGACCGATCGCCGCCGCGTCGTCGTGCGACGTGGGAACGGGACCGGTGGTGGACATCTGCACCAGCGAGGCACCGTCGGTGGAACCGACGACACCGCGCAGGCGCAGTTCGTTGACAGCCTGACCGTCGGCGAGAAGGTCGGCGTACGCACCCACGGGTGCGGAGCAGCCGGCCTCCAGGGCGGCGAGCAGGGCACGCTCGGCGGTCACGGCGGCCCGGGTGTACGGGTCGTCGAGCTCGGCGAGCGCGGCGGCGAGGTCGGCGCTGCTCGCAGCGCACTCGATCGCCAGTGCTCCCTGACCGGGAGCGGGCAGCACGGTGTCGAACGACAGGAAGTCGGTCGCCTCACCGCTCCGCCCCAGACGGCTGAGCCCGGCCGCGGCGAGAACCACCGCGTCCAGCTCGCCGTCGCGGACGAATCCGATGCGCGTGTCCACGTTGCCCCGGATCGGAACGGTCTCGATCTCCATTCCGTGGCTGCGGGCGTACGCGTTGAGCTGGGCCATGCGGCGCGGCGAACCGGTGCCGATCCGGGCCCCGGCGGGCAGCTGCTCGAAGGCCAGCCCGTCCCGCGCCACCAGCGCGTCGCGCGGGTCCTCGCGGACCGGCACCGCCGCCAGCACGAGGCCCTCGGTCGGCGCGGTCGGCAGGTCCTTGAGCGAGTGCACGGCGAAGTCCACCTCGCCGCGCAGCAGCGCCTCGCGCAGCGCGGCGACGAAGACGCCGGTGCCGCCGATCTGCGCGAGGTGCTCCCGCGAGGTGTCCCCGTACGTGGTGATCTCGACGAGTTCGACGGCGCGGCCGGTCACCTCGCTGACCGCGTCTGCGACGAGGCCGGACTGTGCCATGGCCAGCTTGCTGCGCCGGGTTCCCAGCTTCAGGGGTGAGTTGTCGGTCATGACCGCCCTCGATTCGGGTCGTTCAGGTCTGCCCGTGAGACGGCGGCCACCGTCTGCGGGTCGAGGTCGAAGAGTTCTCGCAGCGCGTCCGCGTAACCGGCGCCGCCGGGCTCGCTGGCGAGCTGCTTGACCCGCACGGTGGGCGCGTGCAGGAGCTTGTCGACGACGCGGCGCACGGTCTGCGTGATCTCGGCGCGCTGCTTCTCGTCCAGGTCGGGGAGGCGCCCGTCCAGCCGCGCGATCTCGTCCGCGACCACACCGGCGGCCATCGTGCGCAGGGCGACGACGGTCGGGGTGATGTGGGCGGCGCGCTGGGCGGCACCGAACGCGGCGACCTCGTCCGCGACGATGGTGCGCACCTGGTCCACATCGGCCGCCATCGGGGCGTCCGCCGACGCCTCCGCCAGGGACTCGATGTCGACGAGGCGCACACCGTCGAGGCGCCCGGCCGCCGCGTCGATGTCGCGCGGCATGGCCAGGTCCAGCAGCGCCAGGCGCGCCGGACCGGTGGACTGGGCGGGGATCAGGCCGCTCGTCGCGTCCCGGCCGAGGGCCCCGGCGACCGCGTCGGCGGTGAGCACGAGCCCGGTGGCGCCGGTGCACGAGACGACGATGTCGGCACGTGTCAGTTCACCGGTCACGTCCGCCATCTCCACGGCGTGCGCGCGCACCCCGGTGGAGCCGGGCTGGTTGAGGATCTCGACCAGCCGGTCGGCGCGGGCCCGGGTGCGGTTGGCGACGACGATCTCGGAGACACCGGTACGGGCCAGGGTGGCGGCGGCCAGCGAGGACATGGAGCCGGCCCCGATGACGAGGGCCCGCTTGTCCTTCGCCCAGGCGGCGGTGTCGGCGCCCTCGGCGAGCTGCTCCAGCCCGAAGGTGACCAGGGACTGCCCGGCCCGGTCGATGCCGGTCTCGCTGTGGGCGCGCTTGCCGACCCGCAGCGCCTGCTGGAACAGGTCGTTCAGCAGCCGGCCCGCGGTGTGCAGCTCCTGGCCCACAGCCAGCGCGTCCTTGATCTGGCCGAGGATCTGGCCCTCGCCCACGACCATCGAGTCCAGCCCGCAGGCCACCGAGAACAGGTGGTGGACGGCCCGGTCCTCGTAGTGCACATAGAGATACGGAGTCAGCTCGTCGAGCCCGACGCCGCTGTGCTGGGCGAGCAGCGTGGACAGCTCGGCGACGCCCGCGTGGAACTTGTCCACGTCGGCGTACAGCTCGATGCGGTTGCAGGTGGCCAGGACGGCGGCCTCGGCCGCGGGTTCGGCGGCCAGGGTGTCCTGGAGCAGCTTGGCCCGGGTGTCGGCGGCCAGCGAGGCGCGTTCCAGTACGGAGACGGGGGCGCTGCGGTGGCTCAGCCCCACGAGGAGCAGGCTCATGCCGGCATCACGGCGGGCATGTCCCCGTCGGGTCCCTTCCGGCCGGTGGTGGTGGCGCGCACGGGCGGCGCGGCCGGGTCGGCGGCCGCCTCGGCGCCGTCCTCGCCCGCCTTGCGCTGCTCGTGGAAGGCGAGGATCTGCAGCTCGATGGAGAGGTCCACCTTGCGCACGTCCACGCCGTCGGGCACCGACAGGACGGTCGGGGCGAAGTTCAGGATGGAGGTGACCCCGGCCGCGACGAGCCGGTCGCACACCTGCTGGGCGGCGCCGGGCGGGGTGGTGATCACTCCGATGGACACGCCGTTCTCGCTGATGATGCGGTCGAGTTCGTCGGCGTGCTGCACGGGGATGCCGGCGACGGGCGTACCGGTCATCGCCGGGTCGGCGTCGATGAGCGCGGCGACCCGGAAGCCGCGGGAGGCGAAGCCGCCGTAGTTGGCGAGGGCCGCGCCGAGGTTGCCGATGCCGACGATGGCGACCGGCCAGTCCTGGGTGAGGCCCAGCTCACGCGAGATCTGGTAGACGAGATACTCGACGTCGTAGCCGACGCCGCGCGTCCCGTACGAGCCGAGGTAGCTGAAGTCCTTGCGCAGCTTCGCGGAGTTGACCCCCGCCGCCGCCGCGAGTTCCTCGGAGGAGACCGTGGGGACCGAGCGCTCGGAGAGCGCGGTCAGCGCGCGGAGATACAGCGGGAGACGGGCGACAGTGGCCTCGGGAATTCCTCGGCTGCGGGTCGCCGGTCGGTGATTTCGGCCAGTTGCCACGATGCTCCTGCGGGATGAGCGGGGCTGCAGGCGGCCGTATGTCCCTAGACCGCCCCGTCGAATGCAGGCTATGTCTTTGTGAACGCGTGCACAAAGATAGTGTCCGGTTTGTCCGGTCAAAGTGACCGGGGTCACGCACATCCGTCGCGCGATCCAGGAACCATGGACCGCATCAGCCCGTTGCAGGCCCGAAGGGGGCAAAGCAACACACACTCCTCACAGCTACGCCCCCGAGACCACTCAAAACGCCCACGATGGTAACCGGGTTTCGGTCAGGAAAGCAGCGCGCTGCGCAGCCTCGCCGGGTCCACCCGCCAGAACGTGTGCTGTTCGCCGTCCACCAGCACCACGGGGATCTGCTCCCAGTACTCCCGGTACAGCTCCTCGTCCCGCGTGATGTCCTTCTCCTCCCAGGAGGCGCCGGTCTCCTCGCACACCCCCCGGACCACCTCGCGGGCGTCGTCGCACAGGTGGCAGCCCGGCTTCCCCACCAGGGTCACCACCCGCTCGGAGGGGTCCTTCTTCTTACGTCGCAGCAGGGCACTCATGTCCTCATTCTGCGGCGCCGGACGGGGCGCCCCGGACACCGGGAGTTCACATCCCCGCACCACGGCGGAGCCCGGAGAGCCGGGCCGACTGGCTATGCTCGCCGCATGGCCGCTCTTGGATGGCTCACCCCCCGCAGGCGTTCCGCGACCGCGCGCAGCGTACTGGCAGGCGAGGCGGCGGCGGAGGCCGCGCGGAAGTCCTCGCTGGACGCCGGGTCCGGCGCGGAAGAGGAGGCCGCCGAGCCGGCGGAGCCCGAGTTCCCCGTCGTCGGCGACGAACGGGCCGCCGCCTTCTTCGACCTCGACAACACCGTGATGCAGGGCGCCGCGCTCTTCCACTTCGGCCGCGGCCTGTACAAGCGGAAGTTCTTCGAACGCCGCGAGCTGACCCGCTTCGCCTGGCAGCAGGCGTGGTTCCGGCTGGCCGGCGTCGAGGACCCCGAGCACATGCAGGACGCCCGCGACAGCGCGCTCTCCATCGTCAAGGGCCACCGCGTCTCCGAGCTGATGTCCATCGGCGAGGAGATCTACGACGAGTACATGGCCGACCGCATCTGGCCCGGCACCCGCGCCCTGGCCCAGGCCCACCTCGACGCGGGCCAGAAGGTGTGGCTGGTCACGGCCGCCCCGGTGGAGACCGCCACCATCATCGCCCGCCGCCTGGGCCTGACCGGCGCGCTCGGCACCGTCGCCGAGTCGGTCGACGGCGTCTACACCGGGCGCCTGGTCGGCGAGCCGCTGCACGGTCCGGCGAAGGCCGAGGCGGTGCGCGCGCTGGCGGCGGCGGAGGGCCTGGACCTGGCGCGCTGCGCCGCGTACAGCGACTCGCACAACGACATCCCGATGCTGTCGCTGGTGGGCCACCCCTACGCGATCAACCCGGACACCAAACTGCGCAAGCACGCCCGCGCCCTGGACTGGCGGGTGCGCGACTACCGCACCGGCCGCAAGGCGGCCAAGGTCGGCATCCCGGCCGCCGCGGGCGTCGGCGCGCTGGCCGGCGGCACCGTCGC
>NZ_JAKRGC010000109.1 GCF_022347745.1 Streptomyces sp. OfavH-34-F
CGGGCCACCTCGCGGGCGTCGCCGCCGCCGGCCGCCTCGACGAGCAGGTCCGCGTCCCGGCGGGCGGCCTCCAGGGCGGGCGTCGAGCCGGGCCCCGCCCACCGGTGCCGTACGGTCGTCCGGCCCTGGGAGACGACGGCGAGGACCCGGACGTCGCTCCCCTCGCGGCGGGCGACCAGCGTGGTGAGGCCGGGGGCGTCGAACGCCGTCTCCGCGACGTTCGCCAGGTCACCGAGGCGCAGCATCGTCGCACGGCGGCCCCGCTTGCCGGGCGTCTCCTGCGAGGGCGCCGACTCCATCAGCGTCCACCGCCCGGACGGGGCGAGCCGGACGGTGGCCCCGCACAGCAGCAGCTCCTGCGAGGCGCGCTGCGGCGGGGCGGGCACGTACGCGATCTCGTGGGCCGCCTGCTCCCGCGCCGCGTCGGGCAGCGGAACGGCGGGGGCGGGGACGGTGCCGCTACGGGGGATGGAGGCGGCGAGCCGGGACCGGGCGTGGTCCCGGAACCGCAGGAACGCCTCCAGGGGCTCCTCCGCGTACTTCCACGGGTACGCGGTGGCGTACCGCCCGATGGAGCGGTACACGTCCAGCGATTCGGCCCAGCGTTCCCGGCGGTTGAGCGCCCACACCAGGTGGTTGCGGACGAGCCGGGCCGCGCGGTCCTCGGGCGGGCGCGATACGGAGTACGCCTGCGCGGTGGCGATGATCCCGTCGGTCCGGACGTCGTCGGGGGCGCCGCTGCCGCCCTTGGCGCGGGGGCGGCGCTGGGCGGCGAGCCCGGCCTCCGTCAGCGCCACGATCTCCAGGGCGCGCAGCGGTGAGCCCTCCGGGGCCTCGGCGGCGACGCGGGCCGCGTAGCCGAGCATCTCCTCGTTGCCGCCGTACCACTTGGCGCTGATGTACTGGAGGGCGTCGAGGTGGGTGGGCGGGTGGTGCGGTGCGCAGGCGAGCGCCCGGCGCAGGCAGCCGTCGAAGACGTCGCGCGGTGCGGCGGCCCCGAGGCAGTGCGCGAGGGCGGCGGACCAGGGCACGGGGTCGGCGGGGTCCGCGGTGACGGCCGCCTCGATGACGGGCAGTGCGTCGTCCAGCAGCGCGTGGAAGGCGCGGAACCGCTCCTCGCCGACGTCCTTCGCGGCCGCCGCCGTACGGACCTTCCACGCCTCCCTGATCCGCCGGAACGCCTCCACCACCAGGGCGTCGGGGTCCTCGGGCGCCTCGGCGAGCCACGTCTCCAGCCAGGCCGCGTCGTCCACCGCGAGTTCGGCGAGGGCGACGACGGCCTCGTCCCGCAGCACCCAGTCGGCGTCCTCCCGGGTGGCCGCGAGGAGCTTGCGGGCCTGCTCGTACGACCCCCGGCGCACCCCGGCCAGCGCCTCGGCGGCCCGCGCGTCCGGCGCGTCGACCACCACCGCGTGATCGGGCACCAACCCGACCCCGGTCGCCTCCAGATGCCCCACCATCCGCGCCACCTTGCCGAACACGTACGCCCCCTCCGCAGAACCCGACACCCCATGATCCCGCGCCCGAATCCGAGCACGCACCGGGGTCCGCCGAGCCGAACGACTCCCTGTGCCTGGGGGCTGAGGTAGGGGGCCGACGGCAGCGATGCGCTCCCTTACGCGCAGACGCCGCGAGCGCGGTGGCGGCCGTCAGGGCCGGTCCGACGGTGTGGCCGGGCGGTCCGCCGTGACCAGCCACGACGTACTGCGCAGCCGGACCGTGCCGTCCGCCGCCTCGTGGGCGCGCAGGTGGTCCGTGAGGACTTCGCGCGCACGGGTGCGGGATGCCGCGTCGGCCTGTTCCATCAGATACCGGCCGGGGCCCGTACCCAGCAGGAAGTCCGCCGCGTCCTCGGCTCCTTCGCCCCACGTCCCGTAGGCCTGGGCCCGGTTGATGGTGATGCCGGAGAAGCCGGGCGCCGTAAGAACCTCGCGGACGCGGTCCGGGGCGGCCAGCGAGAACATGCCGGGCAGCCCCGGCTGCCCGAAGTCGCCCACCGGGAGGAAGGCGCCCAGGGACGCCATCGCCGCCACCCAGTCATTGAGCGCGGCGTCGGCCGGGCAGACGAAGGCCAGCCGCCCGCCGGGGCGCAGCGACCGGCCGATGGCCCCGAAGGCCGCCACGGGGTCGGCGAAGAACATCACCCCGTAGCGGCTGATCGCCGAGTCGAATGACCCCGGCTCGAAAGGGGGCGCCTGGGCGTCGCCCCGCACGAAGGACACGTTGCCGACGCCCTCCCGCTCCGCCCGGGCCCGCGCCCCGGCCAGCATCGGGCCGGACAGGTCGAGGCCCGTCGCGTGCCCCTGGGGCGCCCGGAGCGCGGCGAGGCGCGTGCTTTGTCCGGAGCCGCAGCCGATGTCGAGCGTCCGGTGGTCCGCGGCGATCCCGGCGGCATCGAGGAGCGGGGTGTTGAAGCCCTCGTTCACGGCGTTCCAGCGGTCCTGATTGCGGGCCCAGTGGGCACCCTCCGGGCCGTTCCACGCCTGTGCCTGCTCGGTGTTGACGATGTCCTGCACGGGTTCCCCCTGGGATGGACGACAGAGAATGGGCGTACGCCCAAACAGTATGGGCAAGCGCCCATACTGGCAATCCCGGCTACCATCCGAAGCGGTCGCGCCCATGAGGGCGGGGGAAGCGGAACGAAGGAAGGCCCATGTCACCGCGCGGAGTGGCGACGCCGGACGTGCGCGAGCGGCTGTTCGCGGCGGCCGAGCGCATCGTGGAGAGGGACGGGCCCGGCGCCCTCACCAGCCGGTCCGTCACGACCGAGGCGGGCTGCGCCAAGGGGCTGCTGCACACGCACTTCGCGGGGCTGGACGAGTTCGTGGCCGAACTCTGCCTCGACCGGTTCGCCCGTACGGCCACGAAGGCGCGGGCCCTGTCGGCGCTCGCCGGACAGGGCACGGTGGCGGGGAACCTGGAGTCGGTCGTCCTCGCCCTGTTCTCTTCCGGAGGCCCCGCCATCTCGGGCCTCGCCCTGACCCGCCCCGCCGCCGCACTGCGCTTCCGCGAGGCCCTGGAGGCCGGCGCTCCGGGCTTCACGGCGATCCAGGAGGCCGTCACGGACTACCTGAGGACCGAGCAGGAGGGCGGTCGGGTGGCGGAGACCGTGGACCCGCCCACAGTGGCCCTCGCCGTCGTCGGCACCGCCCACCACCTCCTGATGACCACCTGGCCGGGCGGCCCGGACCCCCGCCCGGCGATGGCGCGGCTGGTGGCGGCACTGGTGGCGGGCTGAGCGCTTCCCCCGGGCCCACGGGTGCGGGGCGGGCCCGTCAGCGCCGCGCGAGGCCCTCGTCGTCCCAGTCCGGGATCGTCGTCGCGCCCGAGGCCCAGTCGCGGCGCAGGATCGCGTACCCGACGGCGTCGTGAACCGTGCCGTCGGCAGCCGGCCACGCGTCGCGGTAGTGCGCCTCCTTAACGTAACCGCACCTGCGGAACGTACGCCGCATCGCCACGTTGTCCTGCCGCGTGTTGCCCTCGATGCGCCGGACCTCGGGGAACTCGCCGAACACGTACCGCGTGAGCCAGGCCAGGGCCTGCGCGCCGAGGCCACGCCCCCGATACTCGGCGCGGATGCGCAGGTCGAAGAGCGGCGCGTTGTCGGTCAGGTCCATCAGGCGCACGAGTCCGACGCGTTCGCCGGAGCGCATGATCCAGAACGTCCGGTTGTCGTCGCCCCAGAAGCGTCCCTCGTCCACCCACTGCCGGGCCATGCCCGGTTCGACGACGTCCCGGCCGTGGAACGGCCAGGTGTCACCGGAGAGAAAGGCGACCAACTCGTCGGCCCGGCCCGGCTCGCAGTGCTCGTACACCAACTCCGTATCCACAGGCGCACCCTAACGACGGTGCCCGGCCCCGGGAGCCGGATTTCGCGCGCCCGCCGAGGTCAGTAGGCGTTCACGTACCAGAGGGCGCCGCCCAGGAAGACCGGCAGCGTGAAGGCGATCTGGAGCATCCAGGGAACACCCGGCCCCTCGTCGTCGGGCTTGCCGGGGTTCTCGGCCCGCCATGTCATGAACGTACGCATCGCCTTGGAGTGGCCGACGACGCCCAGGGCGATACCGAGGATCACGCCGCAGTAGACGGGCAGCAGTTCGTTCAACGGCCAGTCGTAGTTCGCGCTGTAGGCCACGATCGCCAGGAATCCCACCACCGGACCGCACGACACCCAGGCCATCTGCCGCCGGTTGATCATCCCCGGGAACATCGCGGCGAGATACAGATACACACTGACCGCCGCGAACAGCCACCACAGCGGCGAAGACTTCTCCAGCACCGGACCCCCCTTGTTCCGCCCCCGAGGCTCTCAGCCGTGCGGCAAGCCTAACCGTCCGTGTTCGAGGGGGGCCAGGAATCAGCCCCGACATCGCACCGGCGGTCGTGCGGGCACGTTCGGCGGTCCTGATCGCCCTCGGCATCCGGGCCGTTGTGGCCTGACCGGCGTCCTGCCGCCCACCCCCGTACGCCGTCGCGTCAGGCCCGGGGCGTCCGACCGGCGCGTGCGCCTCCGCCCTCCGCGGGGGCGTGCGCCCGCCACTGCCCCTGCGGCCGTCGAGCGCCAGCGCCTCCAGGATGCTCATCCGCAACGGATGCGCCAGGCCCCGCAGGCTACGGGCGTCCAGCCGCCGTACGGGCTTGCGCGGGGGTGCTTGGGGCTCCACGTCGTCGCCCATGCCGACCAGACCAGGTTGCAGAGAACCCTCTGCACAGGGTTCTCTGCAACCTGTCCCACAAGCGCTGACCAGACCGAGCCCCCGCGCGGGCCGATCCCGCACGGACTGTCGCCCGAGCAGACAGCCGGCCCGACCTATCGCCCGTTCCGGACCACAGTCCCGATGAACGCGCGCCACCCGTCAGCGCCACAGGTCAGCACCGGACCCGTCCGCACCTTGCTGTCGCGTACGACGATCGCCGCACCGAGGCGAGCGACTTCGACGCAGTTACCGTTGCCGTTGCTGTAGCTCGATGTGAACCACTGGGCGTCGTCAACCTTTTCCATAGCTCCCTGCTACCTCACCGATCAGGCGCCGTGACGCCTGCTCATCCAGCGATGCGTTCCAGACGTCGTCGAAGGCCGCGTCGTACTGTTGCACCTCCCGCTCCTTGTCCAGATACAGCCCCCCGGTGTATCCGTCCGCGTAAACCGTCGGTGGCTCTGTGGCGACTCCCTCGCCCGTCAGCGGGAATCGCAGGATCACGAACGGACCCGTCACCACGCCGGCATGCATGCCGGCGGCAAACGGGACCACCCTGATGGAGATGTTCGCCCGTTCCGAGACGTAGATCAGGTGCGCGAGTTGCTGTGCCATCACGTCGCGCCCGCCAACAGGCCGCCGCAGCAACGCTTCACCCAGGACCGCCCGGAACACCGGCGGGTCGGTGACGCGAGTGAGCAACGTCTGGCGTTCGATGCGCAGCCGTACGCGCCCGTCGAGATCCGCCTCACCGATGTCACGGATGTGCGTACGGATGACCTCGCGTGCGTACCCCTCCGTCTGCAGCAGCCCCGGAACGATGTCGCTCTCGTACATCGACAGCGACGACGCCGCCTCTTCGAGACCCACGTAGACGTCGAACCCTTCCGGGATCAGGTCGCCGTAGGCGTGCCACCAGCCGCGCGCCTTGGTCTCCTTGGCCAGCCCCATCAACGCCTGAGTGAGATCTGCGGGCGCTCCGTACACAAGGCACATGGCCTGGACGTCGAGACTTCTTAACGCCGTCTGCCCCGTCTCGATGCGCCACATCTTCGCCTCGGACCACTCGAGCTTCGCCGCCGCCGCACGCACGGTCAGGCGGGCGCGGTTGCGCAGCTCTCGAAGGTTTCTCCCCAGCTGGCGCCTCGGAACGGTCGATCCAGTCGGACCCTCAGCCATCTCAACTCCCCTTACGTGCCTCAGTATGAAGGACTTTTGCCCCTCGCGATGAAAGCAGGACGATGCTCGTTACGCAGCACAAGACATCCGTTCGATGCTTTAAGAGCGGTACATCGCTATGAAGTCTTGCACGGGGCTCGCATCGCTATGCAGTCTGGAAACCACTCTCCGTGAGCGTCGAGTGGGTGAAGCAGCCGTGCCGACGCGCACGCTTCGCCTGCCGTGTACGGCCATTCCCGTGAGGACAACTCGTGCTCGACCTCCCCCAGGCCCCCCTCGACCTCACCCCCTGCACACCCCCCGCCGGCCCGCCGCGCTCCCTGCTGCTCGCCAGTGAGCCCCAATCCGTGCGCCATGCGCGGACGTTCGCCCGTGAGCACATCGCCCACCACGCCCCGCACGCGACGGAGCACCACACGGACACCGCCGTCCTGATCACCAGCGAACTCGTCACCAACGCCTACCGGTACGGAACGGAGCCCGGTGACCTGATCTCCGTCATCCTGGACATCGACAGCGGCCGGACCCGCATCGAGGTGCACGACCCCGTGCGGCGTGCGCCCCGGCGACGGTCGGACGTGGAGGGCGGCCACGAACGCACGCGTGGACGCGGCCTGCTCATCCTCGACGTGCTCTGCCCGCAGCGGTGGGGCGTCGGTGACCGGCCATTCGGCAAGTTCGTTTGGGCAGAGGTGCCGCACGACTGCTGAACCAACTGACCGGCCCCGACAGCAAGGAGCAATCGCTGTGACGAACATCGAGTACGAGGCGAAGGCCCTCGACATCGACGTCCAGGACATCACCCGCAGGATCTGCGACGCCGGTGGCGTCGAGGCTTCCCCCCGGCGCCTCATGCGCCGCTTCGTCTACGACACCGTCCCGCCCGCGCCCGGCCGCTGGGTTCGTCTGCGGGATACGGGCGACTCCACCACGCTGTGCGTCAAGGAGATCACCACCGACGCCGTCGACGGCACGCGTGAGACGGAGGTGACCGTGGATGACTTCGGCGAGGCCGCCGCCCTGCTCCGCCTCGCCGGGCTCGTGCCGCGCGGATACCAGGAGAACCGCCGCACGTCCTACACGCTCGGCACGGCCCGCCTGGAGATCGACGAGTGGCCGGGCATCCCGCCGTATCTGGAGATCGAGGCGGACGGGGTGGGCCAGGTGTGGGAGGCGGCGGCAGCGCTCGGGCTGGACCGCGAGCGGCTGACGTCGCTGAACACGACGAAGGTGTACGCCCTGTACGGCCTCGACCTCGAAGCGATCAAGGACCTCCGGTTCGAGTAGGCCGAAGCCGCCCGCACCTCCCCGGCCGGGGGCAGCCGCCCCGGCCTCTCGAAGAGGGGACACCCACCCATGCACGACCTGTCGAACCTGCCGGTCGAAGTACGACCGGACCGGACGTTACGCGTAAAAATCATCGACGCATGCGGCCTCGCCTGCTCCTTCTGCCACAACGAGGGCACGCCCGTGGCGACCGACAACGTGAATCGCTCCTCAGCGGAATTCACGGGCGGCACCGGCCGCTCCGGACGCGTCTCCATCTACCTGCGCACCAACGGCGCCGACTTCCTCCCCGCGCGAATCGCCGCCGACGCCGACTTCGCCCTGGCACTCGCCGCCGTACGGGGTGCTCTGCCGACCAACGAGGTTCACTTCACGGGAGGCGAACCCACGCTCCATCCAGACCTGCCAGGCCTTGTCTCGATCGCCCGTCGCATGGGCCTGACCGTGGGGATCACCTCGAACGGGGAAGCCGGCGCGGAGGCGCTACCCGCCGCTGCGGCCGCCGGGCTCGACCGCGTCAACCTGTCCATCTTCGGCACCACTCCCGACGAACTTGCCGCCGTGCAGGGGCCTCGCCTCGCATCCCCGAAACTCGCCGAACGCAAGCTGGCCGCGCTCGACGCCACGATCGAGACCGCGGTGGCGCACGGGGTCAAGGTGTCGGCGAACATCGTGGTCCCGGACCACAGCCACGTCGATCGCGTGCTCCGCATCATCGAGCGCCACGGACGCGCCGTCGTCGTCCGCATGCTCGTATCCCTGGAGTCGGGCGGAGCTTCCCTCGATGCGATGCAGGCCGTGGTCGACCACCTGGGCGCCGTCCCCGTGCGCCGTATCGTCACGGCCGGCGCATCCGACCAAAGAGTGCGCTACCGCCTGCCGGACGGGCGCACGCTCTACGCGAAGAGCATCCGTCCCGTCCGCCTGCCCGAGACATGCACCGGGTGCCGGTTCAACAACGACCGGGACTGCCAGGAGGGCTACTACGGCGTCCGCCTGTACCGGGCCGCGAACGGCCCGTTCATGGTCGGGGTGTGCATCCAGCGCATGGACCTGTGCATGAGTCTCGGCGAGTTCGTGATGAGCCGGCGCTGCGGCGAGTTGGCGGAGTTCCGGGACGACGAGACGTCGCGCCTTGAGGCGCTGCACGCCGCGTCGTCCCCGACCGGCTGACGATGCCCGCGCATGAGGGGCTCACCACTCGCGGTCGGGGCTCCACTCGTAGGCTCCTGGGGCTGATTCGGCGGCTTCGCGGGGTCATGCCTGCCGGGGTCCGCCGGAAGGGCGTCGCACCCCCCTACCCCCGCCCCGCCTCCCGGTCTCTCAGTTCTCGGCGGAGGATCTTGCCGGAGGCCGCTCTCGGGACCGTGTCCGTGAATTCCAGGCGGCGGATCTTCTTGTACGGGGCCACCCGGTCCGCGACCCACGCCATCAAAGCGGCCTCCGTGAGGGAGGTGTCCGGGGTTCGGACCACGTAGGCCTTCGGGATCTCGTTGCCGTCGGGGTCCTGGACGCCGATCACCGCCGCGTCCGTGACGTCGTCGTGGGCCAGGAGCAGCGCTTCCAGTTCGGCGGGTGCGACCTGGTAGCCCTTGTACTTGATGAGTTCCTTCACGCGGTCCACGACGAACAGCCAGCCCTCCGCGTCGGTGCGGCCGACGTCGCCCGTGTGCACCCAGCCGTCGGCGTCGATCATCGCGGCGGTGGCGTCGGGGCGGCCCAGGTAGCCCTTCATGACCTGGGGGCCCCGGATCAGGATTTCGCCCGGTTCGCCGGGGGCCGCGTCCTCGCCGGAGTCGTCCAGGGCGACGATGCGCATCTCGGTGCCGGGGAGCAGCCGGCCCACCGCGCCGGGGGGCGGGTTCTCGGCGGAGAGCGGGACGACGTGGGTGCCGGGGGAGAGTTCCGTCATGCCGTACGCCTGGCGGACCGGGGGCAGGCCGAGGCGGCGGGAGCAGGCGGTGGCCAGGTCCGCGTCCAGCGGGGCGGCGGCGCTGACGATGTACTCCAGCGAGGACAGGTCGTACCGGTCCACCACCGGGTGCTTCGCCAGGGCCAGCACGATGGGCGGGGCCACGTAGAGGCCGTTGATCCGGTGGGTGTCGATGGCCGCCAGGAACTGTTCCAGGTCGAAGCGCGGCAGGACCACCACCGTGGCGCCCAGCCTCAGCGGGGCGTTCATGAGCGCGGTGAGGCCGTAGATGTGGAAGAAGGGCAGAACCGCCAGGATGCGGTGCCCCTCCCCCAGCGGCACGAACGGGCTGAGCTGTTCCAGGTTGGTCGCCATCGACCGGTGCGTCAGCATCACGCCCTTCGGGGCGCCGGTCGTGCCCGAGGAGTACGGGAGGGCCGCGATGTCCTCGGCCGGGTCCACCGGCACCGCCGGTTCCGGGGCGGTCGTGGTCAGCATGTCCAGGATCGAGGCGTGGCCCTCCGCCTGGTCGCAGACGAAGATCTCCCGGACGCCGCCCGCGAGTTCGGCGGCCCGGCGGGCGGTCGCGAGCAGCGGGGAGACGGTGACGATCCAGCGGGCGGCGGAGTCGCGGAGCTGCTTGGCGAACTCCTCGGCCGTGGCCAGCGGGTGCACCGTCGTGACCGTGGCGCCCGCGCGGGTGGCCGCGTAGAAGACGGCCGGGTACGCGATCGTGTTGGGGCTGTGGAGCGCCAGCACGTCGCCCTTGACGACTCCGGCGGCGGCCAGGCCGGCGGCGATCCTGCGGTGGAAGGCGTCGAGCTGCGCGTACGTGAGGCGGCTGCTGTCGTTCGTACCGTCGATGAGCGCGACGGTCTCCCCGAACCGCTCGGTGGCGTGCCCGAGCACCGCGTCGTGGATCGCGGTGTCGAGCGGCTGGACGTCGGGGTAGTCGCTCCGGAACACGTGCGCCATCTCGGTCCCTTCGATGCGCGGGGGTGGGGCGGCGGCGGGGCGCCGCCGCCCGTGAGGCAGTGGGCGCTCAGTACGACTTGGGGAGCCCCAGGGTCTGGTGGGAGATGTAGTTCAGGATCATTTCCCGGCTGACGGGCGCGATCCGGGCGACCCGCGCCCCCGTGATCAGCGAGGCGAGGCCGTACTCGCGGGTGAGGCCGTTGCCGCCCAGCGTGTGGACCGCCTGGTCCACCGCCCGTACGCACGCCTCGCCCGCCGCGTACTTCGCCATGTTCGCGGCCTCGCCCGCGCCGAAGTCGTCGCCCGCGTCGTACAGGCGGGCGGCCTTCTGCATCATCAGGCGGGCGAGTTCGAGTTCGATGTGGGCCTGGGCCAGCGGGTGGGCGATGGCCTGGTGGGCGCCGATGGGCTCCTTCCACACCTGGCGCGTCTTCGCGTACTCGACCGCCCGGCCGAGGGCGTAGCGGCCCATGCCGATGCCGAAGGCCGCGGTCATGATGCGTTCGGGGTTGAGCCCGGCGAACAGCTGGAGCAGCCCCGCGTCCTCGTCGCCGACGAGCGCGTCGGCGGGCAGCCGTACGTCGTCCAGGACGAGTTCGAACTGCTTCTCCGGGGCGTGGACCTCCATGTCGATCTGGTTCCGCCCGAAGCCGGGGGTGTCGCGGGGGACGATGAACAGGCACGCCTTGAGCTTGCCGGTCCGCGCGTCCTCGGTGCGGCCGACGATGAGGGTGGCGTCCGCGATGTCGACGCCGGAGACGAAGACCTTGCGGCCGGTGAGTAGCCAGTCGTCGCCGTCGCGGCGGGCGGTCGTGGTGATGCGGTGCGAGTTGGAGCCGGCGTCGGGCTCGGTGATGCCGAAGGCCATGGTCAGACTGCCGTCGGCGAGGCCGGGCAGCCACTGCCGCTTCTGCTCGTCGGTGCCGAAGCGGGAGATCACCGTGCCGCAGATGGCGGGCGACACGATCATCATCAGGAGCGGCGAGCCGGAGGCGCCCAGCTCCTCCAGGACGATGGAGAGTTCGGCCATTCCGGCGCCCCCGCCGCCGTACTCCTCGGGGAGGTTCACGCCGAGAAAGCCGGCCTTCGCGGCGTCCGCCCACAGTTCGCGGGGGTGGCCGCCCTCGCTGACGAGGGAGGTCATGTACTCCCGCCCGTACCGCTTGCCGAGGGCGGCGACGGCGGCGCGCAGGGCCTGGTGCTCTTCGGTTTCGAGGACGGTGCTCATACGGGCTGCTCCTCAGAAGGGTCCATGGGTGATTCCGTGACGACGGCGAGCAGCGCGCCCACCTCCACCTGGCGGCCGGGCACGGCGTGCAGGGCGGTGAGCGTGCCGGAGGCCGGGGCGAGGATGCGGTGTTCCATCTTCATCGCCTCCAGCCAGATCAGCGGCTGCCCGGCGGCCACGGCGGCCCCCTCCGCGAGGCCGTCCGCGAGGCGGACGACCGTGCCGGGCATGGGGGCGAGCAGGGAGCCGGGTTCGGTGCGGTCGGCGGGGTCGGTGAAGCGCGGCAGGGCGGTGAAGGTGTACGCGCCGCGGGCGGTGTCCACGTGGACCCGGCCGTCGCGGGCGAGTACGTCGTAGTGGCGGGTGACCCCGCCGTGTTCCAGGGTGACGCGGGCGCGGCCGGCGGCAACCACGCGGACGTCCTCGACGCCCCCGGCCGCCTCCACGCTCAGCCCGTCGCGGGTCCGCCGGTACGCGATCTCGTGCTCGGTGCCGTCCGGTTCGGCCCGGTAGCGCCGGACCTGGGGCTGCGAGGGCAGGTTGCGCCAGGCCCCGAACCGGGCGAAGCCGCCCGCGGTGGTGTCGGTGGCGTTGCGGGCCGCCTGGCCGACGGCGGCGGCGGTGGCGGCGAGGCGGACGGCGACCGCGTCGACCGGGGCCGTCAGCTCCGGCAGGTTGCGGTCGTAGAAGCCGGTGTCGGGGCGGGCGTCCGCGAAGTCCGGGTGGCGCAGCGAGCGGACGAGGAGGTCGCGGTTGGTGACCGGGCCGTGGATGCGGGCCCGCTCCAGGGCGCGGGCGAGCAGCCGCACGGCCTCGGCGCGCGTCCCGGCGTGCGCGATCACCTTGGCGAGCATCGGGTCGTAGTGGACGCCGATCGTGTCGCCCCCGGTGTATCCGGTGTCCAGCCGCAGGCCGGGCTCCTCCGGCACCGCGAGCGACAGCAGGGCCCCGGTCTGCGGCTGCCAGTCCCGGGCCGGGTCCTCCGCGTACAGCCGGGCCTCGACGGCGTGCCCGGAGGGCGGCGGGGGCGTGGCGGCGGGCAGCGGCGCGCCCTCCGCGATCCGGAGCTGGAGGGCGACGAGGTCGAGGCCGTACACCTCCTCGGTGACGGGGTGCTCGACCTGGAGCCGGGTGTTCATCTCCAGGAAGTACGGCCGCCCGTCCGCCGTGACGAGGAACTCCACGGTCCCGGCGCCCCGGTAGTCCACGGCGCGGGCGGCGGCCACCGCGGCGTCGCGCAGCCGGGCGCGCAGCTCGTCGGTCAGGCCCGGCGCGGGCGCCTCCTCGATGACCTTCTGGTGGCGTCGCTGGAGCGAGCAGTCGCGGGTGCCGAGCGCCCAGACGGTGCCGTGCGCGTCGGCCATCACCTGGACCTCGATGTGCCGGCCGCGCTCCACGTACGGTTCGGCGAACACCTCGCCGTCGCCGAACGCGGACAGCGCCTCCGCCGAGGCGGCCGTCAGCTCGCCCGGCAGCGCGTCCAGTTCGCGGACGATCCGCATGCCGCGGCCACCGCCGCCGGCCGCCGCCTTCAGCAGCAGCGGCAGGTCGCCGGCGGTCGCGGCGGCCGGGTCGACGGGCGCCAGGAGCGGCACCCCGGCGGCGGCCATGAGCTTCTTGGCGCGGGTCTTGGACGCCATCAGTTCGATCGCCTGGACGGGCGGCCCGATCCACCGCAGGCCCGCGTCCTGGACGGCGGCGGCGAATCCGGCGTTCTCGGAGAGGAAGCCGTAGCCGGGATGCACGGCGTCCGCGCCGGCCGCGCGGGCGGCGGCCACGACGAGGTCGCCGCGCAGATAGGTGTCGGCGGGGGCCGCGCCCGGCAGCCGTACGGCGGTGTCGGCCTCCCGGACGTGCAGCGCCCCCGCGTCGGCGTCCGAGTACACGGCGACGGTGGCGATGCCGAGGGCCCGGCAGGTACGGAAGATCCGGCAGGCGATCTCGCCCCGGTTGGCGACGAGCAGGCTGGTGATCATCTCAACTCACATCCGGAAGACGCCGAAGCCGCCGCGGGCGCCCTCGATCGGTGCGGTGTGGATGGCGGACAGGCACATCCCGAGGACGGTCCGGGTGTCGCGCGGGTCGATGACGCCGTCGTCGTAGAGCCGTCCGGACAGGAACATGGGCAGGGACTCGGACTCGATCTGCTGCTCGACCATGGCGCGCAGGGCGGCGTCCGCCTCGTCGTCGTACGGGCGTCCCTTGGCGGCGGCCGAGGCGCGGGCGACGATGGAGAGCACTCCGGCGAGCTGCTGCGGGCCCATGACGGCGGACTTGCTGCCGGGCCAGGCGAACAGGAACCGCGGGTCGTACGCCCTGCCGCACATGCCGTAGTGGCCGGCGCCGTAGGAGGCGCCCATCAGGACCGACAGGTGCGGGACCTTCGAGTTCGATACGGCGTTGATCATCATGGCGCCGTGTTTGATGATGCCGCCCTGTTCGTACTCCTTGCCGACCATGTAGCCGGTGGTGTTGTGCAGGAACAGGAGCGGGATGTCGCGCTGGTTGGCGAGCTGGATGAACTGGGCGGCCTTCTGCGACTCCTCGCTGAACAGCACGCCCTGCGCGTTGGCGAGGATGCCGACCGGGTAGCCGTGCAGCGCGGCCCAGCCGGTGACCAGGCTCGTCCCGTACAGCGGTTTGAAGGCGTCGAAGTCGGAGCCGTCGACCAGCCGGGCGATGACCTCGCGCGGATCGAACGGCACCTTGAGGTCGCCGGGCACGATGCCGATCAGCTCGTCCTCGTCGTACTTCGGCGGCTCGGCGGGGCCCGGATCGGGGTGCGCCTTGCGCCAGTTGAGGCGGGCGACGATGCGGCGGGCCTGGCGCAGGGCGTCGTGCTCGTCCACGGCGAAGTGGTCGGCGAGGCCGGACGTACGGGCGTGCATCGCGGCGCCGCCGAGCGATTCGTCGTCGCTCTCCTCGCCCGTGGCCATCTTCACCAACGGCGGGCCGCCCAGGAATACCTTGGACCGTTCCCGGATCATCACCGTGTGGTCGGACATGCCGGGGACGTACGCGCCTCCGGCGGTGGAGTTGCCGAAGACGACGGCGACGGTCGGGATGCCGGCGGCGGAGAGCCGGGTGAGGTCGCGGAAGAGGGCCCCGCCGGGGATGAATATCTCCTTCTGGGACGGCAGGTCGGCGCCGCCTGACTCGACGAGGCTGATGACGGGCAGCCGGTTGGCGAAGGCGATCTCGTTGGCGCGCAGCGCCTTCTTCAGCGTCCACGGGTTGGAGGCCCCGCCGCGTACGGTCGGGTCGTTGGCGGTGATCAGGCACTCGACGCCCGCCACCATCCCGATCCCGGTGACGAGCGAGGCACCCACTGTGTATCCGGGGGCCTCACTGCCCCAGGCCGCCAGCGGCGACAGCTCCAGGAACGGCGTGTCCGGGTCGAGCAGCAGCTCGACGCGCTCGCGGGCGAGCAGCTTGCCGCGCCCCCGGTGCCGCTCCGTGTACTTCTCGCCGCCGCCCTCCAGGGCCTTGGCGTGCGCGGCGTCCAGTTCGGCGAGCTTGTCGAGCATGGCGGCCCGGTTGGCCGCGTAGTCGGGGCTCGCGGTGTCGAGCCCGGTGGGCAGGACGGTCATGCGGGCACCTCCGGGTGCGCGGCGCGGTCCAGCAGGGTCACGGGTATCTCCAGGTGGCGGGCGCGCAGCCACTCGCCCAGGGCCTTGGCCTGCGGGTCGAAGCGGTGCTGCGCGGCGACGCCCTCGCCGAGCAGCCCGTGCACGGTGAAGTTCAGCGCGCGCAGGTTCGGCAGGACATGGCGTACGACGGTGAGCGGGGCGGTCTCCGGGAGGAGCAGGCGGAAGCGGTCCACGGTCAGTTCGTGCGCCAGCCACCGCCAGGCGTCCTCGTCCCGGACCCAGACGCCGACGTTGGCGTCCCCGCCCTTGTCCCCGCTCCGCGCCCCGGCGACCCGGCCGAGCGGTACCCGACGCGTGGGACCGGGCTCGGGCGGCGGGGGCAGCGGCGGCGGTTCGACGTCGAGCAGGGGCACGGTGTGCGCGGGGTGCGACACGGCGAGCCGTGTCCCGTCGGGGAGTACGGCGAGGTGCTCGACGTCCCGCGCCGGTACGTGCCGGGCCTCGAAGACCCCGTAGGGGGCGCCCTTGCCGGGCGGGGCCGTGACGTGGAAGCCCGGGTAGCTGCCGAGGGCCAGTTCGATCGCCGCGCCGGACAACGCCCGGCCCACGGGCTCCTGTTCGGGGTCGCGGACGACGAGCCGGAGCAGGGCGCTCGCGGTCTCCTCGGTGCCGGCGTCGGCCCGGTCGGTGCGGGCCAGCTCCCAGCGGACCTCCTGCGGCCGGCGCCCGGCGCGGGCGAAGGCGTCCGCGATCTGGGCCTTCACCAGCTGGGCCTTGGCCTCGATGTCGAGCCCGGTGAGCACGAAGACGACCTCGTTGCGCCAGCCGCCGAGCCGGGTGAGCCCGGCCTTGAGGGTGGGCGGCGGGGCCTCCCCGCGTACGCCGGAGATCCTGACCCGGTCGGGGCCGTCCTGCGTCAGCCGTACGGTGTCGAGCCGGGCGGTGACGTCCGGGCCCGCGTACCGGGCGCCGCCGGTCTCGTACAGGAGCTGGGCGGTGACGGTGCCGACGTCCACGACGCCGCCGGTGCCGTCGTGCTTGGTGATGACGCAGCCGCCGTCCGCGTGGATCTCGGCGACGGGGAAGCCGGGGCGGCGCAGGTCGTGGTCGCGGAAGAAGGCGTAGTTGCCGCCGGTGGCCTGGGTGCCGCACTCCAGGACGTGTCCGGCGACCACGGCCCCGGCGAGCGCGTCGTGGTCGTCGGGCCCCCAGCCGAAGTGGGCGGCGGCGGGGCCGGTGACGAGGGCGGCGTCGGTCACCCGGCCGGTGACGACGACCTCGGCACCGGCCCGCAGGCAGGCCGCGATGCCCGCTCCCCCGAGGTAGGCGTTGGCGGTGAGGAACCCCTCCGGAACGGGGAGGGCGTCCCCCTCCACATGGGCGACGCGCACCGGGACCCCGGCCTTCGCGGCCAGGTCCCGGATCGCGTCGGCGAGCCCGGCCGGGTTGAGGCCGCCCGCGTTGGCGACGATCCGCACGCCGCGTTCCCGGGCGAGGCCGAGGCCCTCCTCCAGCTGGCGCAGGAACGTGGAGGCGTAGCCGCGCGCCGGGTCCTTGAGGCGGCTGCGGCCGAGGATGAGCATGGTCAGCTCGGCGAGGTAGTCCCCGGTGAGGACGTCGAGGGGGCCGCCGGTGAGCATCTCGCGCAGGGCGTCGAAGCGGTCGCCGTAGAAGCCGGAGGCGTTGCCGATACGCAGGGGCGCGGGGGCGGAGGCGTTCCCGGCCCCGGCCCCGTTCCCGGCCCCTTCCCCGTTCCCGGAGGCGGCGGGCGGCTCCCCGGCCGGCCCCCTCACCGCTCCGCCTTCGGTGCCCGCCCCGTGCCCGCCGGGCCGGCGAACGCCTGGGCGATGGAGAGCCAGGCGTCCGCGTCCGGGCCCTGTGCCCGCACCGCGAGGTCGTCGCGGTGGGCGCGCTGGGTGACCAGGAGGCAGAAGTCGTACAGCGGGCCGGTGACGCGCTGGGCCGCGTCCTCGGGGCCGTACGCGAGCAACGCGCCGTCGGGGCTCTCCAGTTCCACCCGGAATTCCTCGGCGGGCGGTTCGAGGCCGCGCACGAAGTAGGCGTAGTCGCGGGCCCGGACGCCGATCCGGGCGACATGGCGCAGCCGGGCGGTCGGGGCGCGGACCGCGCCGAGGGCGTCGGCGACGTCCTGGCCGTGGGCCCAGGTCTCCATGAGCCGGGCGGTCGCCATGGAGGCCACGCTCATGGGCGGGCCGTACCAGGGGAACTTCGTGCCGGCGGGGGCGGCGGCCAGGGCCTCGTGGAGCCGTGCGCGGCTCTCGCGCCAGCGGACGAGCAGTGCGTCGGGCGGGCAGGCGGCGACGATCTCCTCGGCGGCCCGGTCCACGAAGTGCTCGGGGTCCTCCATCGCCCGGGCCACCTCGTCGGCGAAGCGGCCGGGGTCCGTGACGGCGACGAGGGCGACGTCGTCGGTCCAGCTCAGGTGGGCGATCTGGTGGGCGAGGGTCCAGCCCTCGGCGGGGGTCGTTCCCGCCCACTGTCTCGCGGTCGCCCCGGCGACGAGCAGGTCGAGCTCATGGCTCTCGCTGCGCAGGTCGTCGAGCACGGCTGAGGCGTCGGACACGGTGCGCTCCCCTCGGGGCGTGGCGGTGTGCCTCGGGAGCCTGCCAGCGGAACGCAAAACAATCAAGCATGCTTGCATGATTTTTGGACGGCCGCTCGGCGGCCCCGCGCCCTCAGCCCCGCTCGAAGTACGCCGCGCTCTCCGCGTCCGCCGGGTAGTACAGCTCGATCGCGACCTCGTCGAGCGTGATGTCCATCGGGGTGCCGAAGGTGGTGAGGGTGGAGAACATCCGCACCTCACGCCCGCCGAGCCGCAGGATCATCGGGAGGACCACGTCGGACGCGTCCGCGGCCGACCGCCCGGCGGCCTCCCCGTCCCCGTCGTCGTGCTCGTGGTCCGGCGCCAGCAGTTCGTCGTACAGCGCGGCGAGCGCGGGGTCGGGGGCGGCGGCGAGCTGGCGGCCGAGGCGGGCCCGGAACACCGCGCGGACGTCGGCGAGGTTGACGACGAGCGGGGCGAAGCCGCGCGGGTCCAGGCCGAGGCGGACGAGGTTGACCGGCGGGCGCAGCAGCTCGGGGGCGACGCCCGCGAAGAACGGCTCGACGGCCCGGTTGGTGCGCAGGATGTCCCAGCGGCGGTCGAAGGCCACCGCCGGGTACGGCTCGTGCGCCCGGAGCACCCGCTCGACCGCCTCCCGGGCCGCCGCCAGCGCGCTGTCGCCGAGGGGCCGTTCCGGGTACCGGGGCGCGAAGCCGGCCGCGAGGAGCAGCCGGTTGCGCTCGCGCAGGGGTACGTCCAGCCGCTCGGCGAGCCGCAGGACCATGTCGGCGCTCGGGTTCGTCTTCCCCGTCTCGACGAGGCTGACGTGCCGGGCGGAGACGCCGGCCGCGAGGGCGAGGTCGAGCTGGCTGACGCGCTTGCGGTGGCGCCACTGCCGGAGGAGTTCGCCGACTGTCACGAGGGCCGACCGTACCCGCCGGGCGGGCCGTCCGCCATGACATGCCATGTCATCGACGGCGGCCCCGCCGGCGGCCGACACTGCCCGCATGACGACACGGAACACGACTCAGGACCGCGAGAACCCGGACCGCGAGAACCCCGACCCCAGGAGCCTGGTGAGCCGGGCCCTGGCCACCCTGCTGGAGACCGGCGGCACGGAGGCGCTCGCCCCGCTGCTGAGCGACGGCTTCACCCACCACCGGCCGGGCGGGTCCACCTCGACCAAGGAGCAGTGGCTGGCGGCCGTGGAGGCGGCGCTCGTCCCGACGGCGGGCATGAAGGTGGAGATCGACCATCTGCTGGCGGACGGCGACCACGTCGTGGTCCACTCCCGGCGCGAGCTTCCCGGCGGCGCCCGGCCGATCGTGGTGGTGGACATCTGGCGCATCGAGGACGGGCGGATCGCGGAGGGCTGGGAGGTCATCGAGCCGGTGGCGGCGGCTACCGCGAACCTGTCGTGGTGGGCGCCGGCGGACCGCTGACCGGCCCGCTCACTGCGGGGAGACGCTCCGCACCTGGCTGCGGACCGCGCCCATGCTGGCGCCGATGACCAGGGCGATGGCGAGGGCGTCCGTGGTGGACAGGGCCTGGCTGAGGACCAGGAAGCCGGCCAGGGCGGCGATCGCGGGCTCCAGGCTCATGAGGATGGCGAAGGTGGGCGCGGGCAGGCGGCGCAGCGCGATCAGTTCCAGGGTGTACGGGAGGACGGAGCTGAGCAGCGCGACGGCCGCGCCGAGGCCGATCGTGGCGGGGTCCAGGAGCCGGGAGCCGGCGTCCATGATGCCGAGCGGCAGCGAGAGGAGCGCGGCGACGACCATGGCCAGGGCGAGGCCGTCCGCCTGCGGGAAGCGGCGGCCGGTGCGGGCGCTGAAGACGATGTACGCCGCCCACATCGCCCCGGCCCCCAGCGCGTACGCGGCCCCGGCCGGGTCCAGCCGGTCGAAGCCCCCGCCGCTGAGCAGGACCACCCCGCCGAGCGCCAGACCGGCCCAGACGACGTTGACCAGGCGGCGGGACGCGATCACGGAGAGGGCGAGCGGGCCGAGCACCTCCAGGGTGACGGCGGCGCCGAGCGGGATGCGGTCGGCGGCCTGGTAGAACAGCGTGTTCATGGCGCCCATGGCGACGCCGAAGGCGGCCACCGTGCCCCAGTCGGCGCGCGAGTGGCCGCGCAGCCGGGGGCGGCAGACGACGAGCAGGACGAGCGCGGCGGCGGCCAGCCGCAGGGTGACGACGCCGAGCGCCCCGGCTCGGGGCATCAGCAGCACGGCGATCGCGGCGCCGAACTGGACGGAGAGCCCGCCCGCGACGACCAGGGTGACC
>NZ_JAKRGC010000010.1 GCF_022347745.1 Streptomyces sp. OfavH-34-F
CAGCCGCACGGGCCCGCCCGCCCGGCCCGCCGCACCACCACCGCGCGGAGCTGGCCGGGCCCGGCGCGCAGATCCGGCTGCTGGACACCGCCGCCCCGGCCGTGGACGCGGAGCTGACGGTGGTCTGGGAGGCGTGGAGCCGTCCTTGACGAAGCCGATGCGTATACGGTGCTCGGCCCGTCGCGTGGGAAGAAGAGGCCCCATGGAGGAGACTGCTGCCCGGGCCGGCGCCGCCCGGCCGGACAAGCGTCGACGACACCACAACAGACAACGACACCACACCACGCGTGGAGGCTTCCGTGCTGCTCGTGCTCGTCTCGGACACCCATGTGCCCCGACGCGCCAAACAGCTCCCCGGTGAACTGCTGGACGCGATGGAACGGGCGGACGTCGTCGTTCACGCCGGCGACTGGGTCGACGCGGCCACCCTCGACCTGTTCGAGCACCGCGCCCGGCGCCTGGTCGGCGTCTACGGAAACAACGACGGCCCGGAACTGCGGGCCAGACTGCCGGAGGTGGCCCGCGTCCGCCTGGGAGGTTTGCGCTTCGGCGTCGTCCACGAGACGGGAGCGGCCCCGGGCCGGGAGGCGCGCTGCGCCGCGCGCTACCCGGACCTGGACGTCCTGGTCTTCGGCCACAGCCACATCCCCTGGGACACCGAAGCACCGGGCGGTCTGCGCCTGCTCAATCCCGGGTCGCCGACGGACCGCAGACGTCAGCCGTACTGCACCTACATGACGTGCGCAGTCGTGGACGGAGCCCTCACCGACGTCACCCTGCACCGCCTTCCCCGACGCTGAGCGCGAAGGTTCCGCGCGTGGCGCAAGGGGGCGGTTCCGGGCCGGACCTTCACCGCGCGGAGCGGCCCTCTCCCCGGAGCGCGGCGGTGACCGCGGCGATGAGACGGTGGTTCTCGGGCGCTCCGCCCCCGCCGCCGGGAGTGAAGCGGCGGCGGGTGTAACTGTAGGCGAGGCCGGTGGCGGGGTCCGCGAACGACTGCGCGCCGACCGCCCCGCTGTGCCCGAACGCCCGCGCGCTCAGCGACCCGTAGCGGACGCCCTGCGCTTCGAAGCCCAGCAGGAAGTGGTCCCGCTCCCCGGTGACCAGATCGACGCCCGGCGAGTGCGGGGTGGTGAACTCCGCGAGCACCTCCGGGCCGAGCAGGGGCGCACGACCGTCGACCGGGGAGATCGCCGCCGCGTACAGCTTGGCGAGGCCCCGTGCCGTGCCTACACTCGCCGAGGAGGCCGAGCCGCCCGCCCGTACGCCCCGCGTATTGGCGTACGCCACCAGGTCGGTGGGCGGATCGGCGTGCGTGTTGAAGGCCAGGGCGGTCAGACCGGCGGGCACCGGACCGGCTGCCGGTGAGGGTGCGGGCTGCGCGGGCAGGTAGCGGGGCTCCTCGGTCTCGGGGAGGCCGAGGTGGAAGTCGAGCCCGTACGGGACGCGCAGCCGTTCGGCGTAGTGCTCCTGGAGGGTGCGGCCCGTGACGCGGCGGACGACTTCGCCGGTCAGGGCCGTGACGGTGAAGGCGTGGTACCCGTAGCCGCTGCCGGGCGCCCAAGCCGGGGGCAGGGGCGCGAGCAGCTCCGCCAGGCGCCGTTCGTCGGCCAGCTCGGCGCTGCTCAGCCCCTCGGGTGTGCCGAGGAGCCCGGCCCGGTGGGCCAGCAGGTCACGCAGCGTCAGCCCCGCCTTGCCGGCGGCGGCGAACTCGGGCCAGTCGCGGGCCACGGGCCGGTCGAGGTCCACCACGCCGTCCTGCACGAGCAGCGCCGTGACGAGGTGGGCGGCACCCTTCCCGGAGGAGTACAGGGCGAACAGGGAGTCGCCGGTGACCCCGGGACCGGTCCACAGGTCCGCGACCTGGCGCCCGTGCAGCCGTACGGCCAGCTGCGCGCTCAGCCCCGGTTCTTCGCGGGCCACCGCGGCGAGTTCCTCGCGTACGGCGGCGAACCGCGCGTCCACCGTGCCGTGCACGGATGCGGCCGACGGCGCCGTGGTCGCGGGGGAGGAGGAGATCGGTGCGTTCATCGTGGGCGTTCTCCTGCAGACCGCGGCCGGGACGCCGGCCCGGGCCGCCTCGACCTTGTGGGCGAGAGTGTCCAGCAGTTCCGCCAGCAGGCGGCGGGTGGTGGGGTCGGTGAGGTTGCCCTCCTCGTTGAACCGCTCGTGCGAGCGGAAGACGATCACCTCCGGCTTCACGACCAGGTCTGAGTCCGTCCAGAGGAACACCTGGCGCAGCGCCAGCTGTGCTCGTACGGAGCCGAAGCTGGTCGGCGCGGCCCCCGTCAGGGCGATCGGCTTGCGCCGCAGCGGCAAGCCTTCGGTGCCGGTCCAGTCGGTGCTGACCCAGTCCAGGGCGTTCTTCAGCACGCCCGGAATCGAGTAGTTGAACTCCGGCGTGGCTATCAGCAGCGCGTCCGCGGCGGCGATGCGGGCCCGCAGTTCAGCGACGGGGGCGGGGCGCCGGTCCGGGGTGTCGAGGTCCATGTCGTACGGGGGGATGTCCCGGAGCCCCGCGTAGAGGTCGATCGCGACGCCTTCGGGGGCGATGGCCCGTGCGGCGCGCAGCAGGGCCGTGTTGTGGGAGTCGGCGCGCAGGCTGCCGGAAAGGGCGAGGACATCGATGGGGCTCATGGGATCAACTCCGTTGTCTCGTTCGGGGGCAGGTGTGCCATCGGGGCAGGTGTGCCATGAGGGCCCGCGTGACGGTGGGCCGCCGCGGGAACGCCGTGAACTGTACCGTTCAGTTCATGTGAACTCAACTGTACAGTTCAGATCCTTGGTAGGATGCGGCCGATGAAGGACTCCACGACCAAGCGGAAGCCGTCAGGGGAGCGCGCGGCCCGCAAGCGCACCGCGATCATCGGCGCTGCCCGCGAGCAGTTCCTGCGCCACGGCTTCGGCGTCGGAATGGACCAGATCGCCACCGAGGCCGGCGTGTCGAAGGTGACGATCTACAACCACTTCGACGGCAAGGAAGACCTGTTCACGGAGGTGGTCGGCGACGCCCTGGAACAGGCCCTGGGTGATTCGGCCCGGGCGATGGACCGGCGGCTGGCGGCGGACGAGGACATCCGCGACGTGCTCGTCGCCGCGGCGCACGGCTGGGTGGAGGGGATCGCCCAGGACGAGGTGCTGGCGCTGCGCGCGCTCATCGCCGCCGAATCCCACCGCTTCCCCCAGCTGGGCCGCGCCTGGCGCGCCCAGGGACCGGACCGCTTCGCCGAACCCCTCGCCGTCGCCCTGAGACGCTGCGAGGACCTGGACATCCCCGACATGCAGGTGGCGATCCTGCAGTTCTACGCGCTGGTCCTCTACCCCCACATCGTCCACAGCGGCTACGGCGAACGCCTCGCCCCCGACCTCGCGGAACGCCTGGTGCAACGCGGCGTGGACATGTTCCTGAGCTACTACCGCACGCCGGGTGGTGCGGGTCGAACCGGATGACGGCCGGCTCACGGACCCGCCGTTGATTCCGGACCTCGCCCGCACCATCTCGCCCACGAGAAGGCGCCCGCGGGCGGGGCTTCGGTACGGTGGGACGATCTTCGGACTCGTAGGCGTGGGGGCCCAGTAGTGACGACCGACGTGACACCCGAACTGGCCGAGGCGATCCGGCGCGGCTACGACCAGCGCGACCGGGCGAACATGGCGCCGACGATCGCCTACTTCCAGGCGCTGCTCGCCGAGCACCCGGACCACCCGGTCCTCGTGTTCGAGGTGGGCGGCGCCTACGACAGTGCGGGCCAGGAGGACACCGCCCGCGGCTACTACGAGCGCGCGCTCGCCCTCGGCCTCCACGGTGACGTGCTGCGCCGGTGCCTGTGCCAGTACGCGAGCACCCTGAGGTGGCTGGGCGAGCTGGACGAGTCGCTGGCAGTGCTCGACCGCGCCCGCACGGAGTTTCCCGACTCCGACGCCGTCCGCGTCTTCCGCGCGCTCACCCTCAACGATGCGCGGCGGCCGGACGAGGCGGTGGCCGAGCTGCTCACCGTCGTCACCGGGCACGACGAGGTGACCGACCTCGGGCGCTGGTCGGTCGGGCTGCGCGGCGTGGCCCAGTGGCTCGCCGACGGCCGCCCCGAGTAGGAAGCGGGCGCTCCCCGTCCCGGCGAGGCTCGCCAGACGGGGTACAGATGTGCGACGGTGGGCTGACAACGAGACCGACCGCCGCCCCCTCCCACGGGTGGCGGCCTTTCAGGGAGCGGGCGTTGCCCCCACCACGGGCACCCGGCCCCTGCCATCGTCGTAGCCCCCCGTAGCGGGGGTGGCTCCGCCTTTGGGCTCGACAACCCCCGAAGGGGGGCGCGCCCACCATGAACATCACCACCGTCATCAACGGCACGTCCGCACGCATCACCCCGCGCGGGGACATCGACGCCGACACACTCGTCCCCCTGCGGACTGCTGTGCACGCACTCCCGCCCCACGTGACCGATCTGCAATGGGACCTGCGCGGCACATTCTTCATGGACGTCACGGGCCTCCACCTCTTCGTCCCCTCATCCACGCCGGCAGGTGCCGCGAGACGCCGCATCACGGTCACCGGACTCCAGGACCAGCCGGCACGGCTCCTCCTCCTAGCCGCGGACACCCGCCCCGACGTCATCGATTTCGCCGGACTCCTGCCCGATTCACCCGCAGAGCTGTAGGCGACGTGGTCCGGTGACCACCCCCTCGCACACTCCGCGAACGTCCGCGCCCACCGGCTCCTCGACACCGGCATGCCGGCGGGGGCCCGAACCGCACTGAAGGAGGACGCGGTGCTCCATCTGCGGCAAGGCCGATGGGCCCGGGGACGGAGAGGTGTGAGAGTGGGCGGATGAAGTGGAGGCGGCGCCGTGACGGACGAGCGTGACCATGTGACCGAGCCGTGGCCGGACGAGCGGCTCCTGGAAGGACTGCTCGCCGAGGCCCACGCGAGCGTCCCCTACCGGCTGCCCGGCGTGGTGAACCGCTGCGCCCGGGCGATGGGACTGGGCAGCGCGACCACCTACCTGGTCGACCTGCAGCAACAGGTACTGGTGCCCCTCGACGATCAGGACGCCTGGCTGCCGGTGGACGACAGCAGCGCCGGATGGGCCTACCGCACGGTTTCGGTGCGGGTGGAAGAAGACCAGAACGAACTCGTGGTCTGGGTTCCCCTGATCGACGGCGCCGAACGCCTCGGCGTACTCGGCGTGCGCCCCGGCACGATGGACGCCGTGCGCCTGCGCCGCTGCCATCTGCTGGCTCACGCCCTCGCACTGGTGATCACGTCGAAGCGCACCTACAGCGACTGGTTCGTCTCCCGTACGCGCACGAAGAACATGCACACGCACACCGAGATGCTCCGCGCCTTCCTGCCTCCCCGCAGCATCGGCACCACCTCGGTGACCTCCGCCGGAGTCCTGGAACCCGCCTACGAACTCGGCGGGGACGCCTTCGACCACTCCCTGACCCGCAACATCCTGCATGCGGGCATCCTCGACTCCATGGGCCACAACCTCGCCTCCGGCCTGACCACGGCCGTGGCCCTGGCGTGCTGGCGCAACGCCCGTCGCTCCGGCGCGGACCTGCCCGAGATGGTGGGCACCGTCGACCAGGAGCTCGCCCGCTGGCTGCCCGAGCAGTTCTGCACCGGCGTCGTCTGCCAGCTGAACACGGACACGGGCGTGCTGCGCTGGTGCAACTGCGGCCATCCCGCGCCTCTGCTGATCCGCGATCAGCGCGTGGTCGACAAGGCGCTGGAACGTCCCCCGCAGCCGCCCATGGGCTTGGACTCCCTGCTCTCCACCCCCGGCACCGCGCGCCCGGTGCACGAGCAGACCCTGGAGCCCGGCGACCGGGTCCTGCTGTACACGGACGGCGTCACCGAGGCCCG
Organism: Streptomyces sp. OfavH-34-F; assembly: GCF_022347745.1. Lineage (GTDB taxonomy): Bacteria > Actinomycetota > Actinomycetes > Streptomycetales > Streptomycetaceae > Streptomyces. The sequence goes on from NZ_JAKRGC010000010.1 coordinate 5,867, forward strand.
CCGGGGCAGCGACGAATTCGGCCTCGGCCGGTTCACCGACTTCATCATCCGCTCCGCGACCGCAGGGCAGCGGCCCGCCGAGATCCTGAGGCTGCTCATGCACGACATCCGCGCACACCACCACGACGAACTGACCGACGACGCGACCATCGTCCTGATCGAATGGAAGCCCCAGACTCCCTTCCACTGAGACTTCTGTCATTGCAGGCTGGGGTGCGGCGCGAGGGCTACCAGGCGGTGTGGCCGGCAGGGCTGCCTTCCTGGCTGTCGACCAGGGAGATGCGGACGGTCAGGCGTTTGCCGACCGGTGCGCGGTGGATCTCGAAGCTCTGGCAGACCATGAGGACGAGTTCCAGGCCGTGCCGGCCGATCCGGGCCGGGTCCGAGGGGGAAGCGGCGGGCAGTACCGCGCCGGAGTCCCACATGGTGATGCTCAGCATGGCGCCGTCGGATTCCAGGTCCAGCAGACACGGCCCCGGAGCGTACTTGCACACGTTGGTGGCCAGCTCACTGACCACCAGCTGCGCGATGTCCGCCGCACGGTCGGAGACCGGCCATCCGCGTGATGCCTCGGTCTCGGAGAGAAAGTCGCGGACGAAGCCGCGGGCATCGGCGATCGCACCGGACGTCATGTCGTACGCGGCGCTGCCGCGCATGGTGTGGCTTTCGCCGTGCCGGATCTGGTCGCCGCTGTGACAAGCCGCCTGCTGGTTCATGAATCCCCCGTGTACCTGGCCGAATTTCGCAACCTTCCGGCCACTACCCCGACACGCGAGGTACACACCTGCTGGAGTGCGTGATCAGGGGCACGTCCATGGTCGAGGGCGGACAGACGGACGGTTGCCGTCGGCCATCGGCGTCGAGCACGCGACAGAGCGCGGGGCGGGTTGCCCGCGAGAGGCGGCGCACCGCAGGTCGCCGGTTCAGGCGGAGCCGCCCTGGCGGTCCTGCCCGGCGGCTTCCACGGCGGCGAGGGCGGCGTCGAGCCGGCGGGTGGCTTCCTGGGCCACGGGCGCGAGGGCGTCGAGGCCGGTGAGGGAGACCATGGCGTTGGGGTCGAAGGCCTGCACGACCACCTCGTCGCCATCGGCTCGCACGACGACGTTGCAGGGCAGGAGCAGCCCGATGGAACGGTCGACCTCCAGCGCCCGGTGGGCCAGGGAAGGGTTGCAGGCGCCCAGGATCAGGTAGGGCTCCATGTCGTGATCGAGCTTCGCCTTCAGGGTCGCCTGTACGTCGATCTCGGTCAGCACGCCGAAACCCTGGTCGGCCAAGGCGCTGCGGACCTCCTGCTGGACCCGGTCGAACGGTCCCTCGACGGTCACGGTGCGGTCGTAGGGCATCAGGGCGCCTCCTCCGTCTCCTGCCGCGCGTGATCGAGTCCGGCGGTCCCGGCACCGCGACAGTCACCACTTCCTGCACGTACCCCCGGAGGGTAAGCCTCGCCGCAACCTCAGCCCGGCATTGACCAGGCCGCGACGAGCGGAATCCCTGATGAAGGAGGTGCGCCCTTCGGCGGCTCGGGAAGTCCGAGACGGACGAACCGTGTCGCGGCAGCCCTCGCCGCGACACGGTTCGTCCGAGGCACAGCGCGGGGTGGTGCCGTTACGTGGCCGAGGCCCGGCACCACCCCGCTATCGGCAGGTACGTCAGCCGATGCCGGGGCCGTTGTCGTTGGCCAGGTTCAGGCCGAAGCGGGCCTTGAGAACCGGGGAACCCAGGTCGACAGGGTTGAAGGCGAAGGAGCCCTTCGCGGTCAGGCCCGAGGAGACACCCCGCAGCGACCACACCGCACCGCCGTCGGCGACGGTGCCGAGGTTCTCGTCGGGAGCACCGGCCATCAGGTCCGCCTTGCGGTCCTTGTTGATGTCGAGCAGCCGGACCGATGCGCCGAAGTGGTCACCGGCCTCCGCCACCCCCGGCACCCCGGCCGAATCCTGGTGGAAGGACTGCGAACCGGTACCGCTGAGACCACCGGCCCGGCCCTTCAGCAGCACCACCGCGCCCGCCGCCTTGGTCGTCCCGATGGCCTCGAACGGCACACCCGCGGCCAGGTCGGCGTAACCGTCGCCGTTGACGTCACCCGCGCTCAGCCGCGCGCCGAACTGATCGCCCTTCTCGCTCACCCCGGGTACGCCCGCGGTGTCCTGGGTGATCGTCTTCGTCCGGGTGGTGCTCAGCCCGGACGCGGAACCGTAGTAGATCTTGATGGTTCCGGCATCGGTGGACAGGTTGTCCGTGTTGCCCTTCGGGATCACCCGCGTCGCGAGGTCGTCCCTGCCGTCCTTGTCGAAGTCACCGACCGCGGCGGCCGAGGCGCTCGGGAGCGGGATCGACTTCGTGGACAGGCCCTTGCGGGTACCCAGCCACAGCTTGCCGCCCAGGGCCTTGCCCTCGTACACGAAGAACGTGCACAGGTCGTCGATGCCGTCGCCGTTGAAGTCACCGACAGCGGTGTCCGACATGCGGTTGTTCGTATCGGCCATGAAGATCCCCCGCTCGCGGGCGGGCTTCCCGGTACGGGTGAACGGGCCGTACAGCACGTCGCGCTGCCACCCGTCGTCTCCGTTGAGCATCATCAGGTCCGTCGCGCCGTCACCGTCGAAATCACCGGCGGTGAGGTCGTCCCCGATCTGGTAGTCGGGGAAGGTCGGTATACGGGCCGCACCCTTCCCGGTGATGCCGCTGGTCCTGCCCCACAGCAGAATGACGGACCCGTTGATGGCATAGCCCTCGCCCATGAACCGTTCATGGGTGACCAGAGCGAGATCGGTCAGCCCGTCGTGGTCGAGGTCCCTGGCGGCCAACCGGTAGCCGAAGCCGTGATTCTTTCCGGGCGCGCCCGGCACGCCCGCGGTGTTCTGATCGATGACCGTGGTCTTCGCCTTGCTCAGACCCTTCGCCGATCCATAGCTGACGGTGACATAGCCGGCCCCGGAGTGGCCGGCGACCGTCGCGGCGGGAGCGGCGACGGCAAGGTCCTGATAGCCGTCGCCGTTGAAGTCCTCACGCACGGTCGTCGCCGCCGTACTTCCGGCGGCCCCCGCGGACGTGCCGCTGGGGGCTGCGACGGCCATGCCGCCCGTCAGTGCCGTGACAGCACAGACAGCCAGGGCCAGCGTGGTGCGTTTGCCCACAAATTCTCCTTGGTCGCATACATCGAGCCAATGGCGTACGAGGTACGAGGCTCGCAAGGAAGACCCTTACGAAGGAAAGAAGGTTGCACAGTGAACACGGCGTGAACTCATCCGCTGAGCAGGCACGGAGGGACGGGGAGGGCGACGCTCGTGCACTGTGGTGCGTGGTCGCGCGGGGATTTCTACTCGGGTACGGCTGAGTACCTTCGCTCTGCTGCGGGCCGGGAAGTGCCGGGAGGCTGGGGCCATGACGAACGAACAGCGAAACCCCGCGCCCCTGTCCATGACGATCGTGCTGCTCGCCGGTGTGGCGGTGGCGATGTGGGCGTCCTGGCTGGGATGGGACCAGCACCGTGACGTGCATCCCGACGGTTCCACGACCGGCCCCTACGAGGCGTGGCAGGTGGCCGGGCTGGCGCTGGGTCTGCTGATACCGGTGTGCTGGGCGGCGCTGCGGGGGCACGGCAGAGCCGCGGTGCTCGGCATCTCAGGTGGTTTGACCCTGGCCGCGGCCTACGACTGGTCGGACGACGCGAGCGGTCTGTTCGTGGTCGGTGCGGGAATGGTGATGCTCGGGAGCGCGGCCGCGACGGGTCTCGTCACCTTCCTGACCTCCACCCTGCACAGGGCAGTCGCCGGAACCGGCCGCGCCGGGCACTGATCCGCAGAGGCGGTGGAAGCGGCGGCGGCCTCGCCGGTCTCCTCCTGGCCGGGGGTGACATGATCGTGCGGTGTCACGGGTGATCATGGCGTCGCGATCGGCGAACTCGTGCCCCTTCACGAGCACGAGAACAGGAGCAGCGACCGGTGAACAGGAACCTGGCCGAGGTGGAGATCGCTCGTACGGACTGGGCAGGCTTCCGGACGCTGGGCGACCGGTCCCGTGACGTACCCGGCGCGTTGCGTCGTCTGCTGGCGGCCTCGGACGAGGACGAGGCCATGGCGGCCTACTGGGACCTGGAAAACGTGGTCGTGGTGCAGGGGCAATTGCACAGCGCCGCCCTCCCCACGGTCCCCGTACTCCTAGCGGGGCTGCTCGGCGAACTGTCCCCGGACGCCCGCGACCTCGTTCTGGAACTCCTCCGGCAGATCGTCACGGGCGAGCCGGACAGGGACGAGCATGCCCTGGGCAACACCGATCTCGGTGACCGCTGCCGGCAGGCCGCCCGCACCGGTCTCTGGCTCGTCTATCGGGAGCTGGGAACACGGCGCCGGGACACGGCGGAGGCCATCCTGGACCGCATCGAGGAGGACCCCGCGCGTATCGCCGCGTACCTGGCGAACACCCGGGGCAAGTAGCCGCCGGAGAACCGGGGGACACCCCGAGCCGTCCTCCGCCCCCGACGGCCGAGCCGGGCAGCCGCGCCGGCCTCAGCGAGCGAACTTCTCGATGGCCGCCGGTGTGACGGGGGTGAAGAAGTTGACGAGGTTGCCGTCGGGATCCCGGAACAGGAGCGCGCGGTTGCCCCAGGGCATCGTGGTGGGCTCGTTGACGAAGTCCTCCACGAAGCCCCTCAGGTTCTTGTACACGCCGTCCACGTCGTCGACGAGGAATTCGAGGATGACGCTGCGATTGTCGGCCGGACGGGCGGAGCCGGGCGCGAACAGGCCGACCGTGCGGGTGCTGCCGATCGCCAGGGTGGCCGAGCGGGTCGTGAGTTCGGCGAAGTCCTCGGTGAACCAGGTGGCGGACACGCCGGTGGCGCGCTCGTAGAAGCCGACGAGGCGGGCCACGTCGCCCGTGATGATGCGTATGGAGACGAAATTCATGGATTTCTTCCGTTCTGTACGTGCTGAGGGCTTCACCGTACGACTGATACCGGGCGGAACCCGCCCGGTATATGCGGGAGGATGCGAGGTATGCCTCGCCCCGCCGCCCGCGTGCTCGCCCTGCTGGAGCTTCTGCAGTCGGGCGGCATCCGCACCGTGACCGAACTGGCCGGACGGCTCGGCGTCGACGAACGCACCGTCCGCCGCTATGCCGGTCACCTCCTCGACCTCGACATCCCCGTCGAGTCCGTCCGAGGCCGCTATGGCGGCTACCGCCTCGCCCCCGGTTACCGCATGCCCCCGCTCATGCTGAGCGACGACGAGGCGCTCGCCGTGCTGCTCGGCCTGATCGCAGGCCGGAGAGCCGGACTGACGACAGCCGTGTCCACGGCCGGTGAGACGGCGACGGCCAAGATCCGGCGCGTGCTCCCCGAACGGCTGAGCCACAGGCTCGACGCGGTCCTCGGCGCCCTTGCCTTCACCGATCCGCCCGGCGAGACAGCCGCACCGCAGTCCGCGGTGCTGCTCGCCATCGCCGACGCGGTCAGCCATCACCGGCCGGTCTCGATCCGGTACACCGCCGCCGACGGCAGGCACAGCGCACGCACCCTGCACCCGTACGGGGTCGTCTCCCACTCGGGCCGCTGGTACGTCACGGCCGCGGATCTCACGACAGGTGAGGACCGGACGTTTCGGCTGGACCGCGTCACGGAGGCGAGAATCCTGCCCGGCTCATTCGAACCGCCCGCCGGACCCGACCCTGCCCAGCGCGTCCTGACCGGGCTCGCCACGGCTCCGTACCGGCACGAGGTGACCGTGCGGATTCAGGGCACGCCCGAGCAGATCCACACCCGGCTCCCCGCCGGCGTCGCCATCGTGGAGGAACTTCCCTCCCCGGGCCGTGCGGAACCGGACACCGAGCGCTGGTGCCGGGTCGCCCTGCGGGTCGAACGGCTCGACTGGCTGCCCGCCGTCCTCGCCTCGCTGGACCGGCCCTTCGTCATCGAGCGCCCCGATGAGCTTCGCGGTCTCGTCGAAGCCTTCGCCGAACGGCTCAAGAGCTCCGCCCGGCGCACCCCGTGAGCACACCCGGCGAACCCGTTCCGCCTTCGCCCGGAACCGGTGCTACCCGGTGGCGCTCGCACGGCCCGGCGGCTCGAAGGCGGCCAGGGTGCGTTTCCCGACGGCCGCGTAGACGACACCGTCGGCCCGGACCGTCAGGTGCGATCCGCCGCCGGACGGTCGGGGCTCCGAGGTCCGGACGGGCTTCGACCGCCACAGCTCCCGCCCGTCGGCGCCGTCCAGGCAGACGAGCGAGCGGTTCGCCCTGAGCACGTAGACGCGGCCCTTGGCGTCGATGTACGGATCGGCGTCCGACCCGGCGATCGGCACCTGCCATCGCACCCTGCCGTCCTCCAGGCCAGTGGCCACCAAGCGGCCCTTCACCCGGTCCCGCACCACCTTCCACGTGGGGCCGAAGACGACGGTGTCGGGTTCCTCGCCGGCGGTCTGCGGCGGGTCGATCTCGTGGCTCGCCCGCCGCGTTCCGTCGGTGTCGAAACGCATGTACTCCTTCATGCGGGTCGAGTCGTCGTTCCAGATCTCGATGCCGACGGAGTCCTTGTCGGACTGGTGCGCCCAGGACACGGCGGGGGAGGGCAGGTCGCGGCTCCAGCGGACGTCGCCCGTATGCGGATCGATGCGCTCCACGACCGCTCGGGGCCGTTGCGCGGTGGGGCCGGGACGGAGGTTGAGGACGGCACCCGCCACCATTCTGGGGTAGGTGGCCGCGCTGCTCGGCGTGGTCCGGTTCCAGATCGCGGCGCCCGTCTCGATGTTCCTGCCGCTGATACCGAAGGTGCTTCCCACGACGAGGTCGGTACCGCTCAGCACCGCTGACGTACCCATCGGAGCCTTGACGTTCCACCGGTCGATGCCGGTGGCCAGATCCACGGCGCGCAGCACCTGCCGTTCCCATTCACCGGTGTCCATGAAGTTGTTCCCCTCGGCGACGATCACCAGTGACCGCCTGGGCGAGACGGTCAGCATCATGCTGTTGTCCCGGGTACGCGGGGTGGCCCACCGCTTCTTTCCCGTGCGGGCGTCGTAGGCGGTGACCGCCTCCCGCTGCGACTCGCAGAGCACCAGTTCGCCGGTGGCGGTGCAGTGACCGACGTCCGACGGTACTTTCGCCGTCCAACTCGCCGTAACGGCGGGCCCCGTCGGCGAGGACGTGGCGCCGGACGCGCCCTGTCCCTTGTCCGTACGACCGGTTCCCCACTGCTGCCAGGCGACCAGGCCGAGAGTCAGCGAGACCACGAGAGTCCCGGCCCCCAGGGCCACCCGTCGCCACGGGCGGCGGCCGGACGCGGCAGCATCCTGCCCGGTCTCGTCCTCCTCCTTCTGCTGGGGTTCCGGTGACGGGGGTGCGTCCTCGGCGGATGAGACCGCCGGTGGCCGGATCGTGCTGCCCCGGAGCAGCTCCAGGATCTCGGCGGGGGCCGGCCGGGCGGCGGGGTCCTTGGCCAGGCACCGGCCGATCAGCTCGTGCAGGGGGCTTGTCCCGGCGAGGGGTGCGGGCTCGCCGTGTACGACGTGCCAGGCGATCGCGTAGGGGCTGTCGCCCTCGAACGGACCCGCGCCGGTCAGCGCGTACGTGAGCACCCCGCCCAGTGCGAAGACGTCGGCGGCCGGCCCCGCCTGGGCCTGGGCGAGGAACTGCTCCGGGGCCATGAACGCCGGCGTGCCCACCAGGGCGTCGGTTTGGGTCAGGCGTTCGGTGCCGTTGACCCGCGCGATGCCGAAGTCGATGACGCGCGGACCGTCGCCGGTCAGCAGGATGTTGCTGGGCTTGAGATCGCGATGGACCAGCCCGACCCGGTGGATGTCCCGCAGGGCCTCGGCCAGTTCGTACGCCAGGACGCGCACCTCGTGCTCCGGTAGCGGACCGCGGTCCCCCACGCGGTCGGCGAGCGAGGGCCCCGGTACGAACAGCGTGGCCATCCAGAGCAGCGGGCCCTCGGTGGCGGCGTCGATCACCGAGGCCGTGTACGCCCCGCTGACCCGCCGGGCCGCCTCCACCTCGCGGGCGAACCGGGCCCGGAATCGGGGATCGGCGGCGTACTCCTCGCGTATCACCTTCATCGCGACGCGCCGGCCGGTGGGGGAGACCGCCACGAAGACGCGGCCCATGCCTCCCGACCCCAGGAGCCGCTCGACCACGTAGTGGCCGACCGTCGCCCCCGGCCCCAGCCGCTCCCCGTACGCATCCATCACTCCGGCCCCCGCTTTCACCGGCCGACGACGATACCGATCCGGGATGCCCGCCGTGAGAGCGTTCTCGGCCGTAGCCGCCCGCCGACAGCGCCTATGTGCCCGGCGACGGGGTACTGGGGGTGCACTTTCCCTGAGAGGAGCTTGTGATGCTCGGTATGGTCGCGGCAGTGCTGTTCTTCGTCTCGTTCCTGATCAACGTGGCGGAGGTCAGCACCAACGACGTGTTCTCTTCGACGAACGTGATGCTGCTGGGGCTCACGGCCCTGGCTCTGCATGTGGCGGGCGTGGGCCACGGCTGGGGCGCCCGCAGGAGGTGACTGCCGTCCGGGCGCCGTGACACGCCGGACCGGTCCCTCGACAGCTCTCCCTGACACCCCGCTCCGGGCGGAAAGAGGAATTCCAAAAGTGGGGGGAGTGGGATCGCACCTTGGGGGCAGAGGATGTCTCGGAGGTTGATAATCATGGTTCCCCTTATTCTCGTTCTTCTGCTGGCTCTGCTTCTCTTCGGTGCGGGTTTCGCATTGAAGGCGCTCTGGTGGATAGCGATCATCGTGCTGGTGGTCTGGCTGCTCGGATTCATCGTCCGGCCGACGGCGAATGGAAAGCGGGGCCGTTGGTATCGGTGGTGACATCCACCGCTCTACCGGGCTGGTCCCCGCGTGTGGGCCGCAACGATGCGTCGTTGCGGCCCACACGCACGTCGACATCCTGGTGTGGGTCAGGCATGGGAGGAGCGGTGCGGGGAAGCAGGGAGGAATGGCCGGAGATTCCTTCAGGAACCATGACCTCCACTGAGGGAATCTCCGGTCACCCCCTTACGCCTTTCATCGGCTACCGCTGCCTCACGCGCAACGGGAATTCTCAGGTCTCGGGTCAGCCGATCTCGCCGAAAGCGAACACAGTCGGCTCCGCGTCCTGCTCGTGACGCGGATAGCGAAGATTTCCGCAGGGGGCCGCCTCGTTGGGCCAGGAGCCGTCCCGCGCCTTCGCGCCGGCGGATCGTCGCGGAGGCGCCGCTCGCCGCCGGCCGATCGCCGGAGGAAAGATCATCCGCGGCGATTACTTTGCTCCGGAGCGGGAGTCCTCTTCAGGAACGCTCTGCCGGACACCCACCTGCTTCCGGACCGGGCACGATGTCGAGCACGCCCCTACCAGGAGGTACCTCATGACTGATCCGGAACTGGCAACAGACCACAGCCGCAAGGCCGGAGTCTGGCCCGCGATCCACACCGAGCGGGCGGAACTGGCAGCCGATCTCGGACAGCTGACGGCCGAACAGTGGGAGACGCCGTCGCTGTGCTCCGGCCTGACGGTGCGTGAGGTGCTGGCGCATCTCACCGCCGGCGCCAGCCTGAACACCGTGCGCTGGCTGGCGGGGGTGATCCGCTGCCGGTTCGACTTCGACAAGCAGGTGGCCATGCGGCTGGCCGAGCAACTGGGCACGGGTCCGGCCGAGACCCTTGAGCGGTTCCGGGCTGTCGTACCGAGCCGCACCAAACCTCCCTTGCCCCCCATCGCCATGCTGGGCGAGACGATCGTCCACGGAGAAGACATCCGGAACCCGCTGGGCATCCGTCGCCCCTACCCGATCGAGGTCGTCACTCAGGTGGCCGAGTACTACCAGGGCTCGGACCTCGTGGTCGTTGCCAAGGGACGCATCGGTGGCCTGCGACTCGTCGCGGCCGACGGCCCTTTCACGACCGGATCCGGGCCGCTCGTGTCCGGCCCCACCCTGGCCCTGGTGATGGCCATGACCGGACGCGCGACGTACTGCGACGACCTCGAGGGCGACGGTGTGGAACTCCTCCGCAGTCGGTGCGGGACAGCCTGACCATGTCCTCGGCGTTGAGCGCGCCGGCCGGCCTGTGATCACTCGTCGGGCACGGTGTGCGAGGCCCGGCCCTTGCCTGGGGCCGTGCTCCGCCCGTTTCCCGTGATCGCCGCACATGGTTGCGATCCACGTGGTTCGCTGGCCTCGGGGGGCGCCACCGGTGCCCGCACGGGATACGAGACGGCAATCGGAGGCTCAGTGAATCACCCGCGTGAATCCTTCAAGGTGCTGGCCGCGCTCACTCTGCTCGGGGCCGCCGTGCTCGGCACCGCGCCCACCGCGTCGGCCGTCGAACAGCCGGTCCCGGCCGCCCGTGCCGTGGCGGAGGAGTCCGTGCCCTCGGTGGCGTACCTCTGGGCGGGTTCGCACACCTTCGACTTCAGCCTGGACGGTGGGGCGACCACCCGGACCGGCTCCTACCAGAACGTGACACCCCCGCTCTCCAGTGCGAAGCCGAGCGATCTGGCCAGCGGTGCGGACGTGCGCAGCACCGTGACGACCGAGGGCGGCGTCACCACCGTGTCGCAGGTGCACCGTTCCAGTGGGGACGCGGCCCGGTTCAACCTGCCCAGCGGGCAGTCGTTCCGGGCCGCCACCGGCTGGAGCGTCCTGGCGGGCGGCAACTGGGGCAGCCCCCTGCGGGTATGGCGCGCCGGCGCCCTGCTGCCGGTCGCGAACGTCATCGGCGGGCAGCAGGTGAGCGGCATACCCTCCGGCGCCTCGGTGAGCCGGGTCCAGCCGGGCGGTTCCGTGCAGTACATGGCCGTCAGCTACAGCTACCAGGGCGTGACCACGGCCGGTCTCGTCAACCTCACCACGTACGCCTTCACGCCGTACGTCACCGGCCTGTCCGGCACGGCCCAGATCCGCTACAACGACCGGTGGTTCGCCGTCGACGAAGGGCCGGACCACACGCTCCGCGCCGCACGCGTCGGCTCCCCTTCCGGTACCCAGCCCAAGGCCCTCGGCGACGCCGGCTCCTACCGGCTCCGTGCCGTCGTCGGGGACCATCTCGTGCTGGACGACCCCGACGCCGGCTCCGGGACGCCCGGGCGGGTGGACGCGGTGTCCGCCATCGACGGTTCGCGGCGCACGGTCCTCGAACCCGCACTGGGCGACGCGACCTTCGCGCAGGACGGCGCCGCGCTCGTCACCGCCCAGGACGAAACCGGGCTGTGGCGCGTGTACCACCTGCTCCCCGGCGGCACCTCAGGACTCCAGGCGTGGCCCTCCTGGATCGTCGGCGGTACGGACATGACGGCGAACTGACGGGCGGGGCCCGGCCACCCGGGCGCCCGTCGCCCTACACGTGCGCCCGGGTGGCAGCGGACACCGGGACGGGGCGCCCCTCGGCCCGTGAACGGGTGGCGGCTTCGGCCACGGCCAGGGCCGCCCGGGCGTCCTCGCCGGTACACGGGCTGGGGCGGGCGCCCGCCACGACCTCGGCGAACGCGGCGAGTTCGGCGCGGTAGGCGTCCCGGAAGCGCTCCATGAACCCGGGGTAGGGGGAGCCGGCCGGGTACACCTTCCCCTCGGCCGAGGCCAGCGGGGCCTGTTCCGTCAGACCGGCGACCAGGGTGCCTTCGGAGCCGCAGACTTCCAGACGGACGTCGTAGCCGGCGCCGTTGTACCGGGTGGCGGTGCAGGTGGCCAGGGTGCCGTCGTCCAGGGTGAGGACGGAGACGGCGGTGTCGACGTCCTGGGCCGCGGCGAAGAACGCGTCACCGCGGTTGGCCCCGGTGGCGTAGACCTCGGTGATCTCCCGGCCGGTCACCCAGCGGACGATGTCGTAGTCGTGCACCGAGCAGTCGCGGAAGATGCCGCCCGAGCCGGGCACGTACCCCGGGTGCGGGGGAGCCGGGTCCGCGGTGCAGGCCCGCAGGGTGTGCGTCCAGCCGAGCCGCCCGGCCGCGACCGCCTCGCGCGCGGCCCGGTACCCCGCGTCGAACCGGCGCTGGAAACCGATCTGCAGGGGCACGTCCGAGTCCCGCAGCGCCGCCAGCACGCGGTCGGTCTCGTCGAGCGTGGAGGCGACGGGCTTCTCGCAGAAGGTGGGCAGCCCCGCGCGGTGGGCGGCCAGGATCAGCTCCGCGTGGCTGCCGGTGGGCGCCGCGATGACGATGCCGTCCAGTCCGGCGCCGAGCAGCCCGCCGAGGCTGCCGGCGCACGCGCCGCCCACGGTGTCCGCCACGGTACGGGCGGAACGTGCGTCGGGATCGTGGAGGACGAGCGCGGTGACGGCCGGGAGGGCGGCGAGCGTGGAGGCGTGGAACGCGCCGATGCGGCCCGTGCCGATGAGTCCGATACGCATGTGCGAGCCTTTCGAGCGGGCGGGGGGACGAGCCTGGAACGGCCCAGCTGATTTCTATCCCCGGGCCGGGCCAAGGACAAGGGTTTGTTCAGACATAAAGACGTACGAATCTAATGTGGAGTGAGGCATACTGGCAGGTGTCGGCAGCACAGCGCGGGAGGGTGACGTGGAATCGCTCACGAAGAAGATCACGATCGACCGGAGCAGCCCGGTCCCCCTCTACTTCCAGTTCGCCCAGCAGTTGCAGAGCCTCATCGAGTCGGGTGACCTGCCGCCCGGCACCAGGCTGAGCAACGAGATCCTGATGGCCGACGAGTTCGGCCTCTCCCGCCCGACCATGCGCCAGGCGATGCAGCACCTCGTCAACAAGGGCCTGCTGGCCCGCAAGCGGGGCGTGGGCACGCAGGTCGTCGCCAATCGCATACGCCGACAGGTCGAGTTCACCAGCCTCTACGAGGACCTGGAGCGGGACGGCCGCCGCCCGTCCACGCGGGTGCTCTCCGTCGAGACCGTTCCGGCCGCAGCCGCCCCCGCCGCCGCGCTCGGCCTGGAGGAGGGCAGCCCGGTGCTGTCCGTCGAGCGCCTGCGCCTCGCCGAGGACCAGCCGATCGCGCTGCTGCACAACTTCCTGCCGCCGGGCGTGATCGAGCTGAGCGCCGACTCGCTGGCCGACGGCGGGCTGTACCAGCTCCTGCGCCGGTCCGGCGTCGTCCTCAGCAGCGCCGAGCAGACCATCGGAGCCCGCAAGGCGACGGCCGCCGAGGCCAAACTGCTCGACGAGGCCAGGGGCGCGACGCTGCTCACCATGACCCGCACCGCGTTCGACGGCTCGGGGAAACCGGTCGAGTACGGGGCGCACGTCTACCGCGCCTCCCGCTACGCCTTCGAGATGACGGTCTCCGCGCACTGATCCCGGACGGACCGGGCCGCGCGAACGCGCCCTGCGCGAGAGGCGGTCCGGCGTCCCGGGGATCAGTGCCCCCGCTTGAGCAGCGCGTCGGACAGGTCGGCGGCGGCGTCCTTGAGGCGCCGCCCGATGCCGTCGAGGCGGCGCAGCAGTTCCCGGCGGCCGAGCGTGTCGACGCGCACCTCCTCGCGGAGCAGCGCGGCTATCGCTTCCTGGTACGCGCGTCGCACCCGTCCGGCGGCCTTCCGGGCGGCCATCGCTCCCTGGTGCACCTGGGCGGGGGCGCCCGTCAGCGCGCCGACCGCCTCGCGCAGGGCGATCAGGCCCTCACGGACTGCCCGCAGGGCAGGCAGGTCGGCCGGGTTTCCGGGCAGGCCGAAGAGATCGGTCTCCCGGACCAGATCCCGCAGGCCGTCGAGGACGTCGTCGACGGACCGGGAGAAGCGGTAGAGGTCCTCACGGTCGAGCGGCGTGGTCAGTGCCGCGGACAACTCCGCGACGAGCGCGGCCCGGCGCTCGTCGCCCTCGTGTTCCACCCCCGCCATGCGCTCGCGTGCCTCGGGCGGAGAGACGCGCCCCGCGGCGAGGTCCGCCGCGAGGTCCACGCCCCGGACGGTCGCGTCCAGCTGCGCGGTCAGCAGGCCGACGGTCGTGCGGTGTGTGCGTCCGGTGAGATCGCCGATGACGCGGCGGACGGTCGCGCTCACCATGAGACGGCTCCCTTGAGGATCAGGCCGGCCAGCGCGCCGGCGACGAAACCGGCCGGCAGCGTGACCAGCCAGACGGTCAGCAGGGGAAGGGTGTACTGCCAGCGCACCCGCCGGCCGCCCTCGCTGACGCCGGTGCCGACGAGTCCGCCGGCGACCGACTGCGTCATGCTGACCGGCATGCCGAATCCGGCGGTGGACAACACCGCGGCGGACGAAGCGAATTCGGCGGACATCACCTGCCAGGGCCGGGTGGTCAGCAGGCGGCTGGTCGCCCCGCGCGCCACCCGGCGCGCACCCAGCACGGCGCCCGCCGCGAACACCGCGGCCACCATGACGTCACCGGCCTGCCAGGGCTGCGGCATGAGCACGTCTCCGGCGAAGGCGACGGCCACCACCGCGAACATCTTCTGTGCGTCATTGGCCGCGTAGGCCAGGCACTGGCAGCCGTACGCCGTCAGTTGCAGACCGCTCACGATCCGCGGCATCCCGTGCAGCGAGGGCAGCAGACGCATCGCGCGGCCGATGAACCAGCCCGCTCCCGCCCCCACCAGCGGCGCGGCGACGCCGACGGCCAGCACCATGCCCAGGCTGCCCCACGCCGGACGGACACCGAGGGCGACGTCCGCCCCGGCGAGTGCGCCCAGGACGGCCAGGGTCAGCGAGGTGGGAACGCCCCGCCAGGCCAGCAGCAGGACCAGCACGACCGACGCGCCGGCGCCCGCGAGGAAGACCAGCCGCGCCGCGTCGGGCGGCCCCTCGCCGAGATGGCCGGTGAAGGTGCGGGCGACGGCGAGCCCGAAGAGGTCCGGTCCCAGTCCGACGGCCAGCACGAGGAGGGTGAGGAGCAGCCCCGCCGAGCGGCCGCGGTGCCGTACGGCGAGTTCCAGCAGGGCACCTCCGTCGTTGGCACCGCAGATGAAGACGAAGGCGACAGCGGTGACGCACAGGGCGATGGTGACGGTCACGGGGAGCCTCTCTCACGGCTGGGGCCGGTCGCGGCCGGGGCGCGACCCGCTGCGGAGGGGGAGGGCGGTGTCGGCCGCCCTCCCCCTCCGTCCGGTCAGCGCACGCCGGCGGCGCGCAGTACGTCGGACAGGTCGACGAGCTTGTAGTTGGTGTCGGTGCGGTCGCCGTCGTCACCGGACGCCGGGGCGTTGTAGCCGTCCTGCGCGACGAACAGGCCGTTCGGGAAGGCCGTGCCGAGCCCCCGGCCCGTGGCGGCGATGCCGTCGGTCTCCTCGGAGCCGTCGGCCACCGCGCCGGGAGCCACGCGGAAGGAGCCGGCCCACTCGTCGTCGTCCGAGGTGTCGTAGACGGAGTAGGTGTAGTCGCCCTGGCTGGAGACGATCAGGTACTGGTGGCCGGAGGGCCCCCGGAACAGGGTGAGTCCTTCGGTGTCCGCGGTGATGTGCTCGCCGCCGTACCCCGGGTCGGCGCCCGCCACGCACTCGTCGCTCACCGGGTCGTAGACCGCCGGTATCCCGAACTGTCGGGTCCGGTCGATGAGTTCGGGGTCGTCGTCGAGGTCGGCGTCCACCTTCCAGACGCCGACGTCCTCCTGGCCGATGTAGACGTCCTCCTCGTCGGCGTCCACCACGAGACCCTCGATCTGCGGACCGTCACCCGGGTCCTGGCAGGGGCTCCAGGTGCCGCCGGGGGTCCGGAAGGTGCTCGGCAGGGTGAGCGTGCGGACCTTGTCGTAGGTGACGGTGCCGGACCGGGTGACCCGCACCTCGAACAGCCCCAGATCGGGGGTGTGGCGGCGGCTGGCGAGCACGTACGAGCGGCCGTTGTCCTCGTCGCGCCACACCGCGGTGCCGTACGCCGTGTACTGGTCGTCGACCTCCGCCTCGGTGGCCGCGAAGGCGCGCGGGACGGCGGTGTCGGTGACGTCGGTCAGCGGTGCGCCGGGCCGGGAGCCGTCGATCCGGTAGAAGCGGATGCGGTCGCGCCCGCGGTCGGTGACGACGGCGACGTCCGAGCGCCGGCCGTCGGGGAACCGTACTCCGGTGAGCACGTCCACGTTGTTGAAGCGTCCGGGGGAGGAGTCGACTCCGGGCGCGGCCGGCGCGGGGAGGGACTGCACCAGCGAGCCGTCCAGGCGGTAGACGTCCAGACCGCCCTCCTTGGCGGTGCCCAGCACCAGACTGGAGCCGGGGTGCGCGGAGTTGTACCAGATCGCGGGGTCGTCGGCGTTGGAGTTGCCGCCGGCGTCGTCGTCGAAGAGGGCCCGGGTCTCGGCCTTCGCGTACACGGGCGCGACGGAGTGGTTGCCCGGGAGCGGCGGCGTCGACGCGGTGGCGGTCGCGGCGGTCAGCCCGGTCACGAGCACGGCGAGACCGGCGGCCAGGCGGGTGCGTCTGTGCATGGTTCCTCCTTGACGGAAGTGAGTCACCTCATCAGTGAGAACGGACCTTACATAAGAATGTGCTGACAAATAAAGAGTCGCGTCATGGCCTCTCCCGGCAAACGGCGGGTGACCTGCTCGTTGCGGAGAGGTGAACATTATGTGTGCTGGTTTGATCCTGATGTCTTGACATAGTGCTTCGGGCAGGTCGAAGCTGTCCGGCATCAGGTCGCCGAGCGGTGCTCGTTGGCCTCGGACCACGCCAATCGAGCCCGGTTCCCACCGGGACACCGCGGGAGGTCAACTCATGCGCAGCTCTGCTCTCGGAACCGTCGTCGGCCCGGGCCGCCGGCGCCGGCGCCTCGCCGTTTCCCTCGTCCTCGCAGGCGCGCTCGGCGCCGCCGCGGCCTGCGCGCCGTCCACGGGCCCGACGGGCACCGCGGGCGAGACCGGCGCCGCGTCCGGCGCCGGGCCACAGATCGACTCCGGCTTCGACCTGGAGAAACTCGTCGCCCAGGCGAAGAAGGAAGGCAGCGTCACCGTCTACGACAGCACCGGTGACATCACCAAGACCGCTGCCGCCTTCACCGCCGAGTACGGCATCAAGGCCACCGGGGTCAAGAGCAAGGTCGGCGACACCCTGGAGAAGATGACCAGGGAGAACCAGGCCGACAACGTCACCATCGACGCCACGTTCTACGAGGACGGGCCCTCGCTCGTCGGCCAGCTGCTGGCGCAGAAGGTCGTCTACACCTGGATACCCGGCAGCCTCGCCCAGGACATACCCGCCTCCCGGCGGAACCCCCTGCAGGTGCTGTCCAAGGGGAACATGTGGATCTACAACCCCCGGCTCTTTCCCGAGGGCTGCCCCGTGAAGAACATCTGGGATCTGGCCGACCCCGCCTGGAAGGGCAAGGTCGCCATGCAGGACCCCCTGGGCAAGCCGAACATCGTCGAGTTCTTCAACCAGCTGAAGTCCGGCGGCGAAGCCGGACTGCGGCAGGCGTACAAGACGAAGTACGGCAAGGAACTGGCCCCCGGTGACTCGGCGGCGGAGGCGTGGATCAAGGGGCTCGCCAAGAACAGCCCCATCCTGACCTCCTCGGACGACGACGCCGCCGCGGCGGTCGCCTCACCGAACCAGACCAAGGACCGGGTCGCCCTGGTGTCCAACGCGAAGTTCCGTGACGTCAAGGAGAAGAACTACAGCATGAGGGTCTGTGCCGGGATGCAGCCCTGGTCCGGATACCAGTACCCGAAGTACGCGGCCGTCGCCACGAAGACCGAACACCCCGCCGCCGCCAAACTCTTCGTGTACTTCATGCTCACGCAGGACGGCGTGGACACCCAGCTGGGCAACGGCGGTCTCCCGGGCAATCCGACGCTGAAGCAGGGCACGTTCCTGCCCGACGGCCTCACCGACTGGAACAAGCAGCTCTTCGTCTTCGACCCGGCCCAACTCAAGAGCGACTTCGACAACCTGCAGCCGACGCAGGACCTCTGGCGCCTCAACCACGGCTGACCGACCGCCGGCGCGTCCTCCCGGACCCGCCGGCCCGCATACGGACACGGACACGTTACGGAGAACCGCGTATGGCCGCCGCAACCCGTTCACCCGATACCGCCCCACCCGAAGCCGACGGACCGGCGGGAACCAGGATCAGCCGACTGCGCTACCGGCTGAGTGTCCTGCGGCACGAGCCGACGCACCTCCTGGGCGTCCTGCTCGTCGTGGCCCTCCTCTACCTGGTGCTGGCACCGCTGATCGCGGTGCTCTCCGACTCCACCCAGGTGCAGTACGGCGACGAGGGCCAGGCCCGCCAGGCGCCCGGCAGCCTCACCAGCTACTACTTCTGGCGGGTCTTCCGCTCACCGGTCGCCCGCATCCTGTTCTGGGAGCCGCTGCTGCACACCGTCGTGGTCGCGCTCGGCGTCACGGTCGTGGCCGTGGTCCTCGGCGGCTCCATGGCCTGGCTGCTGACCCGCACCAACGTGATGGGCCGCAAGAGGCTGTCCACCGCGCTCGTCGTGCCGTACATGCTGCCGTCCTGGACCTTCGCGCTGGCATGGCTGGCCCTGTTCAAGAACGACTCCTCCGGCGGACAGATCGGCATCCTGGAGTCCTGGGGCGTGCACACGCCGAACTGGCTGGCATACGGCCAGGTGCCGATCATCCTCTGCCTGGGCCTGCACTACTACCCGTTCGTGCTCCTGCTGTTCGGCAATGCCCTGCGCCGCATCGACAGCCAACTGGAGGACTCCGCCCGCATCCTGGGCGCCGGCCGCCGCACGGTCGCCGCCCGGATCACCCTCCCGCTGATGCTTCCGTCGCTGTCGTCCTCGGTCCTGCTGGTCTTCGGCCGCATCCTCGGTACCTTCGGCACCCCCTACATCCTGGGCCTGCCCGTCGACTACAGCCTCCTGTCCACCTCGCTGTTCCGTGCGGTCAACAGCCACCAGCGCGGCGTCACCGCCGTGCTCACCGCGGTCATCGTGGTGGTCGGGGTCCTGGTGATCCTCGTCGACACCCGGCTCGCCAGGGAGCAGAAGCGGTTCGTCACGGTGGGCGGCAAGGGCGCCATGGACCGCGTTTCCGACCTCGGACGCTGGCGCCGGCCCGCACTCGGTGCCGCCCTCGCCGTGTTCACCGCGGGCGTCGTCCTCCCGGTGGCCACCCTCGCCCTGTCCACCGTCACCAAGACCCCCGGCGTCTTCCGCGCCGACAACTTCACCCTCAAGTACTGGATCGGCGGCCATCTGCCCGGCGCCCCGGGCTTCCCGCACGGGGTGCTGCGGGGCAGCCAGCTCTACGAAGCCGCGTGGAACAGTCTGCGCATCGTCGGCCTCGCCGCCCTCATCTGCGGCGTGGTGGGCCTGCTCGTCGGCTACGTCGTGGTCCGCGCCGGCAACGGCAGGACCGGCTCGCTCCTGCGGCAGATCAGCTTCCTCCCGTACATGGTGCCGGGCATCGCCTTCGCCGCCGCCTTCCTCTCGCTGTTCGCCGTACGCCGGGGGCCGGTTCCCGCCCTGTACGGCTCGGTCAGCCTGCTCGTGCTCGTCCTGGCCGTCACCCACCTCCCCTACGCCTCACGGTCGGGCATCAGCGCGATGACCCAGCTCGGCCGGGAACCGGAGGAGGCCGCGCAGATCTCCGGCGCGGGCTGGTTCACCCGGCTCCGCAAGATCATCATCCCGATCCAGCGGGGCGCTCTGACGACCGGCGTCATCCTGCCGTTCATCTCCGGCCTCAAGGAACTGAGCATCGTCATCATGCTCACCACCACCGGCACCCAGCTGCTGACCACGCTGTCGATCAACCTGGTCGACTACGCCTACGACCAGATGGCCAACGCGGTGGTGCTCGTCATCGCTCTGGTCTCCTTCCTCGCCACCTATCTCACCCAACGCCTGACGAAGACCAACCTGTCGTCCGGACTCGGAGGCTGAAGACGTCATGCCGACCATCACGCTCTCCTCGGTGCGCAAGAGCTACGGCTCCGGACCGCCCGCCGTCGACAACCTCGACCTGGAAATACCCGACGGCTCGTTCACCTGCCTGCTGGGCCCCTCCGGGTGCGGGAAGACCACCACCCTGCGCATGATCTCCGGGCTCGAACCGCTCGACGCCGGCACCATCACCGTCGGCGACCGGATCATGGACTCCACCGTCGACGGAGTCTTCGTCCCGCCGGAGAAGCGAGGCATGGGCCTCGTCTTCCAGAACTACGCCCTCTGGCCCCACCTGACGGTCGCCAAGAACGTCGAGTTCGGACTGAGGGTCCGCAAGGTCAAACCCGCGGAACGCGCCGAACGCGCGGCCGCCGCGCTGAAGATGATGCAGATCGAATGGGCGGCCGACCGCTACCCCGCCCAGCTCTCCGGCGGCCAGCAGCAGCGCGTCTCCCTGGCCCGCATGCTCGCCGTCAACCCGAACGTCCTGCTGCTGGACGAACCCCTGTCCAATCTCGACGCGCAGTTGCGTCTGGACATGCGGGCCGAACTCAAGCGCATCCACGACGAGACCGGCCACACCATCGTCTTCGTCACGCACGACCAGCTGGAAGCCATGACCATGGCCACCCACGTCGTGGTGATGAACAAGGGCCACGTCCAGCAGATGGCCCCGCCCATGGAGGTCTACACCCGGCCGGCCAACACCTTCGTGGCCCGCTTCGTCGGCAGCCCCCCGATGAACCTGTTCGCAACCGGCGACAACGGGTTCACCGAAACGGCCCGCGACCACGTCCTCGCGGCCCGCCCCGACCTCACCGGCCGACTGACCACCATCGGCGCCCGCCCCGAGCACCTGCGGCTCCTCGACGACGGAGACCAGCCGCCCGAGGGCACCCACGTCTTCGAAGCCGCCATCAGGACCGCCCTGCCCACCGGCTCCAGCTGGACCGTACTGGTCGGCGCGGGAGACACCGAGCTGTACCTCGTCTCGTACACCGACGTACACGCCGCCCCCGGGACGACCGTGCGCTGCGCCGTCCGCACGAGCGACCTGCACCTGTTCGACGCGTCGGGGGACAGGCTGCCCGACGAAGCCGCCGACACCCCACTCACCGAGGAGAACACCGCCACATGGGCCAGCTGACCCGCCCCACCGCCCTGCTGCTCGACTTCGGCGGGGTGGTCGTGGCGACGACCAACCGGCCCACCTGGGCCGGCGAACTCGCCACCGAGTTGCACACCGCGCTCGGCGCGGCGGGCTGCCGCGAACTGAGCGTCGAGCACATCGAGGCCGACCTCAGGGCGGGTTCCGCGGCCGACTCGCACTGGAAGAACGCCATGAGCCGGCCGGCCGCGCCCGAGGAGATGACCCACCAGCGCTTCTGGCGCGACTTCGTCGCCGCGGACTGGCCCGCCGCCGCGCACGCCTGGGTGACCGCGCACGCCGACCCGCTGTGCCACCGCCTCGGCGAACTCAAGCAGGACCGCACCACCCGCCAGGGCATCTCCGAACTCCTCGACGCCTGCGACGACCTCGGCATCGCCGTCGCCATCGTCTCCAACGCGCTCGCCGGCTCCGTGCACCGCGCCTACATGGCCGAGCACGGCCTCGACAAGCGCGTGGCGGTGCAGGTGTACAGCGACGAGGTCGCCGTCCGCAAACCCAACCCGGAAATGATCCGCATCGCCGCACGGGCCCTGGGCACCGACCCGGCGGGCTGCTGGTACGTCGGCGACAACTACGACCGCGACGTCCTGTGCGGCAGGCGCGCAGGGGCCGGCGCCACCGTCCTGATGGAGGCCCGGGGCACCTACGACCGCCCCTACGTCGTCCAGGCCGAACCCGACGCCGTCGTCGGCGACCCGGACGAACTGCGCGGCCTCCTTCTCGGGGCCCCGGCCCCCCGGACCTGATGAGGACCGCGGGGCTCCGCGTACACGTCCCGACCACCCGAACCACCCGATGGGAGACCCCGTGACGATGCTCCGCCCCCCGCGGGCGCTGCTGCTGGACCACGGCGGTGTGCTGATGCGGTCCGTCAAACACCCCGAGCGCATGGCCGGCTTTGCCGCCCGCGTACACGCCCTGACCGGCCCCGCCCCGGGGCTCGACCGCGCGGCCGTGCTGGCCGGCATCACCGCCGGCAGGGCCGCGTACCGGGCCTGGAAGAACGGGCTCGCCCGCACCCCCGAGCCCCGCGAGATCCGGCACCGCGAACTCTGGGAGGACTTCATCGCGGCCGACTGGCCGCCCGCCGCCCGCGCTCTCGTCGGCGCGGAGGCGACCTGGCTGTGCCGCGAACTGGTACTCGCCGAGAGCGACAGGACGGTCGCCCCGGGCATGCTCGACACGCTGCGGCTCGCCCGCCGCCACGGGGTCCGTACCGGCATCGTCTCCAACACCCTCGTAGGCGCCCTCAACCGGGACCTGGCCCGGCGCTTCGGCACCGACCCCCTGCTCGACGTGCAGGTGTACTCCGACGAGACCGGGCGGCGCAAGCCCGACCCCGAGATGATCCGCCTCGCCGCCCGCGCCCTGTCCGTCGACCCCTCCGACTGCTGGTACGTCGGCGACCACTACGACCGTGACGTGGTGTGCGGCAAGCGCGCCGGGGCCGGGGCGACGATCCTCATGCGCCCCGCCGACCGCCGCGACCCGCAGGCCCGCCCCCGGCCCGACGCCGAGGTCGCCGACGGAACCGAACTGCTGGACCTGCTGCGTACCGCACTCACCCACCACGACACCGCACACACCCCCGGGCAGGAGGCCGCGGCATGAACGAGCTGGACGAGCTGTCCGTACGGCTGCGCGAAGTCGCCACCGAGGCGGCGCTGGCCGTCGCACCCGACCTGGTGGCGGCCTTCCGCAGCGCCATGGACGTGGACTTCAAACGCGACGAGCACGACCCCGTCACCGTGCACGACAAGCGCGCGGAGGAACGCATCCGCGAGGTGCTGGCCGAGCGGGTGCCCGACAGCACCGTCGTGGGCGAGGAAGGCGGCCGCCACGACGGCGGCGGACGCATCGCCTGGTACGTCGACCCCATCGACGGGACCGCCAACTTCGCCCGGGGCCTCGCCTTCTTCTGCACCTCCATCGGCGTCACCGTCGACGGCGAACCCGTGGCGGGCGCCATCGTCGACCCGGTCGCCGGACACGTCTTCACCGCCGACGCCACCGGCGCACGCCTCAACGACGAGCCGCTGCGCCCCCACGGAGTGCGCGAAGAGGCCCGCGGGCTGCTCATCACCGGCTTCCCCACGACCCGGGAGCTGGCGTGGAACGACCCGCAGACACTGCCCCGGTTCGGTGAACTCGTCACCCGCTACGGAACCGTACGCCGCCCCGGAAGCTCCGCGCTGACCCTCGCCCACGTCGCGGCCGGCTGGTGCGACGCGGCCCTCGGCACCTCCGTCAACGCCTGGGACATCTGCGCCGCCCACGTGCTGGTCCGGCGCTCCGGTGGCGTGTACCACTCCTTCGCCGGCGACGACGGCTGGGACCAGCCCGGATATCTCGCCCACGGGCCGAACCTCGAACCGCTCGCCGCGCGCGCGTTCGTGGAGTGGTACCAGAGCCGGCTGCCCGCGAGGAGCATCGCATGACGCCCCCCGCGACACCCCCGCACTACGCGTGGATCGTCACCGACCTGGACGGCACCCTGGTCGACCGCGACCTGCGGATCGTGCCCCGCAGCGCCGAGGCACTGCGGCGCTACCAGGACAGGGGCGGCACCGTGGTCATCGCCACCGGCCGCAACGAGGTCTCCGCGGGCCGCTACCACGACGAACTCGGCCTGCGCACCCCGCTGATCGTCTACAACGGCGCACGCGTCGTCGATCCGCTGTCCGGAACACGCCTGCTCGACCTGGATCTCGGGGACTCGTGGCAGCCCCTGCGCGACGACCTGCTCCACCAACTCCCCGACGGCGTGGGCGCGGTGGCCTTCGCCGGCGAGGACGCCCACATCCTGCGGCCGGCGCCCGCGCTGGCGGCGTACGCCGGACGCGACCGGATCGAACTGCGCGAGGACGCCGTACACCGGGCGCCGACCAAGGTCATGCTGATCGCCGACCGCCCGGGCCTCGGCCCGCTGGCGCGACTGGCGGCCCGGCACTGCCCGGCCGCCCGGCTCCTCCAGTCCGAGGACACCTATCTGGAGATCCTGCCGCAGGGCGCGGGCAAGGAGGTGGCGGTGCGCCGGCTCGCCGAGCGGGCCGGCGTGCCGATGGAACGCGTCGCGGCCATCGGTGACAACCCCAACGACACCGCCATGGTGCGGGCGGCCGGCCTGGGAGCGGCGGTCGGCGACGGCCACCAGGAGGTCCGCGCCGCCGCGGACCTCGTGGTGGGCCCGTGCGGGCTCGGAGCGGTCGCCGACCTCGTGGAGCGCGTCCTCGAAGGCGGCGGACCGTGATCGTCACGGTCCCCGGGGCCGGCCAACCGCCGCTCCGGGCGGCGGGCGGGGCGATGACACGGTGAATCACGACGGGACCTCACTCGCCCACCTGGCGGTGGCCTTCGCCCTGTGCGCCGTCATCGGTTTCGAGCGCGAGTACCGCCAGAAGTCGGCGGGCCTGCGCACCCATGTCCTGGTCGGCCTCGGATCGGCGCTGTTCATGCTGGTTTCGAAGTACGGCTTCGCCGACATGCTGGGACTGCCCGGCGTGGGGCTGGACCCCTCCCGCGTCGCCGCGCAGATCGTATCCGGGATCGGGTTCATCGGCGGTGGACTGATCTTCGTACGCAGGGACGCGGTGCGCGGTCTGACGACGGCGGCCAGCGTGTGGCTGGCGGCGTCGGTCGGTGCCGCGGCGGGCTCGGGGCTGCTGGTGCTGGCAGCCGCCGTGACCGCGGCCTACCTCCTGGTCGCCTTCGCGTTCCCCGCGCTCGCACGGCGGTTGCCCCGCTCGCCCTCGGAGTCGGTCCTTCTGCACGTCAGCTATCTGGACGGGCGGGGACTGCTGCGCGACATCGTCCGTGAGTGCACGGGGGCGGGATTCCACGTGGCGGGACTGCGAACGGCGGGCTGTCCGCCGGCGGACGCGAGCCCCGCCCAGGTGGGCGTCCTGCTCGAACTGTCCGGGCAGGGGGAGCGCGACGAGCTGGTCCCTCGCCTGTCCGACCGCGAGGGAATCACCGAGGTGGCCCTGTTGCGGGACGAGGTCGACTGACGAACGCCGCGCACGCACCGGCCCGGCTTCGCCGCTTCCCCCGACGGCCGGGCACCCGGACATGGGCGATTCCTCGGCCAGTATGTAAGGACAATAGGTTGACAGGTCGCTACTCGACGGAGCAAGCTCGGTCACGAGAACGGGCACATGCCCGGTACACCCACCACGGAGAGAAGAGGCACGGCATGCCGATCAGGCCGGTCCACGCCGTACACGTCGCCGAAGGAGGCAGGCCGTGACCGCACCCCTCACCCAGCGCATCGCAGGAGCCCCCATCTCCTGGGGCGTCTGCGAGGTCCCGGGCTGGGGCCACCAGCTCGGCACCGACCTGGTGCTGCGACAGATGCGCGAGGCCGGACTCGCCGCCACCGAGTTCGGCCCGGAAGGCTTCCTGCCCGACGCCCCCGCGGCCAAGGCGGCCACCCTCGCCGCGCACGGCCTGCGCGCCGTTGGCCAGTTCGTGCCGGTCGTCCTCCACGACCCGGCCCACGACCCCCTCCCCGAGGTCGAGACCGCGCTGACCGGTCTCCTGGCGGCCGACGCCCGCACCGTCGTCATCGCGGCGGCGACCGGGGCCGACGGCTACGACGACCGGCCCGCGCTCGACGCCGCGGGCTGGTCCGTCCTCCTCGCCAACCTCGACCGGATCTCCCTCGCCGCGGCCGACGCCGGTGTCCTCGCGGCCCTCCACCCCCACGTCGGCACGATGGTCGAATCGGGCGACGAGACCCAGCGGGTCCTCGACGGCTCGGACATCGGCCTGTGCCTGGACCCCGGCCACCTGCTCATCGGCGGGGGCGCCCCGCTGGCCCTCGCCGCCCGCCTGCCCGGCCGCATCGTCCATGTGCACCTCAAGGACGTACGCCTCGACCTCGCCGACGAGGTACGGGCCGGACGCATGACGTACACCCGGGCGGTCGCCGAGGGCATGTACGTCCCCCTGGGCGCCGGCGACATCGACATCGCCGGGATCGTCCGGCTGCTGGAGGCGGACGGCTACGCCGGCTGGTACGTGCTCGAACAGGACACCATCCTGCGCGCCGCACCCGGCGAGGACGGCGGGGCCGACCCCCTCGACGACGTCCGCGCCTCGGTCGCCCACCTGCGCTTCCTCGCCGCCGGCCACGGGCCCGCCGACGACACCGTGGCGGGCTGACCATGGCCCACGAGTTCCTCGCCATCGGACGGGCCGGTGTCGATATCTACCCGCTCGACCACGGCGTCGGCCTCGAACAGGTGAGCATGTTCGAGAAGTTCCTCGGCGGAAGCGCCATGAACGTCGCCGTCGCCGCGGCCCGCCACGGCCGCGACGCCGCCCTGATCACCCGGGTGGGCCGCGACCCCTTCGGCCGGTACGTCCAGCAGGAGGCCGCCCGCCTCGGCGTGGACACCGCCTTCATCGCACCCCTCACCGCGCCCGACGGACCGCCCACCCCGGTCACCTTCTGCGAAGTCTTCCCGCCCGACGACTTCCCGCTCTACTTCTACCGGTACGGCGCCGCGCCCGACCTCATGATCGACCCCGGCACCCTTCCCCTGGAGGAGATCTGCGCGGCGTCGGTGTTCTGGTCCACCGTCACCGGCCTGTCCGCCGAGCCCAGCCGCACGGCCCACTTCGCCGCCTGGCGGTGCCGCGGCCGGCGCACCCGTACGGTCCTGGACCTCGACTACCGCCCCATGTTCTGGGCCGGCCCCGAGGAGGCCCGACGCCAGGTGGACCGCGCCCTCGACCACGTCACCGTCGCCGTCGGCAACCGGGAGGAGTGCGAAGTCGCCGTCGGGGAGACGGACCCGGGGCGGGCGGCGGACGCCCTGCTGGAACGCGGCCTGGAACTCGCCGTCGTCAAAATGGGGCCGGCCGGTGTCCTGGCCGCCACCCCGGACGAACAGGTGCGCGTCGCCCCCTTCCCCGTCGAGGTCGTCAACGGGCTCGGCGCGGGCGACGCGTTCGGCGGCGGGCTCGTCCACGGCCTGCTCAGCGGCTGGGGCCTGCGCCGCGTCATCGAGTTCGCCAACGCCGCAGGTGCCATCGTCGCCTCCCGCCTGGCCTGTTCCACCGCCATGCCGACCACGGCCGAGGTCCGGGCGGCCCTCGCGTCCCGGTCGCCGGCCCCCGCCGAAGGGATCGCCTGATGGATGCCGCACAACTGACCGAGATCCGGGCCCGCGAGCCCGGCCGCATCGCACGGTCCTGGCAGAAGCGCTCCCGCCGGCCGCTCACCGGCGAGGACGGCCGCCTGCTCATCGTCGCGGCCGACCATCCCGCCCGCGGAGCGCTGGGCGCGGGCGGGGACGAGGCGGCCATGGCGAGCCGCAGCACCCTGCTCGACCGCCTGGCGACCGCGCTGTCCCGCCCCGGGGTGGACGGTGTCCTGGGCACCCCGGACCTCCTCGACGACCTGCTGCTGATGGGAGCCCTGGAGGACCGGGTCGCCATCGGCTCGATGAACCGCGGCGGACTCCAGGGCGCGTCCTTCGAATTCGACGACCGGTTCACCGCCTACACCGCTGAGGCGATCGCCGGGCACGGGCTCGAAGGCGGCAAGACGCTCACCCGGATCTGCCTCGACGACCCCGGCACCGCGGCCACCCTCGAAGCGACCGCCGCCGCCGTCACCGGCCTCGCCGGCCACGGCCTCATGGCCATGATCGAACCCTTCCTCACCGTCCGCGAGGAGGGCCGCGCACGCAACCTCCTCGACCCCGACAGCGTCATGAGATCGATCCACATCGCGAGCGGCCTCGGCGCGTCCAGCGCCTACACCTGGCTCAAACTGCCGGTCGTCGACGAACTCGAGCGCGTCCTGGACGCCACCACCCTGCCGACGCTGCTGCTCGGCGGCGACCCGCAAGGCGATCCGCACGACACCTATGCGTCCTGGGCGAAGGCGATGTCACTGCCGGCGACACGAGGACTGGTCGTCGGACGCACCCTGCTCTACCCGCCCGACGGCGACGTCGCGGCCGCCGTCGACATCGCGGCCGGGATCGTCCACGGGAGCGGCGCATGAGCGGCGACAGCCGATGGGTGCGCCCCCTGGGCACGTCGGCCGACGCGGGGTGGCAGACCGCCGTCACCGCCGACGGCCGGGACTGGCGGCACACCAGCCTCCGGGTGACGACCCTGGTCCCCGGCGAGAGCCGCGTGGTGGAAGCCGGGGCGTGGGAGCACATCGTCGTGCCGCTGTCGGGCCGCGCCCAGGTCACCGCGGTGACCGCCGACACCCGCACCCACAGGGCACGGCTCACCGGCCGCCCCGACGTGTTCGCCGGTCCCACCGACACCGCGTACGTGCCCGCGCACGCGCGGATCACTCTCCGCGCCCCGGACGGGCCGGTCCGGCTCGCGCTGGCCGGAGCACACGTGGCGGGCGGCACGGGCAAGGGCTCACCCGGCGGCCACGCCTTCCGGCACCTGGCCGCGGCCGAGGTACCGGTCGAACGGCGCGGGGCCGGCAACGCCTCCCGGCTGGTGCGCAACTTCGGCACCCCCGAGGTGCTCGGCGCGGACGCCCTCATCGCCTGCGAGGTCGTCACACCGGCCGGCAACTGGAGTTCATGGCCGCCGCACAAACACGACACCGCGCTACCGGGGGAGGAGAGCGAGCTGGAAGAGATCTACTACTTCGAGACCGCACCCACGGACCCCCGATGCACCGACCCCGTCGGCTACCAGCGCGTCTACACCTCCGACACCCGCCGGCCCATCGACGTGCTCGCCGAAGTCCGCACCGGCGACGTCGTCCTGGTGCCCCACGGCTGGCACGGGCCCGCGATCGCCGCCCCCGACGCCCACCTCTACTACCTCAACGTCATGGCCGGTCCCGGCCCCGGGCGGGCCTGGCTCATCAGCGACGACCCGGCCCACGCCTGGGTCCGCGAGACCTGGCCCGACCTGCCCTTCGACGCACGACCGGCGTCCCAGCAGCCCGCCGCGGCCCGCCGGCCCGTACCCCGCACACCAGGAGGCGCCGTATGACCACCGCACCGCGAGCAACCGTGCGGCTCACCGTGTCACAGGCGACCGTCAGGTTCCTCGCCGCCCAGTGGTCCGAGCGCGACGAGCAGCGCAGCCCGTTGTTCGCGGGCGTCCTCGGCATCTTCGGCCACGGCAACGTCGCGGGCATCGGCCAAGCACTGCTCGAACACGAACACGAAGCGGACGGGCGGCCCGGCCTTCCCTACATCCTGGCCCGCAACGAGCAGGCCATGGTGCACACCGCGGTCGCCTACGCCCGGCAGAAGGACCGCTTGCAGACCTGGGCCTGCACCGCGTCGATCGGCCCGGGATCGACGAACATGCTCACCGGAGCGGCCCTGGCCACCATCAACCGCCTGCCCGTCCTGCTGCTGCCCTCCGACACATTCGCCACCCGCCCGAGCGCCCCCGTGCTCCAGGAACTGGAACACCCCTGCGCGGCGGACATCTCCGTCAACGACGCCTTCAGGCCCCTGTCCCGGTTCTTCGACCGGGTCAACCGGCCCGAGCAGCTTCCCCCGGCGCTCCTGGGCGCCATGCGGGTGCTCACCGACCCCGCGGAGGCCGGTGCGGTGACGATCGCCCTGCCGCAGGACGTCCAGGCCGAGGCGTACGACTGGCCCGCCGAGCTGTTCCACGACCGCACCTGGCACGTGGCCCGCCCGCCGGCCGAGGCGTCCCGCCTCGCGGCCGCCGCCGACCTCGTACGACGGGCGCGTCGGCCGCTCATCGTGGCGGGCGGCGGCGTGCACCACTCCGAGGCGGAGGCGGCGCTGACCGCGCTGGCCGAGAGGACCGGCATCCCGGTCGGTGAGACCCAGGCGGGCAAGGGATCACTCCTGCACGGTCACCCGCGGCAGATGGGCGGCATCGGCTCCACGGGCACGACCGCGGCGAACGCCCTCGCCCGGGACGCGGACCTCGTCATCGGCGTGGGCACCCGCTGGACCGACTTCACCACCGCCTCGCGGACCGCGTTCCAGCACGAGGACGTCCGCTTCGTCAACATCAACATCACCGGCTTCGACGCCGGCAAGCACGCCGGCCTCCCGGTCGTGGCCGACGCCCGCGAGGCCCTGACCGCCCTCACCGGCGCACTGGACGGATACCGGGTCGACCCCGCCTACGAGAAACGGCAGGCCGAGCTGTGGCACAGCTGGAACGAGCAGGTCGAGGCCGCCTACGACCCGCCGCCCGAGGTGACCGGCCGGCTCGCCGACGGCGTTCTCACCCAGGCCACCGTGCTCGGCTGTGTCAATGAACTGACCGACCCGCGCGACGTCGTCCTGTGCGCGGCCGGTTCCATGCCCGGCGACCTGCACAAGCTGTGGCGCGTCCGCGACCGCAAGGCGTACCACGTCGAATACGGCTACTCCTGCATGGGCTACGAGATCCCCGCCGCGCTCGGAATCCGGCTCGCCGACGACACCCGGGACGTATTCGCCATGGTCGGCGACGGCGGCTACCTCATGATGCCGACCGAACTCGCCACCGCCGTCCAGGAGCACCTCAAGGTCGTCGTCGTCCTCGTCCAGAACAACGGCTTCCACTCGATCGGTTCCCTGTCGGAATCGCTCGGCTCCCAGCGCTTCGGCACCCGCTACCGCTACCGCTCCGCCGGCGGACGCCTGGACGGCCCGGACCTGCCCACCGACCTCGCCGGCAACGCCCGCAGCCTCGGCGCCCACGTCGTCGAGGCGCGTTCCCGCGCCGGACTTGCGGAAGCCCTCGCCCAGGCCAAGGCGTGGCCGGCGGACGGCGGTCCCTTCGTCATCCACGTCCGCACCGACCCGCACGTCCCCGCGCCCGGCAGCGACAGCTGGTGGGACGTCCCCGTCGCCGCGGTCTCCCGGCTCGGCACGACGCAGGACGCCCACGCCGCCTACACGGGCCACAAGAAGGCCCAGCGGCCCCTGCTCGCCCCCGCGGCCGGCCGGGGGAGCGACGGCGCGCCCACCGAGCGCCCGGGCAACCAGTCCTGACCCCCTCGCAGAAGGAGCTCGCCGTGAGCCAGCCGCAGCGCATCACCCACTTCATCGACGGCCGTCCCTGGACCGGGCCGGCCGGACGCACCGGCCCCGTCCACAACCCCGCCACCGGCGAGCTGACCGCGAGGGTGGACCTGGCCTCGGCCGCACTCGTCGACGCCGCCGTCACCTCCGCCGAGACGGCCTGGCGGGAGTGGCGCGCGCAGTCCCTCGCCAAGCGGGTCCGGGTGCTCTTCGCCTTCCGGGAACTGCTCAACGCGCGCAAGCGGGAGATCGCCGCCCTGATCACCGCCGAGCACGGCAAGGTCCTCTCGGACGCCCTCGGGGAGGTCACCCGGGGCCTGGAGGTGGCCGAGTTCGCCTGCGGGATTCCGCAGCTGCTCAAGGGGGACTACGCCGAGAACGCCTCGACCCGGGTGGACGTCCACTCCGTGCGGCAGAGCCTCGGCGTCGTCGCGGTGATCTCCCCCTTCAACTTCCCCGCCATGGTGCCTATGTGGTTCGTCCCCATCGCGCTGGCCTGCGGCAACGCGGTGGTGCTCAAGCCCAGCGAGAAGGACCCCAGCGCCGCCCTCGCCCTGGCCGCCCTGTGGAAGGAAGCCGGTCTGCCCGACGGCCTGCTCCAGGTCGTCAACGGCGACAAGGAGGCCGTCGACGCGCTCCTCCACCACGGCCTCGTCAAGGCCGTGTCCTTCGTCGGCTCGACACCCATCGCGCGGTACGTGTACGAGCAGGCGACCGCCCGTGGCAAGCGGGTCCAGGCCCTGGGCGGCGCGAAGAACCACATGCTGGTGCTGCCCGACGCCGATCCCGACCTCGTCGCGGACGCCGCCATCAACGCGGGCTTCGGCTCGGCGGGCGAACGGTGCATGGCGATCTCCGTGCTCGTCGCCGTCGAGCCGGTCGCCGACGAGGTCGTGGGACGGATCGTGGAACGGATGCGCCGACTGCGTACCGGCGACGGAACCCGCGACTGCGACATGGGCCCCCTGGTCACCCGGGAGCACCGGGACAAGGTCGCCTCGTACCTCGACGCCGGCGTCAAGGCCGGCGCCACCCTGCTCGTCGACGGCCGCGAAGGCGCGGTCGACGCCGACGGGGACGGCTTCTTCCTGGCCCCGACGCTCTTCGACCACGTCGGTACCGAGATGCCGGTGTACACCGACGAGATCTTCGGCCCCGTCCTCTGCGTGGTCCGTGTGCCCTCCTACGACGACGGCCTGGCCCTCATCAACGCCAATCCGTACGGCAACGGCGCGGCCATCTACACCAACGACGGCGGAGCGGCCCGGCGCTTCCAGGACGAAGTCGAGGTCGGCATGGTCGGCATCAACGTGCCGATCCCCGTGCCGGTCTCCTACTTCTCCTTCGGCGGCTGGAAGAACAGCCTGTTCGGAGACACCCATGCGCACGGCACCGAGGGCGTGCACTTCTTCACCCGGGGCAAGGTCGTCACCTCCCGCTGGGCCGACCCCAGCCACGGCGGCATCGACCTCGGCTTCCCGCAGAACGGATGACGGCTCCGGCAGCCCACCGCAGCGGTTTCCCGGTTCCGGCGACCGCCCGAGTAGGTCACGTTCTGTCCTGTAGGGCTCCTAGTCTGCGGTCATGCAGAAACACGAGGACGGTGTCGAGATCCTGGTCCCCGCGAGCCCGGCCGAGCTGGAGGCGTGGCTCGAAGAACATCACGCGGACACGACTGCGCTCTGGGTGAAGATCGCCAGGAAACATACCGGCATCTCGTCGCTCACCTGGGAGGAGATGGTCGACACGGTGCTCTGCTTCGGCTGGATCGACGGTCAGCGACGGAGCTACGACGAGACGTACTTCCTGCAGCGCGCGACCCCCCGCCGCCCCCGCTCCGCCTGGTCGCAGGTGAACGTCGGCAAGGCCGAGGCCCTGATCGCGGCAGGCCGGATGCGCCCCCGCGGCCTGGCCGAGGTCGAGGCGGCGCGGGCGGACGGCCGCTGGGAGTCGGCGTACGCCTCGCAGAAGAACACCACCCCGCCCCCTGATCTCGTCGAAGCCCTCGCCGCGAACCCCGCGGCGAGGGTGTTCTACGACACGCTCGGCAAGTCCGACCGGTTCGCGCTGCACCTCGCTCTGGTCACCGCCCGTACCGAGAAGACGCGGCTGGCCCGCCTGGAGCGGATGGTGGCGTCGATGGCCCGGTCCGAACGGCCGTCGTGATCGACCGCCCGGCCGTCCGGGAGGTCTCCGCGCGGTGGAGTACGGGGCCGGACGGTGAGACCACGGCGACGCACCTCGTGGTCCCTGAGGTCGAGGTGCCGGATGTGCCTGTGATGGCCAGGGCGTCAGCGGGAAGGAGGGCCTCTATCCAAGGAGATTGAGGTGGAACATGGCCGGTATCGAGCTTGCGGAAGTGCTGGCGGCAGCGGAGAAGGCGGCGCCGGTGCGCTCCCTCGATGTCGTGGCGCACAACCTGCGCGAGCGGTTCGGTGCGCGTTACGTGTCGTTCCTGTTCGTCGACCTCGTCGGCCGAAGCCTGCTGCGGGTCAAGGAGGAGGGGACGGCGTCACCGGAGCACGGCGCCGATCGGGTGCCCCTGGCCGGCAGTGTCTACGACGACGTCCTGCGCACGCAGAAAGTGGTGCGGGTGCCGGAGGGTGCGCAGGGGCAGCGCGTGCTCGCCCCGGTCACCCACCGCGGCGACGCCATCGGGGTCCTGGAACTCAACCTCCCCCGCGTCACGCCGGACGTCCTGGAGCAGGTCGGGGAGGCCGCGCACGCGCTGGCGTACATCGTCGCCACCGACGGGCGCTTCACCGATCTCTACCACTGGGGCAACCGCACCACCCCGGTGACGCTGGCCGCGGAGATCCAGCGCCAGCTGCTGCCCTCGGCGCCCTCCTGCGAGGCTCCCGAGTTCGTTCTCGCCGGCGCCCTGGTCCCGGCCGCCGACATCGCCGGCGACACCTACGACTACAGCCTGGACCACGACACCCTGCACCTGTCCATCACCGACGCCATGGGCCACGACGTCGACGCCGCCCTCATGGCCACCCTCCTGGTCAGCGCCTCCCGCGGCGCACGCCGCTCCGGCGCCGATCTCGCCGAACAGGCCCGCCGGACCCACCAGGCACTCGTCGACCACGGCAGACGGACCTTCGCCACCGGACAACTGATGCGCATCGCGCTGGACGGGAGCGGCGCCCAGCTCGTCAACGCCGGCCACTTGTGGCCCCTGCGGCTGCGCGACGGCACCGTTGAAGAGGTCGAGCTGCGCATCAACCTCCCCTTCGGTGTCGCCACGCACTCCGTCTACCAGGTACAGGACATCGACCTGCGCCCCGGTGACCGTCTCGTCTTCTACACCGACGGAATGCAGGAGCGCGAAGCGGCAGCCGTCGACCTGCCCCGTCTCGTCCGCGACACCGCGACCGAGCACGCCCGGGAGGCCGTACGCGCCATGGTCGCCGCCGTCCTGGACGCCGGCCACGGCCGGGTGAGGGACGACGCCACCGTCCTGTGCCTGGACTGGCACGGCCCGGTCGCCGGCCGGAGCACCGAACACCGACGCCGGACCCAGCGGGACGGTGTCTTCGGTCACGGCCCGGGCCGGGCACGCCAGGCGTGACACCGCGATCGGGCCGGGCCCCCGCTGCTGCGCCGTTACGGGAAGCGAGGTCGGCGGCGAGGAGTGCGAGACTGGCAGATATGGATATTCGCCGCAGGAACAACGTCGTCCTCACCGGCCGTGCCGACGGGCCGGTGCTTCTGCTGGCGCACGGGTTCGGCTGCGACCAGAACATGTGGCGCCTGGTGGTGCCCACGCTGGCGGAAAACTACCGGGTGGTGCTCTTCGACTACGTGGGCTCGGGCCGGGCGGACCCCTCGTCCTGGGACGAGGGGCGGTACAGCTCCCTGGAGGGCTACGCGCTCGACGTGCTGGAGATCTGCGAGGAGCTGGACCTGCGGGACGTCACGTTCGTGGGGCACTCGGTCAGCGCGATGGTCGGGGTGCTCGCCGCGGCGAAGGCCCCGCAGCGCATCTCACGTCTGGTGATGGTCGCGCCCTCGCCCTGCTACATCGACGACGAGGGATACCGGGGCGGATTCAGCGCCGAGGACATCGACGAGCTGCTGGAGTCGCTGGAGTCGAACTATCTGGGCTGGTCGGCGGCGATGGCGCCGGTCATCATGGGCAATGCGGAGAGGCCGGAGCTGGGCCAGGAGCTGACCGCCTCGTTCTGTGCGACCGACCCGGCCATGGCCCGCGTCTTCGCCCGTACGACGTTTCTGTCCGACAGCCGCGAGGACCTCAAGACGGTCACGCTGCCGACGCTGATCCTGGAGTGCCGGCAGGACGTGATCGCCCCCCGCGAGGTCGGCGCCTACGTCCGCGACGCCATCCCTGGCAGCCGTCTGGTGACCCTGGAGGCGACGGGCCACTGCCCGCACCTGAGCGCGCCGCAGGCCACGGCGGAGGCGATCCGCGCCTTCCTCGGAGCGGCCCTGTGATGTGCCCCGCTTCCCAGGAACCCGAGCCGGGGGAGGGGAGGGACGTGGACACCACGGACGCGGTGTTCACGTCGCTGCTGGAGGACAACGCCGAGGAACTGTACGAGCATGCCCCCTGCGGGTACCTGTCCACGCTGATGGACGGCACCATCGCCAAGATCAACGCCACGTTGCTGGACTGGCTGGGCCTCGACCGGTCCCGGGTGGTGGGGCGGATGCGGTTCACCGATCTGCTGACCGTGGGCGGCAAGCTGTACCACGAGACGCACTTCGCGCCGCTGCTGCAGATGAAGGGTGAGGTCAGCGGCATCGCCATGGACCTCAAGGCGGCCGCCGGCCGGCGGATGCCGGTGCTGGTCACCTCGCAGGTGAAGACCAGCGGGGACGGCGAGCCGCTGCTGATCCGCACCACCGTCTTCGACGCCCGGGACCGCCGCGCGTACGAGACCGAGCTGCTGCGCGGCCGGCAGGTGGCCGAAGAAGCGCGGCGACGCTCCGAGGCCGACCGCGAACGGCTCCAGGAAGCCCTCGCCATCCTCCAGCAGAGCCTGCTGCCCCCGGAGCTGCCCGCGGTTCCGGGGGTCCAGGCCGCTTCCTACTACCACACCGCTTCCCCGGACCTGCTGGGCGGAGACTTCTACGACCTGTTCCCCCTGGGCTCCGACCGGTGGGCGTTCTTCCTCGGTGACGTGTGCGGCAAAGGCCCCAAGGCCGCCGCGGTCACCTCGCTGGCCCGCTACACCCTGCGCGCCAGCGCCCTGCACGACTCCGACCCCGTCACCGTGCTGACCATGCTGAACACGGTCCTGCACGAGCGACAACAAGGCGGCGACAGCCGCTTCTGCACCGCCATATTCGGCGTCCTCGAACCCCGGGACGGCCACGTCGCCGTACACCTGGCCTCCGGCGGCCACCCCTCCGCGCTGATCCAGCGCGCGGACGGCAGCGCCGACTTCCTGCCCACCCCCGGCGGAATGCTCATCGGCGTCGTGCCCCAGGCATCCTTCACGGGCGCCCACACCGAACTCCTGCCCGGCGACACCCTGCTGCTGTACACCGACGGCCTGACCGAGGCCCGCACCGGAACGGAACGAGAACTGTACGGCGACGACGCCCTGCGCACCTTCGCCGCCGCACAGCCACCGGCGGGCCCGCAGGCGCTGATCACCGCCCTCAGCGGGCTGCTGACCTCCTTCGGCGAGGGCCTGGACGACGACACCGCGCTCCTCGCCCTCGGCGTTCCCGCCCCGACTCCCACCACCGCGACCGAAGAACTGACATGAGCTCATTGACGATCACGACCCGAGACGCCGCCACCGGCCCCGTACTGGAGGTCACCGGGGACCTCGACCACTACACGGCGCCCGGCATGCGCGCGGCCCTGGACGGCCTGGCCATCGCCGAGGGGCAGTTGCTGGTGGTGGATCTGACCGGTCTGGAATTCTGCGACTCCAGCGGGATCGGCGCGCTGCTCTCCGTCAGGAGCCTGGTCGGTGAACGGGGCGGCACGATGGCTCTGGCCGCGGTCCCCGCCAACACCGCCCGCATCATGCGCATCATCGGCCTGGACCAGGTCTTCACCATCCACCCGGACGCCGCGACGGCCACCGCCTCCGCTGCCCGCTGATCCCGGGCAGCCGCTGCTCGTCGCCCACGACCCGGCCCCGGCACAGGGTTCACGTCGGCCGGATTCCTCCCCTGCCCGGCCTCACGGCGCCCCCTCGGGGCCGGCCTCCAGCACGGGGAGACGTGAATCCAGCAGGTCGTTCAGCACGTCGCCGACATCGTCCGACAGCGGCCCGCTGTGGTCCACGCCCAGCAGACCGAGCAGTTCGACGGTGCGCAGCCGTACCGTCGCCTCCACGAGCCGGGCGTAGCTCTCCGCGGCGGCGCGCGTGCGGTGACGAGCCGTCAGCAGGAGCAGGAGGCTGACACCTGCCGCAGGCCACCAGACAACCGCCAACGGTGCGTACAGGAGGGACCACGCGGCCAGGGCGGTGGAGGCGGCGAGTTCCCCGCGCGCGGCGGACAGCTCGGCACGGTCCGTGTCGGGCAGGGTGAGCCACAGGTGAGGCCACAGGACGGCGAGGTCGATGCGGTGGTCGCGGCGGACACGGGTGCCGGTGGCACGGACCCGGTCGCCCACCCACGTCGGGCGGGCGGGGCGTTCCGGCGCGATCCGCTCCAGGCGGCGGCGCGCCTCGTGAAGGGCCTCGGCGTCGTGCGGCTTTCGCAGGGCCGCCGCACGGGCGGCCGCCCTTCGGTGCCCGTCCAGGACGTGCCGGGCGGTGTCCCAACGCCGGCGTCGAGCGGCCACCCGACTGCCGGCGAGGCGCCGCAGCGGCTGGGGCCAGGTGTCCCAGTCCGCGGCGAGCACGACGCGCTCGATGCCCGCGCCCAGCGTACGGGCGGCGATGCCGACGGCGGCCGAGGCCGCCAGCACCCCCGCGAGCAGGACGACCTGCCCGCCGAACGAGTGGACCGGCGGCGCCCCGGCCCAGGCGGTGAGCCGGCGGGTCAGCCGAGCGAGGTCGAACGGGTGGGCGTGCCCCAGGACTTGGGCGGCCTGGGCGACTGCGAGGTACAGGGCGCCCGGCAGAGCCAGGAGGGTCAGCCAGCGTTCGGCGAGCTGTTGGCCGAGCCGGGTCAGGAACTCCGGCATCAGCCGATCACGTCCCGGCGCAGGGGCTCCCCGCTGACCTCGCACCGCGGCGTCGCGCCCGGGGCGGGGAAGGCGAACCGGGCACAGGGGTAGAGCGTTCCCTGCGGGCACAGGAGCACCGGCTCCTGGCGTGCGTGCCGGTCGGAGCCGGCCAGGTCCCAGCTGCCTCGGGACCGGCCGAAGACGCCCAACGCGTCGCCCGCGACGCGCAGCGCCCGGTGCAGGTCGGTCAAGGACTGCCGCGGATCTCCGCCGG
This sequence comes from Streptomyces sp. OfavH-34-F, assembly GCF_022347745.1. GTDB lineage: Bacteria > Actinomycetota > Actinomycetes > Streptomycetales > Streptomycetaceae > Streptomyces. The sequence continues at coordinate 44,151 of NZ_JAKRGC010000010.1, forward strand.
CGCGCAGGACGCCGACGACGGCGTCGAGCGGAGCGGCGCCCGGCCCGGAGCCCAGGACCTCGCGAAGCCGGTGCTGATGCCGGCACACGTACTCCACCGCGTCGGCGATTTCCGCGGTCGACCTCTCCACTGCCCCGCCCCGTCCGTCCGTCCTTCGAGCCCCCGCCCCGTCGGCGGGTGCGATCGTATGCTGAACCGCATCGGGGCGGGAAGGGCCTGGGGGAGCCGTGGAATCACTCGAAGTGGTCATGTCCTGCGTCAGGGAAGCCGCCGGGACCGGGAGCGTCGAACCGGTGTTCCGGCCCGGTTCGCTCGCGCACGCTCGGCGCTTGGCGGCGCACCTGGAGACCCGTCCCGACCACGGTCCGGCGCGGTATCTCCTGGGGTGGTTCCACTGGTACCGGGCCCTGGGCCTTCCCGAGGGCCAGGACGAGCAGGACCTGGACCTCGCGCGGGACTTCCTCCTCCACCACTTCGTCGTCGACGGATCGGGAGAGCTGCCTGAGCCGCTGGCGGCGACCGTCGCCCTCATGGCGGTCCCGAGCGCGCTCGCGCACCACCGCCGCACCCTGCTCGCGCCCGACGGGCTGTCGGTGGACGTGGCGGTCCGGCTGTGGACGCGCATCGTGGAGGCACAGGAGCCGGACGACTCCCTGAGGGCGCTCTGCCTGATCAGTCTCAGCACCATGTTGCAGATCCGGGGCAGGCTGGGGGGCGGCATCGAGGACGTGGACGAGGCCGTCCGCCTGAGCCGCGAGGCGGTCACGCTCAGCCCCGGCCCCCACGCGGCCGCGGCCCTGTCCACGCTCGCCACCGCGTTACGTGACAGGTACGGCTTCGTCCGCGCCATCGGGGACCTGGACGAAGCCGTCGCGACGGGGCGGCGCGCCATCGAGGCCGCCCGCCCGGACGAGGAGGACCTGCCCGGATACCTGTCGAACCTGTGCACGATGCTGATCATCCGTCACGGTCACACGCCCGACGTGGCGGACCTGGACGACGCGATCCGGCTCGGCCGCCGCGCCGTCGCCCTCACCCGGGACGACAACCCCGACCTCGCCGCGCGGTTGTCGAACCTCAGCCTCGCCCTCCAGAACCGCTTCGCGGGCACGGCAGGCTCCGCCGGCCTCGACGAGGCGGTCGAGGCCGGCCGGCGTTCGGTCGCCGCCACCCCCGAGAGCCACCGCGAGTGGGCCACCCGCCTGTCGGTCCTCGGCACGGCGCTGCGCCACCGCTGTGAGGCCGACGGCGCTCTCGCGGACGGCGACGAGGCGGTCCGCGTCTCGGCCAGGGCTCTGCGGGCGACTGCCGAAAACGACGCGGCACGGGCGACGAACCACCAGAATCTGGGCCTCGCACTGCTGGCCCGCTACCAGCTGTCCGGCGACCTCGACGACGCGTTCCGAGCCGCCGACTCGTTCGCCGCCGCGGTGGCGGCCCCGACCGCCCCGCCGCTCCACCGGATCAGGTTCGCGGGCAGCGCGGCCGGGCTGCTCGCCCTGATCGATCCTTCCCGCGCTGCCGACATCCTGGAACAAGCCGTGCGCCTGCTGCCCGAGGTCGCACCGCGCCGCCTCGTGCGTGCCGACCAGCAGGACGCCCTCGTCGCCGTCGCCGGACTGGCCGGCGACGCCGCCGCCCTGGCGCTGGACGCCACCCCGGACCAGCCGGACCGGTGCGCCCAGCGTGCCCTGTCCCTGCTGGAGAGCGGGCGCACAGTCCTGACCGGGCAACTCCTGGACGGCCGCGGCAGTTTGCACGGCCTGCCCCCCGCTCTCGCGGCCCGGTTCACCGCGCTGCGGGAAGCACTCGAAGGCAGCCGGGGCACCGATCCGCTGTCCGCCCTCCTGCCCGGTGGGCCGGGCACCAACGACGACCGGGCCGGCCTGGCTCGCGACATGGCCGCCACCCTCGCCGAGATCCGCGCGCAGGACGGCTTCGCCTCGTTCGGACTGCCGCCCGGCCTGGATGAACTCCTGCCCGAAGCCGCCCACGGCCCCGTGGTCACCCTCAACGTCGCGGAGCGCCGCAGCGACGCACTCCTGCTCACCACCGCCGGAGTCGCCGCGCTGCCGCTTCCCGGCCTGGACCGCGCGACGCTCACCGCCCGGATCGAGGCCTTCCACGCGGCACTCAAGGGGACCACGGACCCCGACCAGGACCGGCCGGCCGCCCAGGCGGTACTGACCGGGACGCTGGAATGGCTGTGGGAGACCGTCGCCGAACCGGTCCTCGACGCACTCGGATACCGCGAGGCGCCTCAGGACGGCTCCACCCCGCCCCGGATGTGGTGGGCACCCGGCGGGCTGCTGAGCCTGCTGCCGTTGCACGCCGCCGGCCGCTACGACGAGCGAGGACGCGTCCTTCGCGGGCAGTCGGTCATGGACCGGGTCGTCTCCTCGTACACGCCGACGATCCGGGCCCTGAGACACGCCCGCGAGCGCCGGATCGCGCCGGCCGGCCGCCAGAGCTCGCTGATCGTCGCCCTGCCGGAGACCCCGGGGCTGCCCGGCCTCGCGCACGTTCCCGCCGAGGTCGAAACGCTGACGTCGGCACTGCCGGACCCGCTCGTGCTGACCCGGTCCGCGGGCGCCCTCCCGACGCGCGACCGGGTCCTGAACGAGCTGCCTCGCCACGCGATCGCGCACTTCGCCTGCCACGGTGCGCACGATCCCGCCGACCCCTCCCGCAGCCGCCTGCTCCTGCACGACCACGACCAGTTCCCCCTCACCGTCGCCGCCTTGGCGCCGATCGACCTCTGGCAGGCCCGCCTCGCCTACCTGTCCGCCTGCGAGACCGCGCTGAACACCGCCACCGGACTGCTCGACGAGGCGATCCACCTGGCCTCGGCCTTCCAAGCGGCCGGCTACTCCCACGTGGTCGGCACGCTGTGGGCGATCGATGACGAGACCTCCGCCGAGATGGCCGGGGACTTCTACGCCGGGATGCGCGCCGCCGGCTCCCAGGGGCTCGACTTCACGGCGGCGGCACAGGCGTTGCACGGCGCGGTCCGCACCCAGCGCGATCGGTTCCCCCGGATGCCGTCCCTGTGGGCGGCCCACCTCCACGTCGGCCCGTGACGCATCGGTGGGATGACCGATGTGCGGCAGGCGGGGGAGTGGCCATAGTCCTCGGGAGATCGTTTGCGGGCGGCCCCGGCGCGCCCCGTTGTCGAAGGGACCTTCTGTGGACACGTATGCCGACCTGGTGTTTCTCGGCGGGCGGGTGGTCACGGTCGATGCGGACTTCTCCGTCGCCTCGGCCCTGGCGGTGACCGGCGGGCTCATCACCGCCGTCGGCGAGCGGTCGGACGTCGCGCCGCTCGTCGGACCGGGCACCCACGTCGTCGACCTGCGCGGGGCGACGCTGCTGCCCGGCATCAACGACTCCCACCTCCATGGATGCGCCTTCGGCATGGCGACGCCGCCGCTCTCCCTGGACGTCGGCCATCCCGCCGTGTCCTCCCTCGCGGACGTGGCCGAGGCGGTACGCGAGGCCGTCGGACGGGCCCCGCACGGGCAGTGGATCACGGGACACGGCTGGGACACCGGATACCTCGCCGAGTGCCTCTCCGATCCGTCACGGCTCCCCTCGCGCAGCGACCTCGACGCCGTGAGCCCGGACCACCCCGTCGTCCTGTACTCCTTCTCCGGGCACGCCACCTGGGTCAACACCAAGGCGATGGAGCTCATCGGAATCGACCGGAACACCGTCGCGCCGCCCGCCGGGGCCATCGTCGTGGACCAGGCAGGGGAGCCGACCGGGCTGCTCCACGAGGGAGCCCAGGCCCTCGTCCAGAACGCGCTGCCGCCGCTCAGCCGGCAGGAGCGGACCGACGCGATCAGGTCCACCCTCGCCACGCTCGCCCGGCTCGGCGTGACCAGCTACACCGAGCCCGGTCTCGGCCCCGGCGGCACCGGCATCATGCGGGGCGCGCTCGGCCCGGAGACCCTCGACGCCTACCGCCGGCTGCTGGCCGACGGCGAACTGACCGCCCGCGTCGGCGTCCTGCTCCTGCCCACCGGCATGGCGAGCACCGCCGACGAGTTCAGCCGCACCCTCACCGCCCTCGACGAGTCCGGTGACTCCGGCGACGCCGATCCACGGCGCCTCGCGATCCACGGCGTCAAGATATTCGCCGACGGCATCGTCCCCAACAAGACGGCCTGGATGCACGAGCCGTACGTCGGCGGCGGCTGCGGCTCCCTGTGCGTCGGCGGCGAGACCGACACCGAGCGGATCGCCGAGATCGACGCCATGATCCGGCATGCCCACGCCGCCGGACACCAGCTGGGCGTCCACGTCACCGGCGACCGGGCCATCGACACCGTCGCGGACGCCTTCGCCGCGGCCATGGCCGAGCACCCGCGGCCCGACGCCCGCCACTACGTCATCCACGGCGACTTCCTCACCGCGCACAGCATGAAGGTGCTGGGCGCGCACGGCTTCGGCGTCAACATGAACCCCACCATCAAATGGACCGTCGCCGACATGGAGGAGGAGTTCGTCGGCGCCGAACGGGCCGCGTACGCATGGCCCTATCGCGATGCCATCGACGCCGGTGTGCGGGTCGCGAGCGGGTCCGACGCCCCCGTCACGTACCCGGACTGGCGCCAGGGCATCGCCACCATGATGCTGCGCGAGTCGAAGGCCGCCGGCCGGGTCAGCGGCCCCGAGCAGCGCATCGGCCTGGCCGAGGCGATCCGCACGTACACCATCGACGCGGCCTGGCAGGACTTCGCCGACGACTGGAAGGGCTCCCTGGAACCGGGCAAGGCCGCAGACCTCTGCGTGCTCGACGGGGACCTGCTCACGGCCGACCCCCACGACATCCCGGACATGCCCGTCGTCCTCACCGTCATGGACGGGCAGGTCGTGCACGACACCCTTCGCGATTGACGTATTCCGGGCACATGATCATCCTTGGGGGATGGCAGCGGAGCAGAGCATGGCGGACATCCTGGACGCGGGCATCCACGTCCGCGACGCCGCCAGGAGCGCCACGAGCGGCGCGACCGGCGTCGACACGGTCCTGGCGGCGCTGTCGCAGATGATGGAGTACGACCACGCCTCCCTGGCCCGCTGGGATCCGCTGCGCCGACGCCACACCACCCTGGCCGGGAGCTACCCGGACGACGCCACGGCCTACATCGAGACCCGCCTCCACCACGACCCGGTGTTCCCCGTGCTCCGCAGCCCGGCCCGGGGCGGGCTCTGGCTCCGGGACGTCCCCGGGCAGCTCCTGGCGGCCTCGCCCGGCTTCCAGGAGGTGCTGTCCCCGCTCGGCATCGAGGACGGCGTGGCCCAGTGCCTGTTCGCCGCCGACGGCCGGTACGTCGGCATGCTGAACGTCAGCACCCGCCGGCCGCGGCGCAACCCCGACCCGGCGCGGGCCGTGCTCACCCTGCTCACCGAGGCTCTCGCCGCGGCCGTCGACGCCCGCGCGACCCCGCCGCCCGAGCAGGCCCCCGCGGAGGCGCGGCGGTTCGGCGGACTCTCGCCACGAGAACTCCAGGTGCTGGCCGAACTGACCGCCGGCCGCACCAACCGGGAGATCGCCCAGCGGCTGTACATCACCCCGCACACCGTGGGAACCCATATCGAGCACATCCTCGCCAAGCTCGACCTCCCCAACCGCGCGGCCGCCGCCGCCCGAGCCGCCGCCTGGGGAATCGAACCCTCCCGCTGACACGAGCCAGGCCCGCCGGCCGTCCTGCGTCCCGGCCGGGGCGGTCACCGGTTCACGCCGCAGCCGGGAGGTGGGGGCAGGGCGGCGGGGAGGCGAGGCCGGGGAGGCGCATGCGCAGCAGGAGGTCGCCCTCCTCGTCGGGGCGTGCGGTGCTCTGCCAGGTGGTCCCCGGGTGGCGCGCACGGAGGTGGGCCAGGGCCCGGGCGCCCAGGCCGGTGTCCCGGAACGGTTCGCTGATGGTGAGGGCGGTGATGACGCCGTGCGTACAGGTGGGGCAGAACCGGTAGCGGACCTGCCCGACGACCTGGCGCACGTTCACCAGGAGCAGGCATTCCTCCCCGGGTCCGGCATGACCCGGGATGTGGGTGGAGAGGAACTCGACCGCCCGGTAGGCGCGGACGCGGCGTCGCAGCCGGGCGGTCAGCCCGCCGCCACGACGAGCGTGCTTGGCGCCGCCGGAACCGGGCACCGAACGGCCGCCCGTGGGCTGGGTGATGGACGAGGTGCTCCTGAGACGTGCGTGTTGTCCCTGCATGCGCCTCGTGTGCCCCGATCCCCGGGCCGTACCCGCTGTACCCGCCGGACTCCGACTGCGGTCCGGCGCTCAGTCCAGGCGGCGATGGTCCTCATCGCTCCAGTCCCGGGTGTCCCGCGGCTCGACGTAGGGCTCCTCGTCCGCGGGGTGCCCGCCGGCGATCGCACGCTGGCGCACCATCTCGGCGTCGAACTCCAAGCCCAGCAGGACGGCCAGGTTGGTGATCCACAACCACACCAGAAAGATGATCACGGCCGCGAGGGTTCCGTACGTCTTGTTGTACGAGCCGAAGTTCGCGACGTAGAACGCGAACCCGGCCGAGGCCACCACCCAGATCACCAACGCCAGGAAGCTGCCCGGGGTCACCCACGCGAAGCCGCGCCCCTTGGCGTTCGGCGCGGCCCAGTACAACAGCGCGATCATGATCGTGACCAGGACCAGCAGAACGGGCCACTTCGCGATCGACCACACGGTCATCGTGGTGTCACCCACGCCGAGCACCGACCCCGCCTGCCGGGCCACGGCGCCGGTGAACACGACGATCATGGCGCTGGCCACGGCCAGGATCATGAGCAGGACCGTCAGTCCCACGCGCAGGGGCAGGACCTTCCACACCGGCCGCCCCTCCGGCATGTCGTAGACGGCGTTCGAGGCGCGGATGAACGCGGCCACGTAACCGGAGGCCGACCAGACCGCCACGAGCAGACCCACGACGGCCAGCAGCGAACCGGTGCCGGCGTTGCCCTGGAGTTGCTGCACCGCGTTGCTGATCACGTCCCGCGCCGCCCCGGGAGCGAGCTTTCGCAGGTTGTCCAGCACCTGCTCGGTCGCCGACTCGCCCGCGATACCCAGCAGTGACGTCAGCACCAGCAACGCGGGGAAGAGCGACAACACCCCGTAGTAGGTCAGCGCCGCAGCCCGGTCCGCGAGTTCGTCGTCCCTGAACTCCTTCAGCGTCCCGCGCAGCACAGCCTTCCAGGACCGCTTGGGCAGTTCGGAGAGCCGATCGGGCGCCTGCTCCTCCACCTGCGGGTCCGGGCCCGGGGCCTCGCTGTCCGGGGTCCGGCGCTCTTCCCCGGGCTTCCCTGTCGTTGTGGGTTTCATAGTCGGCGCATGTCCACTTCGGCCGTACCCATGCCCGGAGCGGCCTGCGAGCCGCCGGTCCGGTCCGGCCGACCCACTCCGGGGCTGGAGAGAAGCGGGAGCCGAGTCGAGCCGCAGGTCCGGCAGCGGTGATGGCGGGCCTGGAGGGGGCGTGCTCCGACGATCGCCATACGCCATCATGGTCTGCCGGACGGAACAACCCGTGGCGGTCCGGTGAAGAACACTCCGTCGGCGAGGTGGGTCCATGGATCAGAGCGAAGACCAGATTCTGGCTGACGAGCTTGCTGCGCTCGGTGCGGCGGGTGGGGGCAGCGGTCGCTTGGTGCGCGTCGTGGCCAAGTTGATGAAGAAGAACGTCCATGAGGTCGATCTGCTCGTCCCTTTGCCTTTCGATGACGCGGTGGAGCGGGTCTCCGCTGTGCTCGTAAGGGCGGGCAGCGTCGTCGAGACCGTGCCGGTCTGTGCGGGGGAGGACGAAACCATCCGCGTCGTCGCAAGCGGCGGTGCCGGCGGCATGAATCCCGTAGTGGTCACCGCGCGAGTGCTGAGAGCCGATGAGGGCAGCTCGGAGGTCTGGCTTCGTGCAGCGGCCCGAGAAGGGCTGATCAGGCAGCGAGCCGGGGAGAAGACCGCCGTCCGTCTCGCCGCCCAGGTGCGCGGGGCAACCGGAGCGGACGAGACCGGTGGGGAATCGGCGACTCGGCAACGACCCTGACCGCCTCTGAGCGCCCCACGCCGCCGAAGGCAGACCCCCTGCCGCTCCGCCACCGGCAGGTGGGAGATCGGCGCCGGGCTAGCGGCAGCGGTGGCCGCGTGGTGGGGCCGACTTCCTGGGAGGAGGCCGGCGGGAGAGGGCGGGTGGTTCAGCCGGGGTTCAGGAGGGAGTCGTCCAGCGGGCGGGCGCCGGGCAACTGGTGGCGGGCCGCGATCAGCGCCGCGTCGATGTCGCGGGTGCCCGTGGACACGCACAACGTGTAGGCGACGTCGTTCATGCGCTGACGTACCTGCGCACTGTCCGCCCGGGAGGCGTCCACTGCGGCAAGGGCTTCGTACTGGTCGATCAGATTCCGCAACACCGCGGGATGGGCCATCAGCATGACAGAACCGTCCTTCGTTCACCTGCACCGATCACCGACTGGCCGGTGCCGGGCACTCACGTACCCCCTCCCACGCCCCGCACTCCCCACCCGCCACGCCCGCCTCGACCTCGCCCTGCGGGCCCCCTCGTTCGCGTTCTTCCTGTTCGCCGGGGCGCCGGCCGGGGTGATGTGCCTGGGGGCCCACGCGGCACCGGGAGCGAGAAGGCGCGGAATGCCGCAGCGCGGCCGGACGTCAGGTGGACTCGCGGACGACGAGCCGGCAGGGCACCGTGTGCACACCCGGCTCCGGGCGTGAACCGATGGCGTCCAGCAGACGCAGCGCGGCCTGGCGGCCCACCTCGGTGAGGTTCGTGTCGATCGTGGTCAGCGGCGGACGGCAGGCCAGGACCATGGTGTCCCAGTTGTCGTAGCCGACGACGGCGACCCGGCCGGGAGTGTCCACGCCGTTCTCCCGCAGCGCGTCCGCGGCCCCGCGGGCGATCTGGTCGTTGCCGCAGAACAGGGCGTCCGTGTCGGGGGCGGTACGCAGGATGTTCTCGGTCGCCCGCCGCCCCCATGCTTCGCTCCACTCCCCGAACTGCGCCCGGCCGCCGACGATTTCCAGCCCGGCGCCGCCGAGCACGTCGAGCGTGTGCCGGGCCCGGTCCCGGGCCGCCGCGTGATGGGCGGGGCCGGTGATGTGCGCGATGCGCGTACGCCCCGTCGCCAGAAGGTGCTCGACGGCCAGCCGCACACCGCTCAGGTCGTCGGAGACCACGGAGATGTCGTCCGGATCGGTGGACGGCGACAGCGCGTACACCGTGGGAATCCGCTGCACACCCTCCAGCGGCGGCCGCGCGTCCGTGCGCCTCCCCGTCACGATGATGCCGTCCACCCTGCGGTCCATGAGGTTGCGCAAGTGGTGCTGCTCGCGGATGGCGTCACCGCGGGTGTCGCACAGCAGCACCGAGATCTTGCCCGCGCCGAGCGCGTCCTCCGCTCCGAGCAGCACCGGGGTGCTGAAGCGGCCGATGCCGTCGGTGGTCATCAGGCCGACCGTCCAGCTCCGGCCGGAATGCAGACTCTGCGCCTGCGGATTGGGCCGGAAGTCCAGCTCCGCCACGGCCTCCAGCACCCGCTGCCGCGTTTCGGGCCGCATCCGGCCGCTGCCGCTCAGCGCCTTCGAGGCCGTTCCGACGCTGACGCCCGCGAGCCGTGCCACGTCGGCGAGCTTCGCCCGCCCGGACGAGGAGGAACCTGCCGCATCTGCCGTCACGCGCAACCCTTTTCCTAACCGAAGCCGACCATCGCATCCTGACACCATTGTGCCGACTAGGCCAGTGTCCCATGGGCCTGGAGATACTTGCGCCCTGCCCCTTGACTCACGCTCTGCGCGCTCTCTACGTTGACGGCCAGGAAAACGATTGCTCAACCTTCATCTGCGGAGCGGCCGGCGTCCGGACACCCCGGACCGGCGGCGAAACGCCTCACTCGGAGCCCGGAGTGGCGCCCGGAGCCCCCTCGTACGCCGCGCTCCGACCGCTTCCCGTCTATCTTCCCGGAGAGTCATGCACAGCCCAGGTCCTGCGGTGCCCCCCTTCACCACCCCGTCCGCACCCGACCCCTCCCCACTCGGCCCGGTCCGCCTCGGACCCACCACCACGGCGGCCCTCGCCCCCGCCGCCACCGAGGTGAGCGGCGGCTTCTGGGCCACGCGCCGCGAGGTGAACGCGAGCACCTCCATCCCGCAGGGGCCCGCCCTGCTGGAGTCCGCGGGCAACCTGAACAACCTCCGCCTGGCGGCCGGCACCGCCGAGGGCGCCTTCCAGGGCGCCTACCCCTTCGTCGACTCGGACGTCTACAAGTGGCTGGAGGCCGCCTCCTGGCAGCTCGCCCAAGGACGCGCCGAGGACGACAAGCTCGCGGAGGACGTGCGGCGCCTGGTGTCCCTCGTCGCCGACGCGCAGCAGCCCGACGGCTACCTCAACACCTGGTTCCAGCTGCTCAAGGGCGGCGAACGCTACAAGGACCTGCGCTGGGGCCACGAACTGTACTGCGCCGGCCACCTCATCCAGGCCGCCGTCGCCCACCACCGGGCCGGCGGCCGCACCGAACTCCTCGACGTAGCGGTGAAGTTCGCCGACCACATCGACGCCACCTTCGGCCTGCCCGGCAGCGGCAAACCGATCGACGGCGTCGACGGCCACCCCGAGGTGGAAACGGCCCTGGTCGAGCTGTACCGGGAGACCGGCGAACGCCGCTACCTCGACCTCGCGCGCTACTTCGTCGACCGCCTCGGCCACGGACTGCTCGGCGGCGAGGCGTACTGCCAGGACCGCGTCCCCATACGCCAGGCCACACAGGTCGAAGGCCACGCCGTACGCCAGCTGTATCTGCTGGCCGCCGTCACGGACCTGGCCACCGAGACGGGCGACGGCGAACTGCGGACCACCGCCGAGCGGCTGTGGGAGGCCATGACGCGCACCAAGACCCACCTGACCGGAGGACTCGGCGCCCACCACGACGAGGAGGACTTCGGCGACCCGTACGAACTGCCCAGCGAGCGCGCGTACTGCGAGACCTGCGCCGCCATCGCCTCGATCCAGTGGAGCTGGCGGATGGCCCTGCTGACCGGCGAGGCCCGCTACTCCGACCTGATCGAACGGACCCTGTACAACGGCTTCCTGGCCGGCGTCTCCCTGGACGGCGAACGCTGGCTGTACGTCAACCCCCTCCAGGTACGCGACGGCCACACCGACACCGGCGGCGACCAGTCGGCCCGGCGGACACGCTGGTTCCGGTGTGCCTGCTGCCCGCCGAACGTGATGCGCCTGCTGGCTTCCCTGGAGCACTACACAGCCTCCGGCGACGGCGGGGGACTGCAGATCCACCAGTACGTCACCGGCCGCCACACCGCCGAGGTGCACGGCGCCCCGGTCGCGGTGCGCGCCGAAACCGACTACCCGTGGGACGGCAGGGTCACCCTGACCGTCGAGGACGCCCCGGCCGACCGCGCCTGGACCCTCTCGCTGCGCGTCCCGCAGTGGTGCACCGCCCACCAGGTACGCATCGGCGACACGGTGCACGACTCCACGACCGCCCCCGCCACCGACGGCTGGCTGCGCCTGGAGCGCAGGTGGGCGCCCGGCGACCGGGTCGTCCTGGACCTGCGGATGGAGCCCCGGCTCACGGCCGCGGACCCGCGCGTCGACGCCGTGCGCGGCTGCGTCGCGATCGAGCGGGGCCCTCTCGTGTACTGCGTCGAGCAGGTCGACCATCCCGGCGGCGGACTGGACGACATTGTCCTGGACCCCACCGCACCGCTCACGGCCGACCACCGCCCCGGCCTGCTTGGCGGCGTCACCGCCATCGTGACCGCCGGACACCGCCGGCGCGTATCGGACACGGGCTGGTGGCCCTACACCCCTGCCGGACAGGTGCCCCCCGCTCCGGACGGCGAACGGGTCGCACTGACCGCCCTCCCCTACTACACGTGGGCGAACCGCCAGGACGGCTCGATGCGCGTCTGGCTCCCCACCTCCTGAACCTCTCGCACCCACTGCCCCCTGCACGTACCGCCAGGACAACGAGGTCACCATGAGAATCACCCGCCGCACCCTGACCACCGCCGTCGCAGCCGTCGCGGCACTCACCTCCGTCGCCGCCTGCGGAGGCGACTCCGGCTCCTCCGGCGCATCCGGCACCTCCGCTAAGGGCGGGACCTACACCTTCTGGGATCCCTACCCGCAGTTCGACACCTCCTCCGCCTGGGGGAAGCTGGTGAGCCGGTGCGGCACCGAGGCCGGCGTCGAGGTCAAGCGGACCGCGTTCGACACCAGCGACCTCGGCAACAAGGCCCTGCTCGCCGCCCAGCAGGGGAACTCCCCGGACGTCATGCTGGTCGACAACCCCGTTGTCTCGACGATGGTGGAGGCCGGCATCCTCAACAAGGCCGGCGACCTGGGCCTGGACACGAAGCGGATCCAGAAGAACATCCTCGGCGCGGGCACGATCGACGACGAGGCGTACGGCGTGCCGATCGGCGCCAACACACTCGCCCTCTACTACAACAAGGAACTCCTCGCGGCGGCCCACGTGGACCCCGCCGGCATCAAGGACTGGGCCTCGCTCAACGCGGCCCTCAAGAAGGTCAAGGCGGCCGGCAAGAAGGGCATCACGTTCTCCGCGATCAACACCGAGGAGGGAACCTTCCAGTTCCTGCCGTGGTTCTGGGGCGCCAAGGGCGACCTGACCGAGCTGGACTCCGCCGGGGGACAGGCGGCACTGTCGCTGTGGAAGAGCTGGGTCGACGACGGCTACGCACCCAAGGACGTCCTCCAGAACACCCAGACGACCAGCTGGCAGCAGTTCGCCACCGGCGACTACGCGTTCGGCGAGAACGGCACCTGGCAGCTCGGCAACGCGGAGAAGGCGGGCTTCGACTACGGGGTCATCAGCATCCCCGCCCGTGACGGAGGCGCGGCCCCCGTGCCCACCGGCGGCGAGTTCGTCACCGTGCCGGTCCAGAAGGACAGCGCGCGCTACGACGTCAGCAAGAAGATCGTCACCTGCCTCATCAGCTCCGACAACCTGCTGACCACGGACAACACCCTCGCCTACGTCGCCCCCGTGGCCGAGGTGCAGAAGCAGCAGGTCGCGGCCGACCCGCGGCTGAAGCCGTGGATCGACGCGGTCGCCGCGGCCCGCGGCCGCACAAGCGGCGGCCTCGGCACGAAGTACCCGACCATCTCGGAACCGCTGTGGACGGCCGTGCAGGCCGCACTCTCCGGCACCCGCAGCCCCCAGGACGCCCTCGGCGCCGCCCAGGACGCAGCCGGCAAGAACTGAGGGCCCACGCCTCCGGGGCACAGCACCGGGGCGCGGTGCCCCGGAGGCTCCCACCGGAGACCCAGCCCCGCCAGGCCACGCGCACAACAGGAGAACGCATGACCACCGTCCGCGGCGACCGCAGTCATCGGCCGCCCGACGCGGGGGCGACCCCCGCCCACCACCCGCCCAGCACCTCCCCGCAATACCGCCGCCGGCGCCGCAGGACCCGGCTGACCGCGCTGGCATTCCTCGCGCCGCTGGTGGTGTACCTCGCCGCGTTCTACGTCTATCCCCTCTACCGCAACCTCGACCTCAGCCTGCGGGACTACACGGTCCGGTCCTTCGTGGCGGGTGACGCCCCGTTCTCCGGACTGGACAACTTCCGCACCGTCTGGGAAAGCCCCACCTTCGGCCCGGCACTCCGGCACACCATGGTGTTCACCCTGGTCTCGATCGTGTGCCAGTACACCGCCGGCCTGGCCCTCGCGGTCTTCTTCAACCGGCACTTCCGGCTGTCCGGTACCCTCCGTGCCCTCTTCCTCATCCCGTGGCTGCTGCCGCTGATCGTCTCGGCGTCGACCTGGGCGTGGATGTTCAACGGAGAGTCCGGCGTCCTCAACTACGCCCTGAGCCTCTTCGGAACGGGCCCCGTGGAGTGGCTGAACTCCCCGGACTGGGCGCTGACCTCGGTCATCATCGCCAACATCTGGATCGGCATCCCGTTCAACCTGGTCATCCTCTACAGCGGTCTCCAGAACATCCCCGCGGAACTGTACGAGGCGGCCTCACTGGACGGCGCAAACGCCTGGCAGAAGTTCCGCTCCGTCACCTTCCCGCTGCTGCGGCCCGTCTCCGCGATCACACTCCTGCTCGGGCTCGTCTACACACTCAAGGTGTTCGACCTGATCTGGATCATGACCAAGGGCGGCCCGGGAGACTCCTCCTCCACTCTGGCCACCTGGTCCTACCAGCTCAGCTTCGGCACCCTGATGCCGAAGTTCGGACCGGGCGCGGCCGTCGGCAACATCCTCATCCTCATCGCCCTGGCCTTCGGCCTGCTCTACATCCGAGTCCAGAGAAGGCAGGAAGCATGACACCCCTCCGCCGCCCGGCCACACGTTCAGGCGCGCGCACCGCCCTCGGCCTGCTTCTCACCGCGGTGATGCTGTTCCCGGTGTACTGGATGCTGAACGTCTCCCTCACCCCCCAGCAGGACATGCGCAAGTCGCCGCCCGACCTGCTGCCGCTGAGCCCCACCTTCGAGGGCTACCGCGCCGTGCTCGACGACCAGCTGCCGTACCTGGGCACCAGCCTGCTCATCGGCACCGGCACCGTGATCCTGACCCTGCTCGTCGCCGCTCCCGCCGGCTTCGCCCTCGCCCGGCTGCGCCCGCGACGCGGCGGCGGATTCCTCGGACTGGCCCTGCTGGTCGCCCAGATGATCCCGGGCATCGTCATGGCGATGGGCTTCTACGGCATCTTCCTCGACCTCGGCATGCTCAACACGTGGTGGGGCCTGATCATCGCCGACTCCTCCCTCGCCGTGCCCTTCGGCGCGATGATCTTCACGGCGTTCATGTCGGGCATCCCCGGCGAGATCATCTCCGCCGCGCGGATCGACGGGGCCACCACCTGGCGTACGTTCGTCTCCGTGGTGCTCCCCATGAGCCGCAACGCCGTCGTCACGGTCTCCCTCTTCAGCTTCCTGTGGGCCTGGTCGGACTTCGTCTTCGCCAACACCCTGGACAGCGGCGGCGACATGCGCCCGATCACCCTCGGCATCTACCACTACATCGGCAACAACAACCAGGAATGGAACGCGATCATGGCCACCGCCGTCGTCGCGTCCCTCCCGGCCGCGTTCCTGCTCGTCCTCGCCCAGCGCTACGTCGCCGCCGGCGTCACGGCCGGCGCGGTCAAGGACTGACCTGTCACCCCCCGGCGACCGTGGCCCCGTCTCCGCCGCTGAGGGGTGCCGCGAGGGCATCACCCCGCGCGCCCCATCGCGGAGCCGTCATCCGCACCCTGTGCCCCGGCAGGCCGGACCGGCTGTCAGAATCCCCCTATGCAGTCTGGGCGATCGACGACTCTGTCCGAGGTGGCGCGGCGTGCCGGGGTCTCCCTGACGACGGCGTCGAAGGCGATCAACGGGCAGCCCCGCGTCTCCTCCGAGGCGCGCGACAGGGTGCTCAAAGCCGCCCGCGAGCTGGCCTACACCCCCAACCGGATCGCCCGCAGCCTGATGAGCGGGCGTACCGGGACGGTGGGCCTCGTCGTGGTCGACAGCAACGCGCAACGCTTCGCCCTGCCGATCCTGCTGGGCGCCGAGGAAGCCCTCAGCAAGATCGACCTGAGCATGACCGTCAGCGACGCACGGGGCGACCGGGCACGGCTGCGGCGCATCGTCGAGCGCTTCGCGGAGCGCCAGGTCGACGGAGTCCTCGTCGTCGGCGACAACAACACCCGGACACCGAGGGTCGGCCGCCGGCTCGACCAGCCGGTCGTCTACGTGTACGGGGAAACGGGTTCCGGGGACGTCGTCCACCTCCCGGACGACCGGGCCGGCGCCCGCGAGATCACCGAACACGTCCTGCGCAGCGGACGGACCCGGATCGCCGTCGTCACCGGTCCGCGCGAGGCGCGCGCCGTCGTGGAACGCGGCCGGGGGATCGCCGACGCCCTGGAAGCGGCCGGCCTCGGTCTCGTCCACGACGTGCTCCACGGGGAGTGGTCGCAGCGCTCCGGACGCGTCCTCGCCGAGCGGTTGCTCCGTGCGGAGCCCGACGTGGACGCCATCGTCACCGGTTCGGACCAGATCGCGGCGGGCGTCGCCGAGGCACTGCGCGGTGCCGGCCTGCGGGTGCCCGAGGACGTCGCGCTCACCGGCTTCGACAACTGGCCCATCTTCGCCCTGGAGACGGAGCCTCCGCTGACCACGGTCGACATGAACCTCCACACCCTGGGCGCCGCCGCGGTCCGGGACCTGTTCGACCTGATCGACGGGAAGCCCGTGGGCGGCGGCGTCCGTCTGCACCCGTGCAGCGTCGTCGTCCGCGAGTCGGTCGCCCGCCACTGAGCTGCGGCTCTCCCGCTCACGCCCGCACGTCCCCACCCCGGAGCCGGACCTGCTCGTCCGCCGAAAAATGGAGAAGCGCTTCCTCTTTTCTGAGCGTCGCTCAAAACCTGGGCTCGTCCCGTGTGTTGACACCGCTCGGCCGACGGGTGAAGCATCGGCGCAGCACCACATTCCTCACCTCGGTCCCCGCATGTCCGTGTGGCGGGCTCGCGCCGCGTGCGACCACATCACCGAACCGCTCGGTCGGCTCGACGCGAGCCGATGTGAGGAAGCGCTTCCCCACCCCCGCCCCCTCTGCCCACCGAAAGGGCCCCTATGTTCTGGCACACCCCTCCGGCCGTTGCCGGCGCCCCCGGCAAGCGTGATCGCCGGCCCGACGGAACCCCCCGCCGCATACGCCGCACCGTCACCCACCTCGCGGTGGGACTCGCCGTCGTCGCCGGCGGCCTGGCCGCCGCGACACCTTCCCAGGCGGCCGGCAACACCCTCACCGTCGACGTGGGCACCGTCGTCCGGCCGGTCACCCAGGTCGTCGCCGGCGGCCTCTACGGCGTCGACTCCGGCGCGAACACCCCATCGCTCGACCAGCTCTACCCGCTGCGCCTCAACACCATGACCCAGCCTCCGCCCGGCACCCAGCAGCGCGGCAACGGAGCCCCCACCCCCTGCTGCGACGGACTCGACGTGGCGGGCAAGGTCACCAGCGCCGGAGCCCAGCAGTACCTGCGGCTCTCCGACATCTTCAGCGCCTTCCCCTACAACTGGGTCAGCTGGCCGGACTGGGAGTCCAAGCTGGCCACCATGATCCGGGCCCGGATGAACGCCACCACAACGACGAACATCGCCGGCTACGAGATCTGGAACGAGCCGGACTGGACCTGGGACGGCCGCCTCGACGGCACGGCGGGCTCCTTCAACGCCATGTGGACCCGCAGCTACCGTGACATCCGCGCCATCGACGCCAAGACGCCGATCGTCGGCCCCGGCACGGCCGTGTACAGCCACGACTGGATGTACAACTTCATGCGGAACGCCAGGGACACGGGCACCCTCCCCGCCGTCGCGGTGTGGCACCAGCTCGACACCAACACGGGCTGGCAGACCATCCAGGCCAACGTGAACGACTTCCGCGCGATCGAGACCTCCCTGGGACTACCGCACCGTCCCATCTCCATCAACGAGTACGGCTCTCCCAGCCAGGTCGACCAGCCCAGCGTCGCCGTGCACTACATGGCGGCATTCGAACGGGCGGGCGTCCACGACGCCGAACGCGCCTACTGGTACGAGGCCGGAACCATGAACGGCCTGCTGCACAACGACCGCCCCACGGCGTCGTACTGGGCCTACAAGTGGTACGGCGACCAGTCCGGCAACATCGTCAGGACCGTGCCGCAGTCATGGCTCGACGGAGTGGCCTCGTACGACGCGAGCCGCAAGCAGGTGAACGTCGTCTTCGGAGGCGACAGCGGCGAGAACAAGGTGAGGATCAACGGCGTCGGCGTCCTCGGCTCCCGGGTCTCGGTGACCCTGTCCCGAACGAACAACACCGGCCGCTTCACCAACCAGACCGCCCCGGTGACCCTCTCCACCCAGACCTACACCGTCGCCGCCGACGGCAGCATCACCGTCCCCGTCTCCGGCATGGACGCGGTCATGGCCTACCAACTGCTGGTCACCCCCGCAACCGGTGCGCCCTCCTGGCAGCAGACGTACGAGGCGGAGAACGCCACCGTCGTCAACGCCAACCGCCTGAGCTCCGCCACCGCCTCCAACGGCGGCTACGTCGGGCAGATCGACAACGCCGCAGACATGCGCGACCAGAGCTTCGTGGACTTCCTCGTGAAGGTGCCCACCGCCCGCACCTACACGATGACCGTCAAGTACGCCAACGCCACCGGCGCCCCCGCCACACACGGCCTCGCGTACAACGGCGGCGCCTGGTCCACCCTGACCTACCCGCCCACCAACAGCGGCTGGGGTCACCCCACGGGCACGGTCAGCACCACCCTCAACCTGCGCGCCGGCTACAACATGATCCGGCTCGCCAAGGGCGCCCCCCACTTCACGGGTGGCACCGGATACGCCGAACTGGACAACATCACCCTCCAGTGACCGCCACGCCCCGCGTCGAGCTCGCCTCGCCTCGGCGAACGCGGCCTGAGGTGTTCCCCCCCCGCTCGGGGTGGGCAGGCGCGGGGCGTCAGCGCCGGGAGGGAGTGTGCCGGGTGACGTTCGTGGTCAGACGGCGCAGTGTCGCGCGTGCCTGCTCGAACTCCTCGTCCTCCAGACCCATGGCCTCCCCGATCTCTCCGGGAATGGCGAGAGCGCGTTCCCGGAGAGCGGCGCCTTCCTCGGTGAGTGTGAGGATGACGGTCCGCTCGTCATCCGGACGACGCTCCCGACGGAGCAGCCCGTTGGCCTCCAGGCGCTTCAGTAGCGGCGTCAGAGTGCCGTAGTCGAGCTGGAGCGTCGCACCGAGTTCTTTGACGGAGAGCTCATCCCGGTCCCACAGGGCCAGCATCACCAGGTACTGGGGATACGTGAGGCCCAGATTCTCCAGCTTCGGCCGGTACAGCCCGGTGACCGCGCGAGAGGCGGCGTAGAGGGCGAAGCACAGCTGGTCGTCCAGCAGTAGGGAGGCTCCAGCGTCTGCGGGCGGCGTGGGATCCAGGTCGGCCATGCAGCCATGCTACCTCATCGCCCGCAATGTCCGTTTGGGCGTTTAGAACGGACGCAAGGTAATGGGCCGAGAGGGCGGACTGGGGCAGGCCAGGCATCGGCCGCTACCGGAACAGCGCCCACAGCCTGTTGCGACACCCCTTCTGGGGTGTCGCAACAGGCTGTGGGCAGGCACGGAGCGTGTGGGGAGATGTCGGCGGGCCGCCTCCTTCGGCGGAGCTAGTGGACGGCGGCCCGCTGTTGGTCACTTCGCGAGGAAGGTGAGGAGGGCGTCGGTGACTTCCTGGGCGTGGGTCCAGAGGAGGCCGTGGGGGGCGCCGTCGATGACGACGTAGTCGGCGTGGGGGAGGGCCCGGTGGAAGGGCTCGCCGGTGGCCTCGATGGGCAGGATGCGGTCGGCGGTGCCGTGCAGGATGAGTGCCGGTATGTCGATCTTGGTGATGTCGGTGCGGAAGTCGGTGGTCCAGGTGTCCACGCAGGCGCGTGAGGCGTACCAGGAGGCGCCGGCGGCCACGTTCCAGCTGTGGCGCACGGCCTCCTCGCTGATGCGGGTGCCGAGGTTCTCGTCCAGGTTGTAGAAGTCCTGGTAGAAGGCGGTGAAGTAGGCGTAGCGGTCGGCGGTGACGGCCTGTTCGATGCCGGCGAAGACGCTGCCGTCGACGCCTTCGGGGTTGTCGTCGGTCTTGAGGAGGAAGGGTTCGAGGGAGGCGAGGAAGGCGGCCTTGGCGATGCGGGCGGAGCCGTAGGTGCCCAGGTAGGCGCCGACCTCGCCGGTGCCCATGGAGAACCCGACGAGGACGGCGTCCTGGAGGTCGAGGGTCTCCAGAAGCGTGTTGAGGTCGGCGGCGAAAGTGGCGTAGTCGTAGCCCGTGGTGGGCTGGCTGGAGCGGCCGAAGCCCCGGCGGTCGTAGGTGATCACGCGGTAGCCGGCGTCCAGGAGGGCCGCGGCCTGCTTCTCCCAGGAGTGGCCGTCCAGGGGGTAGCCGTGGATGAG
>NZ_JAKRGC010000110.1 GCF_022347745.1 Streptomyces sp. OfavH-34-F
CGCGCCAGCTCGCCGTCGCCCACGGTGCGGATGACCGGCGCCGCCGCCCGCAGCTGCTCCCGCCCGGCGCGCAGCGGCAGCGCCCAGCCGCTCTCGACGAGCTGCGCGGCCTCCACCGTGCAGCTGAGGGAGCCGAGCAGGAACGCGCACCGGTCGTGCGTGGCGCGCAGCTCCAGGACCTCGCGGACATGGGGGAAGGGGGCCCGGTCGTCGCTGTGGCTGGCGTCGCCGTCGTCCCAAACGACGACGAGCCCGAGGTCGGTGACGGGAGCGAACATGGCGGCCCTGGTCCCCACCACCGCCCGGACGGAGCCGCGCCGCACGGCGAGCCATTCCCGGTAGCGCCTGCCGGGTCCTGAGCCGGCGGTGAGCAGGGCGTGCCGACCCTCACCGAGCACGGCGGTGAGCGCGGCGTCGACCCGTGCGGCGGACCGTCCGTCGGGGACGACGACGAGGGCGCCGCGCCCGGCGGAGAGCGTCGCGGCGACGGCCGTCGCGATCTCGGCCGGCCAGTGCGGTCCGGGCAGCGCGGTCCACACGGCCCGGGGGGCGCCCCCGCCGGCCAGCGCGGACAGGAACGCCGGCCCCTGCTCGTACCGCTCCCAGGTGCCGGGGGCGGGACGGGCGGGGGCGGGCAGCGGGTCCGGGGAGGGCCGGGACTCGGCCTGCGCGTTCCTCGGGGGGACGGCGAGCTGGAGGACGTCGGCGAGGCTGCCCGCGTACCGGTCGGCGACGGCGCGGGCGAGGGCGAGGAGGCCGGGGCTCAGCACCGGTTCCGGGGAGACGACGGAGGCGAGCGCGGCGAGCGCCCCGTTGTAGTCGGACCGGGCCAGCCGTTCGACGAGGAAGCCGTCGACGAGCCCGCCGCCCTCGCGCCGGCCGCCGCGCACATTGCGGCCCCCGGCGCCGAACCGGACCCGGACGCGCACGCCGGGCTGCGCGTCGGCGTCCAGCTCCGCGGGGACCGCGTAGTCGAAGTACTGGTCGAGGTGGAGCGCCCCCTTGTTGACGAGGACGCGGGCGACGGGCAGCTCCCCCGCGAGCGCGGCCCCGCGCCAGGTGCGCGGCTTGGCGCGGGGCGCCTTGGCCCGGCGCACGGTCTCCCGGATCAGCGCGAGCTGTTCCGGCTCCGCTGCGCCGGGCTCGCCGGACCGCTCGTTCTCGCTGCTCACAGCTCCATCCCTACCAGACGCCTCGGACAGCGCCGCCCGTTGCTCCCCGTACCCCGCGCCGCGACGCGCCGGAGCCCGGACGCCGTCTCGGCGTCCGGGCTCCGGCGTGATGCTGGCTGGCCGTCCCTACAGGCCGGCGGCGGCGCGCAGGGCGTCCACCCGGTCCGTGCGCTCCCAGGTGAAGTCCGGCAGCTCACGGCCGAAGTGGCCGTAGGCGGCGGTCTGGGAGTAGATCGGGCGCAGCAGGTCGAGGTCGCGGATGATCGCGGCCGGGCGGAGGTCGAAGACCTCGCCGATGGCGTGCTCGATCTTCTCGGTCTCGATCGCGGCGGTGCCGAAGGTCTCGACGAAGAGGCCCACCGGCTCGGCCTTGCCGATCGCGTACGCGACCTGGACCTCGCAACGGGCGGCGAGGCCCGCGGCGACGACGTTCTTGGCGACCCAGCGCATGGCGTAGGCGGCCGAGCGGTCCACCTTCGACGGGTCCTTGCCGGAGAAGGCACCGCCGCCGTGGCGGGCCATGCCGCCGTAGGTGTCGATGATGATCTTGCGACCGGTCAGGCCGGCGTCGCCCATGGGGCCGCCGATCTCGAAGCGGCCGGTCGGGTTGACCAGGAGGCGGTAGCCCTCGGTGTCGAGCTTGATGCCGTCCTCGATGAGCTGCGACAGCACGTGCTCGACGACGAACTCGCGGATGTCGGGCGCGAGCAGCGAGTCGAGGTCGATGTCGCTGGCGTGCTGCGAGGAGACGACGACGGTGTCGAGCCGGACGGCCTTGTCGCCGTCGTACTCGATGGTGACCTGGGTCTTGCCGTCGGGGCGCAGGTACGGGATGGTCCCGTTCTTGCGGACCTCGGACAGCCGGCGCGAGAGCCGGTGCGCGAGGTAGATCGGCAGCGGCATCAGCTCGGGGGTCTCGTCGCAGGCGTAGCCGAACATCAGGCCCTGGTCGCCGGCGCCCTGCTTGTCGAGTTCGTCCTCGTCGCCCTCGACACGCTTCTCGTAGGCGGTGTCGACGCCCTGCGCGATGTCCGGGGACTGCGCGCCGATGGACACCGAGACGCCGCAGGAGGCGCCGTCGAAGCCCTTCTTGGAGGAGTCGTAGCCGATCTCCAGGACCTTGTTGCGGACCAGCGTCGGAATGTCGGCGTAGGCCTTGGTCGTGACCTCGCCGGCGACGTGCACCAGACCGGTGGTGATCAGGGTCTCGACGGCGACGCGGGAGGAGGGGTCCTCCCGGAGCAGCGCGTCGAGGATGGTGTCGCTGATCTGGTCGGCGATCTTGTCGGGGTGGCCCTCGGTCACGGACTCCGAGGTGAAGAGACGGCGGGACACATCGCTCCCTGGGGTTGCAGCGGCTGCTGGCTGATCATTGGCCGGACGGTCCGGGAGCTGCGCCCGGCACGGTCCAGCTTGCAGTTTATCGGTCGGCTCCGGCCGACGGACACCGTGTCTCGCCCTTTGACCGACCTGTGACGTGTCCCACCAGGGCCGAATGGCCCCCAAGCCCGCCGCCCGCACGGCCCGGGGGCGTGTCGCCCGGCCCCGGACCACTCCGGCGTGTCACCGGAAATTCATCCGAGGCGGGCCGCCACCAGGTCCCAGACGATGTCGGCGAGCGCCTCCTTGGGGCCGTGGGGCACCGGCGTCTCGGTTCCGTCGGCTCCGAGCACCACGGCCTCGTTCTCCTCGGAGCCGAAGGTCTTGCGCTCCCCCACCTCGTTGACCACCAGCAGGTCGCAGCCCTTGCGCCGGAGCTTCTCGCGGCCGTGGGCGAGGACGTCGTCGGTCTCGGCGGCGAATCCGACGACGAGCTGGCCCGGCACGGCCCGGTCGGCGGCGACCTCGGCGAGGATGTCCGGGTTGCGGACGAGCGCGACGGGGGCCGGCTCCTTGCCGTCCTTCTTCTTGATCTTGCCGGTGGCGTACTCGGCGGGCCGGAAGTCGGCGACCGCGGCGGCCATGACGACGACGTCGGCGTCCCGTGCCGCCGTGAGCACGGCCTCGCGCAGCTGGGTCGCGGTCCCCACGCGCACGACGTCGGCGCCGGACGGGTCGGGCAGCCCGGTGTTGGCCTCGACGAGGGTGACGCGGGCGCCCCGGGCGACGGCGGTGCGGGCCAGCGCGTACCCCTGCTTCCCGGAGGAGCGGTTGCCGAGGAAGCGGACGGGGTCGAGGGGTTCGCGGGTACCGCCGGCGCTGATGACGACGTGCCGGCCCACCAGGTCGGGGGCGGCCGCGCCGCGGGCGAGGACCCGGCGGCACACCTCGAAGATCTCGGCCGGGTCGGGGAGCCGGCCCTTGCCGGTGTCCACCCCGGTCAGGCGGCCCACGGCGGGCTCGATGACGACCGCGCCCCGGCGGCGCAGCGTGGCGACGTTCTCCCGGGTGGCCGGGTGCTCCCACATCTCGGTGTGCATCGCGGGGGCGAAGACGACGGGGCAGCGGGCGGTGAGCAGCGTGTTGGTGAGCAGGTCGTCGGCGAGGCCGTGGGCGGCCTTGGCCAGCATGTCGGCGGTGGCGGGGGCGACGACGACGAGGTCGGCCTGCTGGCCGATCCGGACGTGGGGCACCTCGTGGACGGCGTCCCAGACCCCGGTGGAGACGGGGTGGCCGGAGAGCGCCGACCAGGTGGCCGCGCCGACGAAGTGCAGGGCGGATTCGGTGGGGACGACCCGTACGTCGTGGCCGGACTCGGTCAGCCGGCGCAGCAGCTCGCACGCCTTGTACGCGGCGATGCCGCCGCTGACCCCCAGAACGACCTTCGGCTTGTCCACTGCGTCTCCCCGCACTCGGTTACGCACCCGGCGTACGTACACCCCCATGCTGCCTCACGGGCGCGGGCACCGGCCGGTCGGCCCGGAGACACACCACGGGCCCGGCGGGAAGCCGCCGGGCCCGTGGTGAAGACGCGTCGTCGCCGCTTACTGCGCGGGGCCCTCGATGGCCTCGGACGTGAGCAGGCCGGCGTTGATCTCGCGGAGCGCGATCGAGAGCGGCTTCTCGTGCACGTGGGTGTCGACGAGCGGACCGACGTACTCGAGGAGGCCCTCACCGAGCTGCGAGTAGTACGCGTTGATCTGGCGCGCGCGCTTGGCGGCGTAGATCACGAGGCTGTACTTCGAGTCGGTTGCTTCGAGGAGCTCATCAATCGGCGGGTTGATGATGCCCTCGGGCGTGGTGATGGAAGAGGACACGCTCTGCCTTCCGAAGGGGATGAAGATCAAGGAAAACGCTGAAAACGCCGGCCGTCGGACATCTCCGGCGGTCGGGGCCGTGCTGGCGGCGGCCCCGCGTCAGAGGGCCGGGCGGTGGGTCACTCGCCGCCGGGCCGGTGGCCGGAAGCCTCCAGCATCAAGGCTAGCAGCTCACGCGCCACGTCCTCGACGGAGGTGTTGACGAGCGTCGTGTCGAACTCCGCCTCGGCGGCCAGCTCGACCTTGGCGGCGGCGAGCCGGCGCTCGATCACCTCGGGCGCCTCGGTCCCCCGGCCGGTGAGCCGGCGCACCAGTTCCTCCCAGCTCGGCGGGGCGAGGAAGACCAGCTGTGCGTCGGCCATGGACTGGCGGACCAGCCGGGCGCCCTGGAGGTCGATCTCCAGGAGCACCGGCTCCCCCGCCTCCAGCCGCTCCTGCACGGCGCGGCGCGGGGTGCCGTAGCGGTTGCCGGCGAACTCGGCCCACTCCAGCAGCTCGCCGTTGGCGATCAGCTTGTCGAACTCCTCGTCGTCCACGAAGAAGTAGTGGACGCCGTCGCGTTCGCCGGGGCGGGGCTTGCGGGTCGTCGCCGACACCGAGAGCCACACCTCGGGGTGCACCTTGCGCATATGTGCGACGACCGTGCTCTTGCCGACCCCCGAGGGGCCGGAGAGCACGGTCAGCCGCGGACGTACGTCCGGGGGTACGGGGGACGCCCCCCGCGATGTTGCAGCCATGGAGCGATTATCCAGGTTCTCAGGAGTGCCTGAGAACGTCAGGCGGCGGTGCCGCCGAACTCGCGCTCCAGGGATGCGATCTGGTTGGAGCCGAGACCCCGCACGCGGCGGCTCTCGGAGATGCCGAGCCGCTCCATGATCTGCTTGGCGCGGACCTTGCCCACGCCGGGCAGGGACTCCAGCAGGGCGGAGACCTTCATCTTGCCGATGACGTCGTTCTCCTGGCCCGACTTGATGACCTCGTGGAGGGAGGCGCCGGAGTGCTTGAGTCGATTTTTGACCTCGGCCCGCTCCCGGCGAGCCGCGGCGGCCTTTTCGAGCGCGGCTGCGCGCTGTTCAGGGGTAAGGGGCGGAAGAGCCACGCCTACGTCACCTCGGATGTCGATCTGTCGGATACGGACCGGTGAGGCGACGGGAACGCCCCTCACCTGCTGAGCCGCGAACATCCCGTGCGCGTCGGCTCTCGACGGAGACTAGCGGCCAAGGCCGCCGGAGTCAGCGAGAACAGACGAAAAGTCCTGGTCAGCCTCGACCGACCAGGACTTTTCAGGCATAACGACCGACTTTTTTGGTCAGGATTTCGTCAACGCGCTGTGAAGGGGGAGACTCAGCGGTCCGAGACGGCCGTCCGGACCTCGTCCGCGAACCGCTGTGCGGCGTCGCGCAGACCCGTCACGTCCGGACCGTGGCGCAGCACGCCCCGGCTCACGCTGGGCACCACATTGCCCACCGCGTCGCCGAAGACGCCCGGCAGATCCGCCGGGGTCGCCCCCTGCGCGCCGATCCCCGGCGCGAGCAGCGGGCCGTTGATCGCCAGGTCCACGCCCGCGTCGCCCAGCGTGGCCCCGACCACCGCGCCGACCGAGCCGAGCGGGGCGGCGCCCGCGTTCTCGGCGGCCATGTGGTCGAGCATGAGCTGGGCCAGCGGGCGGCCGTCCGCCGCGGTGGCGCGCTGCACCTCGGCGCCCTCCGGGTTGGAGGTGAGCGCGAGGACGAACACGCCGGCGCCGGAGACCGCCGCCGCGTCGAGCGCCGGGCGCAGCGAGCCGAAGCCGAGGTAGGGCGAGACGGTGACGGCGTCCGAGAACAGCGGCGAGTCCTTGTCCAGGTAGGTCGCCGCGTAGGCGCCCATGGTGGAGCCGATGTCGCCGCGCTTGGCGTCCATCAGGACCAGGGCACCCGCCGCGCGGGCCTCCTCGACGGCCTTCTCCAGGACCGCGATGCCGCGCGAGCCGAAGCGCTCGAAGAACGCGGACTGCGGCTTGAGCACGGCGACCCGGTCGGCCAGCGCCTCGACGACGGTGCGGGTGAACCGCTCCAGGCCCGCGACGTCGTCGCTCAGCCCCCAGGCGGTGAGCAGCGAGGCGTGCGGGTCGATGCCGACACAGAGCGGGCCTCGGGTGTCCATGGCGTGGCGCAGCCGGGCGCCGAAGGGTTCCAGGGTCATTTCGCTGCCTTCCGGTTTTCCGCGCCGACCGCGTCGGCGAGGGTGGCGTACGGGGACGCGGCCAGGCGCGCGGCCAGGCCCTTGTGGATGGCACGGGCGTAGAACGGGCCCTCGTAGATGAAGGCGCTGTAGCCCTGGACGAGCGTCGCGCCGGCGAGGATGCGCTGCCAGGCGTCCTCGGCGTTCTCGATGCCGCCGACGCCCACCAGGGTGATCCGGTCGCCCACCCGGCGGTGGAGGCGGCGCAGCACCTCCAGGGAGCGCTCCTTGAGGGGGGCGCCGGACAGGCCGCCGGTCTCCCGGACCAGTTCGGGCGGGGACGTCAGGCCCAGGCCCTCGCGGGCGATGGTGGTGTTGGTGGCGATGATGCCGTCCAGGCCGAGTTCGACGGCGAGGTCGGCGACGGCGTCCACGTCCTCGTCGGCGAGGTCCGGGGCGATCTTGACGAGCAGCGGGACGCGGCGGTGGGTGACGGTCCGGTCGGCTGCCTCGCGCACGGCGGTGAGCAGCGGGCGCAGCGACTCGGTGGCCTGGAGGTTGCGCAGGCCGGGGGTGTTCGGCGAGGAGACGTTGACGACGAGGTAGTCGGCGTGGGCGGCCAGGCGCTCGGTGGACTTCACGTAGTCGGCGGCGGCGTCGGCCTCGGGGACGACCTTGGTCTTGCCGATGTTGACGCCGACCGTCGTGCGGAAGACCGGGTTGCGGGCGGCGAGCCGGGCGGCGACGGCGGCGGAGCCCTCGTTGTTGAAGCCCATGCGGTTGATCAGCGCCCGGTCCGCCACCAGGCGGAACAGCCGCTTCTTCGGGTTGCCGGGCTGCGGTTCGCCGGTGACGGTGCCGATCTCGACGTGGTCGAAGCCGAGCATCGCCATGCCGTCGATGGCGACCGCGTTCTTGTCGAACCCGGCGGCGAGGCCGAAGGGGCCGTGCATCCGCAGGCCCAGGGCCTCGGTGCGCAGCTCCTTGTAACGGGGGGCGAGGGCGGCGGCGAGGAAGGTGCGCAGGACGGGGACGCGGGCGGCGAGGCGGATCCAGCGGAAGGCCAGGTGGTGGGCGCGCTCGGCGTCCATGCGCTTGAAGACCAGCTGGAAGAAGAACTTGTACATCACGGTGTCCTCATGGAGAGGGGGACACCGTTTCCGGTGTCCCCCTTGTGGGCTCAGGGGATGTCTCCCCCTCAGTCGCGGGCCGCGGTCAGGTGTTCCGCGTGTTCCTGGAGCGAACGGACGCCGACGTCTCCGTTGTTGAGGGCGTCGATGCCCTGGACGGCCGCGGCGAGCGCCTGGACCGTGGTCAGGCAGGGCACGGACCGGGCGACGGCCGCTGTGCGGATCTCGTAGCCGTCGAGCCGGCCTCCGGTCCCGTAGGGGGTGTTGACGATGAGGTCCACCCCGCCCTCGTGGATCAGCTGGACGATCGTCTTCTCGCCGTTGGGGCCCTCGCCCTCGGACTGCTTGCGCACGACCGTGGCGTTGATGCCGTTGCGCTTGAGGACCTCGGCGGTGCCGGAGGTGGCCAGCAGCTCGAAGCCGTGGGCGACCAGCTCGCGGGCCGGGAAGATCATCGAGCGCTTGTCCCGGTTGGCCACCGAGATGAAGGCGCGGCCCTTGGTGGGCAGCGGCCCGTAGGCGCCGGCCTGCGACTTGGCGTAGGCGGTGCCGAAGACCGAGTCGATGCCCATGACCTCGCCGGTGGAGCGCATCTCCGGGCCGAGGATGGTGTCGACGCCGCGGCCGTGGATGTCGCGGAAGCGCGACCACGGCATGACGGCCTCCTTGACGGAGATCGGCGCGTCCAGCGGCAGGGTGCCGCCGTCGCCGGTCCGGGGCAGCAGCCCCTCCTCGCGCAGCTCGGCGACGGTCGCGCCCAGCGAGATGCGGGCGGCGGCCTTGGCGAGCGGGACCGCGGTCGCCTTCGAGGTGAAGGGCACGGTCCGCGAGGCGCGCGGGTTGGCCTCCAGGACGTAGAGGATGTCGCCGGAGAGCGCGAACTGGATGTTGATCAGGCCGCGCACGCCGACGCCCTTGGCGATGGCCTCCGTGGAGGCGCGCAGCCGCTTGATGTCGTGGCCGCCGAGGGTGATCGGGGGCAGGGCGCAGGCGGAGTCGCCGGAGTGGATGCCGGCCTCCTCGATGTGCTCCATGACGCCGCCGAGGTACAGCTCGGTGCCGTCGTAGAGGGCGTCCACGTCGATCTCGATGGCGTCGTCGAGGAAGCGGTCGACCAGGACCGGCCGGGTGGGGCTGATCTCGGTGGACTCGGCGATGTACGCGGAGAGCCGGGTCTCGTCGTACACGATCTCCATGCCGCGCCCGCCGAGCACGTAGGAGGGGCGGACGAGGACGGGGTAGCCGATCTCGTCGGCGATCTCCTTGGCCTCGTCGAAGGTGGTGGCGGTGCCGTGCTTGGGGGCGGGCAGGCCGGCCCCGGCCAGGACGCGGCCGAAGGCGCCGCGGTCCTCGGCGGCGTGGATCGCCTCCGGCGGGGTGCCGACGACGGGCACGCCGTTGTCCTTGAGGGCCTGCGAGAGACCCAGCGGGGTCTGGCCGCCGAGCTGGACGACGACGCCCGCGACGGGCCCGGCCAGGGACTCGGCGTGCACGATCTCCAGCACGTCTTCCAGCGTCAGCGGCTCGAAGTACAGGCGGTCGGAGGTGTCGTAGTCGGTGGAGACGGTCTCCGGGTTGCAGTTGACCATCACGGTCTCGTAGCCGGCGTCGCTGAGCGCGAAGGAGGCGTGGACGCAGGAGTAGTCGAACTCGATGCCCTGGCCGATGCGGTTGGGGCCGGAGCCCAGGATGATCACCGCGGGCCGGGTGCGGGGCGCGACCTCGGTCTCCTCGTCGTAGGAGGAGTAGAAGTACGGCGTCTTCGCGGCGAACTCGGCGGCGCAGGTGTCGACCGTCTTGTAGACCGGGCGGATGCCCAGCGAGTGGCGGACCTCGCGGACGACGTCCTCGCGCAGGCCGCGGATCTCGGCGATCTGGACGTCCGAGAAGCCGTGCCGCTTGGCCTCGGCCAGCAGCTCGGGCCCGAGCTTGTCGGCGGCGGCCAGCTCGTCGGCGATCTCCTTGATGAGGAAGAGCTGGTCCACGAACCAGGGGTCGATCTTCGTGGCGTCGAAGACCTCCTCCTGGGTGGCGCCGGCCCGGATCGCCTGCATGACGGCGTTGACCCGGCCGTCGGTCGGGCGGACGGCCTCGGCCAGCAGCTCGGCCTTGTCGCCGGGGTCGCCGGTGAAGGAGAACTGCGAGCCCTTCTTCTCCAGGGAGCGCAGGGCCTTCTGGAGGGCCTCGGTGAAGTTCCGGCCGATGGCCATGGCCTCGCCCACCGACTTCATGGTGGTGGTGAGGGTGGAGTCGGCGGAGGGGAACTTCTCGAAGGCGAAGCGCGGGGCCTTGACGACGACGTAGTCGAGGGTCGGCTCGAAGGAGGCCGGGGTCTTCTCGGTGATGTCGTTGGGGATCTCGTCGAGCGTGTAGCCGACGGCCAGCTTGGCGGCGATCTTGGCGATCGGGAAGCCGGTGGCCTTGGAGGCGAGCGCCGAGGAACGCGAGACGCGCGGGTTCATCTCGATGACGATGACGCGCCCGTCGGACGGGTCGATGGCGAACTGGATGTTGCAGCCGCCGGTGTCCACGCCGACCTCGCGGATGATCGCGATGCCGATGTCGCGCAGCCGCTGGTACTCGCGGTCGGTGAGGGTCATCGCCGGGGCGACCGTGATCGAGTCGCCGGTGTGGACGCCCATCGGGTCGAAGTTCTCGATGGAGCAGACGACCACGACGTTGTCGTTGCGGTCGCGCATCAGCTCCAGCTCGTACTCCTTCCAGCCGAGGATGGACTCCTCCAGGAGCACCTCGGTGGTCGGGGAGAGGGTGAGGCCCTGGCCCGCGATGCGGCGCAGCTCCGCCTCGTCGTGCGCGAAGCCGGAGCCGGCGCCGCCCATGGTGAAGGAGGGGCGGACGACGACGGGGTAGCCGCCGAGGGTCTCGACGCCGGCCAGGACGTCGTCCATGGAGTGGCAGATGACCGAGCGGGCGGACTCGCCGTAGCCGATCTTCTCCTTGACGGCCTCCACGACGCCCTTGAAGAGGTCGCGGTCCTCGCCCTTGTTGATGGCCTCGACGTTGGCGCCGATCAGTTCGACGCCGTACTTGTCGAGCACACCGTTCTCGTGCATGGAGATCGCGGTGTTGAGCGCGGTCTGGCCGCCCAGGGTGGGCAGGAGCGCGTCGGGGCGCTCCTTGGCGATGATCTTCTCGACGAACTCGGGGGTGATCGGCTCGACGTAGGTGGCGTCGGCGATCTCCGGGTCGGTCATGATCGTCGCGGGGTTGGAGTTCACCAGGATGACGCGCAGGCCCTCGGCCTTGAGCACGCGGCACGCCTGGGTGCCGGAGTAGTCGAACTCGGCGGCCTGCCCGATGACGATCGGGCCGGAGCCGATGACCAGGACGGACTGGATATCGGAGCGCTTAGGCACGCTGGCCCTCCATCAGGGAGACGAAACGGTCGAAGAGGTACGCGGCGTCGTGCGGGCCGGCGGCCGCCTCGGGGTGGTACTGGACGCTGAAGGCCGGCCGGTCGAGCAGCTGGAGGCCCTCCACCACGTTGTCGTTGAGGCAGACGTGGGAGACCTCGGCGCGGCCGTAGGCGGTGTCGGAGACCTTGTCGAGGGGGGCGTCGACGGCGAAGCCGTGGTTGTGCGCGGTGACCTCGACCTTGCCGGTCGAGCGGTCCTGCACGGGCTGGTTGATGCCGCGGTGGCCGTACTTCAGCTTGTAGGTGCCGAAGCCGAGGGCACGGCCCAGGATCTGGTTGCCGAAGCAGATCCCGAAGAGCGGGGTGCCCCGCTCCAGGACGCCCCGCATGAGGGCGACGGGGTGGTCGGCGGTGGACGGGTCGCCGGGGCCGTTGGAGAAGAAGACGCCGTCCGGGGCGACGGCGTAGATCTCGTCCAGGGTGGCGGTGGCGGGCAGGACGTGCACCTCGATGCCGCGCTCGGCCATCCGGTGCGGGGTCATGCCCTTGATGCCGAGGTCGATCGCGGCGACGGTGAACTTCTTGGTGCCGGCAGCGGGGACCACGTAGGCCTCCTTGGTGGCGACCTCCGCGGAGAGGTCGGCGCCCTTCATCTCGGGGGCCTCCTGGACGCGGGCCAGCATCGCGGCCCCGTCGGTGACCGCGTCGCCGGAGAAGATGCCGACGCGCATGGCGCCGCGCTCGCGCAGGTGGCGGGTGAGGGCGCGGGTGTCGATGCCGCTGATGCCGACGACGCCCTGGTCGGCCAGTTCCTGGTCGAGGGTGCGGCGGGAGCGCCAGTTGGAGGGGGTGCGGGCGGGGTCGCGGACGACGTAGCCGGAGACCCAGATCCGCTGGGACTCGGGGTCCTCGTCGTTGACGCCGGTGTTGCCGACGTGCGGGGCGGTCATCACGACGACCTGGCGGTGGTACGAGGGGTCGGTCAGGGTCTCCTGGTAGCCGGTCATGCCGGTGGAGAAGACCGCCTCGCCGAAGGTCTCCCCCACAGCCCCGTAGGCACGGCCGCGGAAGGTGCGGCCGTCCTCCAGGACGAGTACGGCGGGAGCCTGGGCTCCCCGAGTGGAGGTCGTCATCGTGCGATGCCTTCCGTAGTGCTGGTGAGGTGGTTGACGGCGTCGACCCATGCGGGGTGTTCGGCCGCGTGGTCGGAGCGGAATCCGGAGTCGATCAGCTGGTCGCCGAGCGCCCAGGTGACGACGAGGAGGCCGCCCTCGGGCAGGACCTTGCCCGCCAGCGCCTTCTCGGTGCGGGCGCCGCGCAGGTCGGCGGCGGGGACGAAGAAGTCCGCCGCGCCGGGTCGTACGACGTCGAGGCCCTCGGCGGTGAGGGTCAGCTCGACGCGGCTGCGGGTGCCGAGGCCGTGGGCCACGATCCGGTCGAGCCACTGCCCGGCGGTGGTCGAGGCGTGGTAGCGGCCGGTGAGGGTGAGCAGCTTCGCGCCGTCCGCGAAGCCCTCCGGGGTGCTCGCGGGGGCGGGCAGGTCGGACTGGAGGTTGCCGCGCCATTTCCAGCCCTGGCGCATGAGCCAGTAGACGAGGACGACGAGGACGACGAGTCCGATCACCCAGCTGATGCGGGCGGACCAGTCGGTCACCTCCGCCGATTTACGCTCGGCGGCCAGTTGGTACAGGGTCAGTGTTGTCACGCGAGCTTCCCGTCGACGACCGTGGCACGGCCCCGCAGGAAGGTGTGGGTCACTCGGCCCGGCAGCTCGCGCCCCTCGTACGGGGTGTTGCGGCTGCGGGAGGCGAAGCCCGCGGGGTCCACGGTTCCACGGTATGCCGGATCGACCAGGGTGAGGTTGGCGGGCTCACCCGCCGAGACGGGGCGGCCGTGGCCCTCGAGTCGTCCGATGGCCGCGGGGCGGGCGGACATGCGGTCGGCGACGCCGGCCCAGTCGAGCAGCCCGGTCTCCACCATCGTCTGCTGGACGACGGAGAGCGCGGTCTCCAGGCCCACCATGCCCATGGCGGCGGCGGCCCACTCGCAGTCCTTGTCCTCGTGCGGGTGCGGGGCGTGGTCGGTGGCGACGCAGTCGATGGTGCCGTCGGCGAGGGCCTCGCGCAGGGCCATCACGTCGGCCTCGGTGCGCAGCGGCGGGTTGACCTTGTAGACCGGGTTGTAGGAGCGGACCAGCTCGTCGGTGAGCAGGAGGTGGTGCGGGGTGACCTCGGCGGTGACGTTCCAGCCCTTGGACTTGGCCCAGCGCACGATCTCGACGGAGCCGGCGGTGGACAGGTGGCAGATGTGCACGCGGGAGCCGACGTGGGCGGCGAGCAGGACGTCGCGGGCGATGATCGACTCCTCGGCGACGGCGGGCCAGCCGCCGAGGCCCAGCTCGGCCGAGACGACGCCCTCGTTCATCTGGGCGCCCTCGGTGAGGCGGGGCTCCTGGGCGTGCTGGGCGACGACGCCGTCGAACGCCTTCACGTACTCCAGGGCGCGGCGCATGATGACCGCGTCGTCGACGCACTTGCCGTCGTCGGAGAAGACCTTCACCCCGGCAGCGGAGTCGTGCATGGCGCCCAGTTCGGCGAGCTGCTTGCCCTCCAGGCCGACGGTGACGGCGCCCACGGGCTGCACGTCGCAGTAGCCGGACTCCTTGCCGAGCCGCCAGACCTGCTCGACGACGCCGGCGGTGTCGGCGACCGGGAAGGTGTTGGCCATGGCGTGCACGGCGGTGAAGCCGCCGGCCGCGGCGGCCTTGGTGCCGGTGAGGACGGTCTCGGAGTCCTCGCGGCCGGGCTCGCGCAGGTGGGTGTGGAGGTCCACCAGGCCGGGCAGCAGGACCTGGCCGGCGGCCTCGATCACGGTGGCGTCGCCGGCGTCGAGACCCGTGCCGACCTCGGCGATGGTCTCGCCGTCGATGAGGACGTCCTGCGGGTCGCCGCCGAGTACCTTCGCACCGCGGATAAGGATCTTGCTCATGGTTACTTGTTCTCCTCGGTACGGACGGCGGGGGCGGAGGCGGCGGCCTGCTCATAGCCGCCGAGCAGCAGGTAGAGCACGGCCATGCGGATGGAGACGCCGTTGGCGACCTGCTCGACCACCGTGCAGCGGTCGGAGTCGGCGACCTCGGCGGTGATCTCCATGCCGCGGACCATCGGGCCGGGGTGCATGACGACGGCGTGCTCGGGCATCTTCGCCATGCGCTCGCCGTCCAGGCCGTAGCGGCGCGAGTACTCGCGCTCGGTCGGGAAGTAGGCGGCGTTCATCCGCTCACGCTGCACACGCAGCATCATCACAGCGTCGGACTGGGGCAGCACCTCGTCCAGGCCGTAGCTGACCTCGCAGGGCCACCGCTCGACGCCGACCGGGACCAGGGTCGGCGGGGCCACCAGGGTGACGTGGGCGCCGAGCGTGTTCAGCAGGTGGACGTTGGAGCGGGCGACGCGGCTGTGCAGGATGTCGCCGACGATGGTGATCCGGCGGCCTTCGAGGTCCTTGCCGAGTCCGGCGTCGGCGCCGACGAGCCGGCGGCGCATCGTGAAGGCGTCCAGCAGGGCCTGGGTGGGGTGCTCGTGGGTGCCGTCGCCCGCGTTGACGACCGCGCCGTCGATCCACCCGGAGGTGGCCAGCCGGTACGGGGCGCCGGAGGCGCCGTGGCGGATGACGACGGCGTCGGCGCCCATGGCCTCCAGGGTCAGGGCGGTGTCCTTGAGGGATTCGCCCTTGGAGACGGACGAGCCCTTCGCGGAGAAGTTGATGACGTCGGCGGACAGCCGCTTGGCGGCCGCCTCGAAGGAGATGCGGGTGCGGGTCGAGTCCTCGAAGAAGAGGTTGACGACGGTCCGGCCGCGCAGGGTGGGGAGTTTCTTGATCGGCCGGTCGGCGACCCTGGCCATCTCCTCGGCGGTGTCGAGGATCAGGACGGCGTCGTCGCGGGTGAGGTCGGCGGCCGAGATGAGGTGACGCTTCATCTGGGTGTTCTCCGGGTGGCTGGAGTGTTCAGGCATGCGGGCACGCGGAAGCCGCCGTACGGCGGGCGGGCCGTACGGGTGGGTGGCTAGCGCTCGACCGCTGAGGCGTCCTGCTCGACCCCGAGCAGCACGGCGTCGCGGCCGTCCTCCTCGGCGAGCTGGACCTTGACCGTCTCCCGCAGCGACGTGGGGAGGTTCTTGCCGACGTAGTCGGCGCGGATCGGCAGTTCGCGGTGGCCGCGGTCGACCAGGACCGCGAGCTGCACGGCACGGGGCCGGCCGATGTCGCCCAGCGCGTCGAGGGCGGCGCGGATCGTGCGGCCGGAGAAGAG
Organism: Streptomyces sp. OfavH-34-F; assembly: GCF_022347745.1. Lineage (GTDB taxonomy): Bacteria > Actinomycetota > Actinomycetes > Streptomycetales > Streptomycetaceae > Streptomyces. The sequence continues at coordinate 15,351 of NZ_JAKRGC010000110.1, forward strand.
GACGTCGTCGACGAGGACGACCAGGCGGCCCTCGATGCCCTCGCCGGGGATCTCGGTGCGGGCCAGGGCGCGCGCGGGGCGCAGCCGGAGGTCGTCGCGGTACATCGTGATGTCGAGGGAGCCGACCGGGATCGTGCGGCCGGTGATCTCTTCGAGCTTGGCGGCGAGCCTGCGGGCGAGGAAGACGCCGCGGGTCGGGATGCCGAGGAGCACCACGTCGTCGGCGCCCTTGGCGCGTTCGACGATCTCGTGGGCGATGCGGGTGAGGACCCGCGCGAGGTCGGGGGCCTCCAGAACGGGGCGGGCCGCGTTGCCGGTGGCGTCGTGCTGTGCGTCCATAAGAAACGGACCTCCTTCTCCGCCTCACGGGACGGACCTTAAAGGACGTCGGATGTGCGTCTACCACGCTACCAGGGCCCGCGACCGGCCACGCCCCCACCCCCGGGGAAAGCCGGTACGGACCATCTCAGCTTGACGCGACCAAGTAACGCTGCGTAACCTCACAGTGAGTTACCAGCCACGCGGCGCAGCCGCGTAAGTTCCAGCGTCCGGGGAGCCATATGTCCAGCGAATACGCAAAACAGCTCGGGGCCAAGCTCCGTGCCATCCGCACCCAGCAGGGCCTCTCCCTCCATGGCGTGGAGGAGAAGTCCCAGGGCCGCTGGAAGGCCGTCGTGGTCGGTTCGTACGAGCGCGGCGACCGTGCCGTGACCGTGCAGCGCCTTGCCGAGCTGGCGGACTTCTACGGTGTCCCGGTCCAGGAGCTCCTGCCGGGCACGACGCCCGGCGGTGCCGCCGAGCCGCCGCCGAAGCTCGTCCTCCAGCTGGAGCGCCTGGCGCACGTGCCGCCGGAGAAGGCGGGCCCGCTCCAGCGCTACGCGGCCACGATCCAGAGCCAGCGCGGCGACTACAACGGCAAGGTGCTGTCGATCCGCCAGGACGACCTGCGCACGCTGGCCGTGATCTACGACCAGTCGCCTTCGGTGCTGACGGAGCAGCTGATCAGCTGGGGCGTGCTCGACGCGGACGCGCGCCGTGCCGTCGCCCACGACGAGGGCTGACGCCCCCTTCGGGAGAAACGTGCCGCCGGGCCGGCGGGGCCCCTTCACGGGTGCCCCGCCGGCCCTTTCCCGTGCGCCCGGCGGCCGGTGCGGGAGCGGAACGTGCGGACATGCCGAAGGGCCCGCGGCCGTGCGGCCGCGGGCCCTTCGTCGGCAAAACGCCGCCGGGGTGTCACTGCTCCCGGCGGAGGTTCGGCTTGAGGTCCTTGAAACGGGCCAGCAGGCCGTTCACGAAGGACGGGGAGTCGTCCGTGGAGAACTCCTTGGCGATCTGCACCGCCTCGTCGATGACCACCGCGTCCGGAGTGGCGTCCACCCAGATCAGCTCGTACGCCCCGAGCCGCAGGATGTTCCGGTCGACGACCGGCATGCGGTCCAGGTCCCAGCCCTCGGAGTAGGTGACGATGAGGTCGTCGATGCGGTCCGCGTACTGCGCGTACCCCTCCACCAGCTCCATCGTGTACTCGGTGACCGGCGGCTGACGGGTGTCGGAGCGCGAGTGCCGCACCCAGTCCGCGAGGACCGTCAGGACGGACGCACCGCGCTGGTCGGCCTCGAAGAGGATCTGGAAGGCGCGCTTGCGGGCCGTGTTGCGGGCAGCCACGACTACTTGTTCACCCGGCTGAGGTACTCGCCGGAGCGGGTGTCGACCTTGATCTTCTCACCCGTGGTGATGAAGAGCGGGACACCGATCTCGTAGCCGGTCTCCAGGGTGGCGGGCTTGGTGCCGCCGGTGGAGCGGTCGCCCTGGACGCCCGGCTCCGTGTGCTGGATGGTCAGCTCGACGGCGGCCGGCAGCTCGACGTAGAGCACCTCACCCTCGTGCTGGGCGACGGTGGCGGTGAAGCCCTCGACGAGGAAGTTGGCGGCGTCGCCGACCGTCTTGCGCTCGATCATCAGCTGGTCGTACGTGTCCATGTCCATGAAGACGAAGTACTCGCCGTCCATGTACGAGAACTGCATGTCGCGCCGGTCCACAGTGGCCGTCTCGACCTTGATGCCTGCGTTGAAGGTCTTGTCGACGACCTTGCCGGAGAGCACGTTCTTGAGCTTGGTGCGCACGAAGGCCGGGCCCTTGCCGGGCTTGACGTGCTGGAACTCGACGACGGACCAGAGCTGGCCTCCGTCGAGCTTGAGCACCATGCCGTTCTTGAGGTCGTTCGTGGAAGCCACGGTTGCGGAATCTCCTGGGCTGAAGCTGGTGGAACGACCGCGGGACACGCGCTACAGCGCGAGCAGCTCCTTGGTCGTAATGGTGAGTAGCTCGGGACCGCCGTCCGCCTCGGGGCGCACGACGAGCGTGTCATCGATCCGGACTCCGCCCCGACCGGGGAGGTGGACCCCCGGCTCGACGGTGACCGGCACACAAGCGTCCAGTTTACCCATGGCGGCGGGTGCCAACTGCGGGTCCTCGTCGATTTCGAGCCCCACCCCGTGCCCCGTGGAGGCCGGAAGACCCTCACCGTAGCCCGCGGAGTCCAGGAGATGGCGGGCGGCCCGGTCCACGTCCCGGTACTCGGTGCCGGGTAGCAGGGCCTCGCGACCGGCCCGCTGAGCGGCGAAAACAAGGTCGTACAGCTCGATCTGCCAGTCGGCGGGGGCCGTGCCGATGACGAAGGTCCGGCCGATCTCGCAGCGGTAGCCGCGGTAGTTGGCGCCCAGGCAGACCGAGAGGAAATCCCCCTCCTCCACCCGCCGGTCCGTGGGCCGGTGGCGGCCCCGGCCGGAGTTCGGACCGGTGGCGACGGAGGTGGCGAAGGCGGGCCCGTCGGCGCCGTGGTCCACCAGCCGGCGCTCCAGCTCCAGCGCCAGGTGCCGCTCGGTGCGGCCGACGAGGATCGATTCGAGGAGTTCGCCCAGCGCCTGGTCGGTGATCTCGGCCGCGATCCGCAGACAGCCGATCTCCTCCTCGTCCTTGACGACGCGCAGCTGCTCCACGGTGGCGCCCAGGTCGGTCAGCCGCAGCGCGGGGGCGACGGAGGCCATGGCCCGGTGCCGGGCGACCGTCAGGTAGTGCTCCTCGACGGCCAGCGACGGGGCTCCGCCGGTCGCGGCCAGCTCCGCCGCGGCGACCACCGGATCGCTCCCGGCCACCCGCAGCGGGTCCACCCGCAGCCGCTCGTCGGGGCGCCCGTCCGCCGGGTCGCCGGTCGGCGGGCGCGGGCAGAGCAGCACGTCGTCGCCGGGGCCGAGCAGCAGCACCGCGCCCGGCGGTGCTCCCCCGGCGAGGTAGCGGACGTTGGCGGGGCGGGAGACCAGGGCGGCCGCGGCTCCGACAGCGGCGCAGCGGTCGCGGAGCAGCCCGCGTCGGACGGCATACACCTCTGACATGCGTCGAGCGTACGAGCGGGGCGCCGGGCCCGCCCGGTGGGCGCATCCGACCGGGGGGCGCCGGCCGGGCTCACCAGGAGGGCGGGCTGGCCAGCGAGCGGGCGAGGATGTCGTCCAGGACCCTGGCGGTGGTCTCCACGTCGTACGTCGAGTTGTCGATGATCGGCAGCCCGGAGCCGTACCAGCCGGCCATCCGGCCGTGGATGCGGGCCACTTCCTCGTCGGAGAGGCGGCGGTTGCCGCTGCGCTTGGCGTTGCGCTCCAGGACGATCTCCAGGCCGGGCAGCAGCACGACGGGCAGCAGGCCGGGGCCGACGTGGCGCTTCCAGCCGCCGAGGCCGACGACGGGCCGGTCGGGGAAGACGGCGTCGTCCAGGATGCAGGAGATGCCGTTGGCCAGGAAGTTGCGGGCGGCGAAGCCGCAGGTGCGGCGGGCCAGGCGGTACTGGGCCTCCGACTGGTCGTTCCAGCCGGACTGCGGGTCGGCGAAGCCGGAGCAGACCCACTCGCGGACGTCGTCCAGGCTGACGTGGGCGGTGGGCACCCGGCGGCGGGCCGCCCAGAGCCGGGCCACGGTGGTCTTGCCGGCGCCCGCGGGGCCGATCAGGAGCACGGCCAGGGTCGCGTTGCCGGTGCCGGGTCCGGCGGGCGGGGCGGGCAGCGGCACGGGCCG
>NZ_JAKRGC010000111.1 GCF_022347745.1 Streptomyces sp. OfavH-34-F
GGCCTCGGGGCACCGGCGGCGCCGGAACGGCCGGTGGCGGGGCGCGCGACCCAATCGTCGGCGCGGCCGATCAGCCAGTCCCGGCTGGGCACGACCAGGCCGGCCGGGGTGAAGGCGATCTTCCGCAGTTCCGTCTGGCTGCCGGAGTCCTTGCGCCACAGCCCGCTGACGATGTCCACCGCCTCGGCCGGGGTGGCGGCGAACTCCAGGCCCGCGTAGACGGGGGCGCAGGCGTCGAGCCCGAGGTCCTGGGCGGAGAGCCGGCGGCCGAGGCGGCGCGTGAACACCTCGGCGATCAGCGCGGGGGTGGTGCCCCGGGGCTGCTGGCCGCGCAGCCAGCGGGTGACCGACGTCTTGTCGTACCGCAGGTCGAGGCCGTGTTCGAGGCCGAGCTGGTCCACCCGGCGGGCGAGGCCGGCGTTGGAGAAACCGGCCTCGGTGATGAGCGAGGCGAGCCGACGGTTGGGGGTGCGCTGCGGTGGTCGTTCCGACATCAGCTGTAGGGTCTCCTGCCTTCGGGGCCGGGCGGGCAGCCCTCAGGGCCTCCTCTGACGAACGGCGCGAATTTAGCCCTCGGCGCGGCACCGACAGCACCGTTCGCTCCACATTCATCCGATCGTGTGAGGATTGTGGGCGGCGCTGACGGGAAGACCTGCCGGGCCGCCGCGCCGCCGCCGGCCGTACAGTGGCCGGGGTCTTCCACGAAAGGCCCAGGGCGCGATTCGTGCAGGGTGACGCGGTGCCGGGGAAACCCCCCGGGCCACGGCGCCGCGAGGAGAGAGGCTGCTGCCGTGACTGAGCTCCGGTTCGTCCACATGGGATTCGGCGAGAACGCCGTCGACTACCGCGAGGCCTGGCAGAAGCAGCGCGAGGTGCACGCGGCCCGGTTCGAGGACGCCGTCCCCGACACCTGCCTGCTCCTGGAGCACCCGCCCGTGTACACGGCCGGCCGGCGCACCGAGGACAGCGAGCGCCCCCTCGACGGCACCCCCGTCATCGACGTGGACCGGGGCGGCAAGATCACCTGGCACGGCCCCGGCCAGCTCGTGGGCTACCCGATCCAGAAGCTGCCGCGCCCGGTGGACGTCGTCGCGCACGTGCGCCGCCTGGAGGAGGCCCTGATCCGTACGGCCGCCGAGTTCGGCGTCGTGACCAGCCGGGTGGAGGGCCGCAGCGGCGTCTGGGTCCTGGGCGACCCGGTCGAGGACCGCCCCGCGGCCGGCGGCCTGACGCTGGACTTCGACCCGCGCCTCCAGGACGAGGAGTTCGACCCCCGGCTCAACGGCCCGGAGTACGCCCCCTCCAACGCCGGGCAGCGCCGCGAGGACCGCAAGCTGGCCGCCATCGGCATCCGGGTCGCCAAGGGGGTCACCATGCACGGCTTCGCGCTCAACGTGAACCCGGACAACACCTGGTTCGACCGGATCGTCCCCTGCGGCATCCGGGACGCCGGCGTGACCTCGCTCAGCTACGAGCTGGGCCGCGACCTCACCATCGCCGAGGTCCTCCCGGTCGTCGAGAAGCACCTCAAGGACATCCTGGAGAACGCCGAGCCGGCCCCCCGGAAGATCGAGCGGGCCGACGACGCCATGGCCACGGCGTGACCCACGGAACACGCCGGCGGGAATAGGCCCCGCGTGCCCCAGGTTGGGCAGACGTAAAGCCGAATGAACTACGGGCGTACCCTGGTGTTCGCCGAAGAATCCAATGCAGTGAAAGCAAAGGGGAGTGCCGGAGTGTCTGTCGCACCTGACGGGCGCAAGATGCTGCGCCTTGAGGTCCGGAACAGCCAGACCCCCATCGAGCGCAAGCCCGAGTGGATCAAGACCCGGGCGAAGATGGGCCCCGAGTACAACCAGCTGCAGAAACTCGTCAAGAGCGAGGGTCTGCACACGGTGTGCCAGGAGGCCGGCTGCCCCAACATCTTCGAGTGCTGGGAGGACCGCGAGGCCACGTTCCTCATCGGTGGCGACCAGTGCACCCGGCGCTGTGACTTCTGCCAGATCGACACGGGCAAGCCGCAGGCGCTGGACCGGGACGAGCCCCGCCGCGTCGGCGAGTCGGTCGTCACGATGGACCTGAACTACGCCACCATCACCGGCGTCGCCCGCGACGACCTGGAGGACGGCGGCTCCTGGCTGTACGCGGAGACCGTGCGCCAGATCCACGCGCAGACGGCGGACCGGGAGGCCGGCCGCACCAAGGTCGAGCTGCTGATCCCCGACTTCAACGCCGAGCCCGCCCAGCTCGCGGAGGTCTTCTCCGCACGCCCCGAGGTGCTCGCGCACAACGTGGAGACGGTGCCGCGCATCTTCAAGCGCATCCGCCCCGGCTTCCGCTACGAGCGCTCCCTGGAGGTCATCACCCGCGCCCGCGAGGCCGGTCTGGTGACCAAGTCCAACCTGATCCTCGGCATGGGCGAGACCCGCGAAGAGGTCAGCGAGGCGCTCCAGGACCTGTACGACGCGGGCTGCGAGCTCATCACGATCACGCAGTACCTGCGGCCGTCGGTGCGCCACCACCCCGTCGAGCGCTGGGTGAAGCCGCACGAGTTCGTGGAGCTGAAGGACGAGGCCGACGCGATCGGGTACTCGGGCGTCATGTCCGGGCCGCTCGTCCGCTCCTCGTACCGCGCGGGCCGGCTGTTCCAGCAGGCGATGGACCGGCGCGGGGCGCAGGTCGCGGCGCCGTCCGCGTAACCGCGCGGACGGACCGCGCCGGGGTGCGCCCGGCGCGCGGCGAGGTTTCATGGGTGTGTGACCGTGCGGTCATGCGCCGGTAACGCCGGAAGGCGACCCTGGGCACAGGCACCCGTACATCGTTCTGAGGGGACTTCCACGATGCAGGCCGCGCCGGTACGCGCCACCGTCATCCCGACCGTCACCGGTGCCCTCCGCGCCGTCGAGTCGCTGCTGCTCGGCGGCGGCCAGCGCACGGCCCGCCGCAACGCCTGGACGGCGGTCCTGGAGGACCGCCGCCGGGCCGCGGACCGGGCCGGTTCCGGCTCCCTGCCGGAACGGGAGGCCGTGGCCGCCCGCCGCTCGCGGGCCACGTAAACTTCATGGCATGGCGAGGAAGGCAAAAACCACTGAAGGCGCGGACAGCGCCGAGAACGCGGGGCGGCTCAAGCAGATCGCTCTGACCTACAAGATGACCAAGCGGACCGACTCCAAGATCGGTCTTGTGGTCGCGGGTGTGGGAATCGTCACCTTCGGTGTCATCCTCGCGATCGGTTTCCTGATCGATCACCCGATCTACCTGGGCATCCTCGGGTTCGTGCTCGCCCTCCTCGCGATGGCGATCATCTTCGGGCGCCGCGCCGAGCGGGCCGCCTTCGGGCAGATGGAGGGCCAGCCGGGCGCCGCGGCCGCGGTGCTGGACCGGGTCGGCCGGGGCTGGACGACCACCCCGGCGGTCGCGATGAACCGCAACCAGGACGTCGTCCACCGTGCCGTGGGCAAGGCGGGCATCGTGCTGGTCGCCGAGGGCAACCCGAACCGGGTGAAGGCCCTGCTCGCGGCCGAGAAGAAGAAGATGGCGCGGATCGTGGTGGACGTCCCGGTCCACGACATCATCGTCGGCAACGGCGAGGGTCAGGTGCCCCTCAAGAAGGTGCGCACCAAGATGCTGAAGCTGCCCCGCGTGCTGACCGGCCCGCAGGTCACGGCCGCCAACGACCGCCTGCGCGCGATGGGCGACCTGATGAGCAACATGCCCCTCCCGAAGGGGCCCATGCCGAGGGGCATGCGGATGCCGCGCGGCGGCAAGATGCGCTGACCGGCCGCCGTCCGGAGAACGCGGAAGGGCGGGCGGTGACCCCCGGGGTTCACCGCCCGCCCTTCCGCGTTCATACGGGTGGGGGGTGCGGGTCAGACGCGGATCTGCACCGCGCGGGCCAGCCGGTCGTGGAGGCCGCGGCCGTCGCGGTCCCAGACGAGCGCCGGGATGGCCAGGCAGAGGAGCACGCTGCGCAGGAGCACGCGTACGGGGCCGAGGCGGCCGCCGTCCTCGGCGATGACGCGGATGCCCATGAGGCGCTTGCCGGGCGTGCAGCCGATCGTCCCGACGGTGAGCACGCTCATCACGAGGAACACGGCGAGCGCCCAGTTCCCCGCCGTCTGCTGGTCACCGCGAGCGATCAGGCCGTATGCGATCAGCATGCTCAGCGCCCAGTCGATGAAGAGGGCCCCGAAGCGCCGGCCGAGCGGGGCGATGGCCCCCGGCCCCTCCTCGGGGAGGCCGAGCCGCTTCCCCCGGTATCCGAAGTCGGCGCCCATCTCCTCGGCGGCCGCGCGCGGCCCCGAGAGCCACGATCCGATTGCTTGCCTGTTGTCCACCCGACCACGGTACTGCGCCGGGCCGCACGGCCTGCCCCGTGGGGGGCGCCCACGCCCCACCGGGTGGCGTACGGCACTCGTCCCACTCCTCGGACGGCCGCTGCGGGCGGCCGGGAAGCCCGTCCCCCGTGCCGTAAGGGTGCTCCGGCGGCGCCGCGCCCGCCCTTCGCACCCGCGCCGGTTAACTTCTGCGAAACAAATGGGTCATGCTTGAGAAATCCGGTCTGCCTATGGTCGGGTCCAGCGTGTGCCACCGCACTGGCCGCAACGAGCTGCAACCCCGACCCCTCCCTGGGCCGGGAGTAGGAGGAGTTGGATGTTCCAGAACGCCGACGACGCGAAGAAGTTCATCGCCGACCATGACGTCAAGTTCATCGACGTCCGGTTCTGCGACCTGCCCGGCGTGATGCAGCACGTCACCGTCCCGGCGGCGACCTTCGACCCGGCGGAGGAGCTGGCCTTCGACGGTTCCTCGATCCGCGGCTTCCAGGCCATCCACGAGTCCGACATGTCGCTGCGCGCGGACCTGTCGACCGCCCGGGTCGACCCCTTCCGCCGCGACAAGACCGTCAACATCAACTTCTTCATCCACGACCCGATCACCGGCGAGCAGTACAGCCGTGACCCGCGCAACGTGGCGAAGAAGGCCGAGGCGTACCTCGCCTCCACCGGCATCGCCGACACCGCGTACTTCGGCCCGGAGGCCGAGTTCTACGTCTTCGACAACGTCCGCTTCCAGACGTCGGCGAACGAGAGCTTCTACCACATCGACTCCGAGGCCGGCGCCTGGAACACCGGCGCGCTGGAGAACAACCGCGGCTACAAGGTCCGCTACAAGGGCGGCTACTTCCCGGTCTCCCCGGTCGACCACTTCGCCGACCTGCGCGCCGAGATGTCCCTCGTGCTCCAGGAGAGCGGCCTGCAGATCGAGCGCCAGCACCACGAGGTCGGCACCGGCGGCCAGGCGGAGATCAACTACAAGTTCAACACGCTGCTCGCCGCGGCCGACGACCTGATGCTCTTCAAGTACATCGTGAAGAACGTCGCCTGGCGCAACGGCAAGACCGCGACCTTCATGCCGAAGCCGATCTTCGGCGACAACGGCTCGGGCATGCACGTCCACCAGTCCCTGTGGGCCGGCGGCGACCCGCTGTTCTACGACGAGCAGGGCTACGCGGGCCTCTCGGACACCGCCCGCTACTACATCGGCGGCATCCTGAAGCACGCCCCGTCGCTGCTGGCCTTCACCAACCCGACGGTGAACTCCTACCACCGCCTGGTGCCGGGCTTCGAGGCGCCGGTCAACATGGTGTACTCGCAGCGCAACCGTTCCGCCGCGATGCGCATCCCGATCACGGGCTCCAACCCGAAGGCCAAGCGCGTCGAGTTCCGCGCCCCGGACCCGTCGTCCAACCCGTACCTGGCGTTCTCGGCCCTCCTGATGGCCGGCCTGGACGGCATCAAGAACAAGATCGAGCCCGCCGAGCCGATCGACAAGGACCTGTACGAGCTGGCTCCCGAGGAGCACGCCAACGTCCAGCAGGTCCCGACGTCCCTCCCGGCCGTCCTGGACGCCCTGGAGGCGGACAACGAGTACCTCCAGGCCGGCGGCGTCTTCACGTCCGACCTGATCGAGACGTGGATCGACTACAAGCGCACCCACGAGATCGCCCCGATCCAGCTGCGCCCGCACCCCCACGAGTTCGAGCTGTACTTCGACCTCTAGAGACGTACGACGGCGAGGGCCGCTCCCCCGGTTTCCGGGGAGCGGCCCTCGCCGTGTTTCCCGCGCGTTCAGTGGCCGCCGGTGAGTTCGCCGCTCAGTGTGGTGTGCAGGGCGGCGCTCGGCTGGTTGAGGCCCACGATCTCGACGGTCTTGCCGCGCTGGGCGTACTTCGTCTCGATCGCGTCCAGGGCCGCGACCGAGGAGGCGTCCCAGATGTGGGTGGCGGAGAGGTCGATGACGACCTTGTCCGGGTCGGTGGCGTAGGCGAAGCGGGTGACCAGGTCGTTGGAGGAGGCGAAGAAGAGTTCGCCGGTCACGGAGTAGACGACCTGGCTGCCGTCCGGGTCCACGACCGCGGTGACGTCGGCCAGGTGCGCGACGCGGCGGGCGAAGATCACCATGGCGGTGACCGAGCCCACGACGACGCCGATCGCCAGGTTGGACGTGGCGACGACGATCGCGACGGTGATGACCATGACCGCCGTCTCGCCCACCGGCATCCGGCGCAGGGTCTTCGGGGCGATGGAGTGCCAGTCGAACGTGGCGAACGCGACCATCACCATGACCGCGACCAGGGCCGCCATCGGGATGTCCGAAACGACCGGGCCGAAGGCGATGCACAGCACCATCAGGAAGGCGCCCGCCAGGAACGTGGACAGGCGGGTGCGTGCGCCGGAGACGCGGACGTTGATCATCGTCTGGCCGATCATGGCGCAGCCGCCCATGCCGCCGAAGAAGCCGGTGACGATGTTGGCGACGCCCTGGCCGATGGACTCGCGGGTCTTGTTGGAGCGGGTGTCCGTGATGTCGTCGACCAGCTGGGCGGTCATCAGGGACTCCATCAGGCCGACCAGGGCCATCGCCAGGGCGTAGGGGGCGACGGTGGTCAGGGTGTCCATCGTGAACGGCACGTCGGGCAGGCCCGGCACCGGGAGCGAGGAGGGCAGTTCGCCCTTGTCGCCCACGGTGGGTACCGCGATGCCGGCCGCGACCGTGATGACGGTCAGGATGACGATCGAGACGAGCGGGGCGGGGATCACCTTGGTGACCTTCGGGAAGAACACCATCAGCGCCAGCCCGCCGATGATCAGCGGGTAGACCGCCCAGGGCACGTCGTGCATCTCGGGCACCTGGGCCAGGAAGATCAGGATGGCCAGGGCGTTGACGAAGCCGGTCATCACGGAGCGCGGCACGAACCGCATGAGCCGGGCGACGCCCAGGGCGCCCAGCACGATCTGGAAGAGACCGGCCAGGATCACCGCGGCGATCAGGTAGCCGAAGCCGTGCTCCCGGTTGAGCGGGGCGATGACCAGGGCGACGGCGCCGGTGGCGGCGGAGATCATCGCGCGGCGCCCGCCGACGACGGAGATCGTGACGGCCATGGTGAACGAGGCGAACAGGCCGATCGCGGGGTCCACCCCGGCGATGATCGAGAACGAGATCGCCTCCGGGATCAGGGCGAGCGCGACGACCAGGCCGCCGAGGACCTCGGTGCGCCAGACCCTGGGGTCGGAGATCCAGTCGGGCCTGAGGGCGCGCAGCCGGGACGCGGGGGCGGGCGGGGACGAGGGCGGTGCGGAGGAGGACACGAGGGCGTACCTGTCGGTCGGGCACGCCCGTGGGAGAGGGCGTGCGGGGGTAGACAGCAGGGAGGGCGGGGCCCGGCGGACGCGTGGGAGCGTGCGGGGGCCCGGGGAGCCGGCCGGGACGGGTCCGGCGGATCGGCACGGACGCGTCCGGCGGATCGGCGCGCGGACGGGTCCGGTGCCAGGAGGCTCAGGGGTGAGGGGTCACGGCGGGCAGGCGGCGCTGCGGTGCGTCGTCATGCGCATCCGCTCGCTCGCTCTCTGTCCACCGGATTCGAAGGGGAGCCCGCGCACGCCTGGGCGGGTGCGGGTCGCCGCGACCACTGTACCCTCCCCGCCGATCGCCGTGGGGCCGTCTCCCGCCGGACGGACGCGGCGGGGTCGCGGGGCGGGGGCGGAGCGCGGAGGCTGGGGGGATGAGCGAGCAGGAGCCCCCCGGTGGCGGTCCGGTCCCGCCGCGGCCTCCCCGGCGGCGGATCTGGCCGTGGGTGGTGCTGCTGGTCGCGGTGCTGCTGGCGCTCGCGGCCGGGGCGGTGTCGGCGGTGCTCGCGGACGTGGTCCGCTCGGAGGGCGCGCGGACCGTACACATCCGGTACGAGGTGACCGGCACCGCGCGGGACGTGACGCTCACGTACAGCACCTGGCGGGGCGACGAGCTGTCGACCGGCCGGCTGGCGCTGCGGTCGCTGCCGTGGGCCGGGGAACTGGACACGAAGGGCTTCCTCAGCGGCGGCTCGTTCGTGGTGAGCGTGGGCCGGGGCGGCGGTGACGTGGCGTGCGCGGTGACCGTGGACGGCGGGGCGCGGCGTACGGACTCGGCCTCGGGCGCGTACGCGACGGCCACCTGCGACGGGTACTGACGGAGCGGGGCGGGCCCCGGAGGTTTCGTTCCGGGGCCCGCCCCGCGTGGGTCAGCGGCCGTAGCGGATCAGGGCGCGGACCATGCGGCAGGTGGTGTCGGACGGCGGGTGGATGCCGAGGCGCCGGGCGGTGGCGCGTATCCGGGCGTTGTTCGCGGTGGACGGGATGTAGACGCCGGTGTCGAGCAGGGCGATGGCGAGGCGCATCGCCTTCAGCCGGCGGTTGTGCGAGACGTACCACTCACGGGGGCGGCCGGCGGGGAGCGGCTTCTTCTTCAGCGGCTGGTGCAGGGGCGTGTGGAGCGGCTCGGTCGTGACTGCGGCAGCGGCCATGGGCAACCTCCTGGCACGGGTGGCGGAACTGATCGGAACCCTCACGAACTACCCCCAATTCTACCGCCGGGCACTGACAATCGGCCCTGGTCGGCGGGGTTTTGACCGGTCCTGTGGGGAGCCGTCCCGTACCGTGGGAGGCATGGAGATCTGGATCAATCCCGCGTGTTCCAAGTGCCGCGGCGCGGTGGACCTTCTCGACGCGGAGGGGGCCTCGTACACGGTCCGCCGCTATCTGGAGGACGTGCCCTCGCCGGACGAGATCCGGGCCGTGCTGGACCGGCTCGGGCTCGAACCGTGGGACATCACGCGGACGCAGGAGGCGGCGGCGAAGGAGCTGGGCGTCAAGGACTGGCCGCGCGACGCGGACGCGCGGGAGCGGTGGGTCACGGCGCTCGCCGAGCACCCGAAGCTGATCCAGCGTCCGATCATCACGGCCGACGACGGCACGGCGGTCGTCGGCCGCTCGGAGGAAGCGGTACGGGACGCGCTGGGGCGCGGGGCCTCCTAGCGCGTCCCGGGCGGGGGGACTCGCCGGGTCATGCCCCGGCTCGCGCCAACTCCTCCGCCTCCGCCAGGAGTTCCGTCAGGCGCAGCCCGAACCGTACGTCGCAGGGGTGGGCCTCGCCCGTGCGCGCCGCGCCGGTCAGCGCGTCCACGGCCGCCGCGAACGCGTCCACCGCGCCGTCCCACCCCGGCATCGTGGTGACGCCGTGCTCGCCCCGCAGGACGAGTTCGACCCCGGCCGCGCCCACGGGTGCGTCCAGGGCGAGCGTGAGCGTGCTGGAGGCGCCGGAGGCGTGGCGCAGGACGAGGTGGTGGACGTCGGCGGGGCCGCGGGCGGCGGTGAGCGCGGTGACGTCGCCGAGGACCGGGATCAGGACGGAGAGGGCGTGCGGGCCGACGTCCCAGAGACCGCCCCGCTCCCGGCGCCAGGGCGACGCGGCGTACTCGCTGTCGCTGCCGGGGGCCCAGAGCGCGCCGAGCCAGTCGGCGCGGGCGGTGAACCAGCCGCCGGCCGCGCTCTGCTCGGCGATCCAGGCGGCGGGGCGCGGGGCGAACCTGAGCGTGCAGAAAACGACGGACGCCACCCCGGCGCTCTCGGCGGCCTCCGCCACCTCGCGGGCCCCGGCGACCGTGGTGGCGACGGGCTTGTCCAGGATCAGGTGGCGGCCCGCCCGGGCGGCGCGGGCGGCGAGCGGGGCCTGCACGTCAGGCGGCAGCGCGAAGGCGACGGCGTCGCAGGCGGCGAACAGCTCGTCAAGCCCCGCGTCCCCGGCGTAGGCGGGCACCCCGTACTCCCCGGCCAGCTCGCCGGCGGCCTCCGCCCTCCTCCCCCACACCCCGGCGAACACGGCGCCGGGGTGGGCGGCGAGAGCGGGGGCGTGCGTGTTGCGCGCCCAGGGTCCGGTGCCGGCGAGGCCGATGCGCAGGGGGGTCTCGGATGTCGTCATGGGGACAGTGTGCCGGGTGGGGCGCCCGGTGCCGAGGGCCGCGCCCGGCCGGGGCGGCGGGTCGGTAACACGGGGTTCACACGAGGGCAACGGCCGGGAAATCGCGGCTTGCCAAGCTGCACCGCATAGACCGCAGCACCCGCAGAGGATGGCTTCCGTGACGTTCAAGGCTGAGTACATCTGGATCGACGGCACCGAGCCGACCGCCAAGCTCCGTTCCAAGACCAAGATCATGACGGGGGCGCCGTCGTCCGACGTGTCCGCGCTGCCGGTCTGGGGCTTCGACGGGTCGAGCACCAACCAGGCCGAGGGCCACGCCTCGGACCGGGTGCTGAAGCCGGTCTTCATGTGTCCGGACCCGATCCGGGGCGGCGACGACGTCCTGGTGCTGTGCGAGGTCTTCGACATCGACATGACCCCGCACGCCTCCAACACCCGGGCGCTGCTGCGGCCGGTCGCCGAGCGGTTCGCCGGGCAGGAGGCCATCTTCGGGATCGAGCAGGAGTACACCTTCTTCGACGGCCACCGGCCGCTGGGCTTCCCCGAGGGCGGCTTCCCGGCCGCGCAGGGCGGCTACTACTGCGGCGTCGGCTCGGACGAGATCTTCGGCCGCGAGATCGTCGAGAAGCACCTCGACAACTGCCTGAAGGCGGGCCTGGGCATCTCCGGCATCAACGCCGAGGTCATGCCCGGCCAGTGGGAGTTCCAGGTGGGGCCGCTGTCCCCGCTGGAGGTCTCCGACCAGCTGTGGATCGCCCGCTGGCTGCTCTACCGCACCGCCGAGGACTTCGACGTGTCCGCGACGCTGGACCCGAAGCCGGTCAAGGGCGACTGGAACGGCGCGGGCGCGCACACCAACTTCTCCACGAAGGCGATGCGCGAGGGCTACGACGCGATCATCACCGCCTGCGAGGCGCTGGGCGAGGGCTCGAAGCCGATGGACCACGTCAAGAACTACGGCGCGGGTATCGACGACCGGCTGACCGGTCTGCACGAGACCGCCCCCTGGAACGAGTACAGCTACGGCGTGTCCGACCGGGGCGCCTCGGTGCGCATCCCGTGGCAGGTCGAGCAGGACGGCAAGGGCTACATCGAGGACCGCCGCCCCAACGCCAACGTCGACCCCTACGTCGTCACGCGGCTGATCGTGGACACCTGCTGCGCCGCGCTGGAGAAGGCCGGCCAGGTCTGATCCGCCCACCGCGCCACCGGGAGGCGCCCGCCGCGAGTCGCGCGGCGGGCGCCTCCCGCGCGTACGGCGCTGTCGGTGGCGTGTGCCAGGCTGGCGCCATGCTCGACATCAAGGTCGCCACCGAGAACCAGCACCCCCGTACGCGCGTCTCCGAGGAGACGCTGAGCACTCTGGTGCACCGCATCGGCGGGCCGAAGGACCGGTTCCTGGTGGTGCAGCGGATACCCGACATCCCCGGCACCTTCATCCAGGTGTGGCACGAGGAGGGCGGCCCCTACGAGTTGGAGCACCGTACGGGCCCGGCGTCGAGCCATGTCCGCGCCGTCGTCGACGGTCCGGAGCGGGTCGCGGACCTGATGACGCGCTGGGCGCGCCAGGAGCCCGGCTGGGACGGGGACACGGCGTGGGAGAGCGCGGGGATGCCGGAGCCGGACCCGGTGCCGGAGCTGCCCGCGGAGATCCGGGAGCAGGTGGAAACGCGGGTCCGGGAGCTGCTGCGCGGCGGTTACGGGACCGTGGAGACGCTCACCGAGGCCGCCGAGGACTACCTGGTGGAGGGCGAGGTGCGGCCGGTGACGCGGGCGCAGGCCAGGGAGCTGGTGGAGCGGCTCTGGCTGGAGCGGGTGGCGGAGCAGCGGCTCTGGGAGGGCGAGACGGACCCGGAGCGGCTGGAGCGGGCG
This sequence comes from Streptomyces sp. OfavH-34-F, assembly GCF_022347745.1. Classification (GTDB taxonomy): domain Bacteria; phylum Actinomycetota; class Actinomycetes; order Streptomycetales; family Streptomycetaceae; genus Streptomyces. Next base: position 12,169 of record NZ_JAKRGC010000111.1, read on the forward strand.
TTCGCCGCGCTGGACCGGGACGGCCTCACCGCCCGCGAGCACTTCACGTGCTGCCGCTCGTGCGGGATGAGCGAGATCGGGGCGGCCGGGCGCGAGGACGCCCGCGGTTTCGTCTTCTTCCACTTCCAGGGCACGGAGAGCGCCGCCGCCGGACACGGACTGACGCTGTACTACGGCGGGTTCGACGGTTCTGCGGAGACCACCGCGGCGGTGGGCCGGGAGGTGGTGGCCGCGCTGGAGGAGGCCGGGCTGACCGCCGACTGGGACGGTTCGCCGGACAGCGCGATCGAGCTGCCGGGGCTGGACTGGCGCAAGCGGCTGGTGGGTTAGGGGCCGGCGGGGAGGCGCCGGGTTCCGGGCGCGGGGCGTGTCGACGGCCGGGAGCGGTCTGCTGCCGGGCGGGGTTCTCTGCTTCAATGGGGGCATGGCCGGTTTCCCGCACACCTCGACAGGTCGCAGCGACCTGGAGCCGTTCTGGCCGTCCCGTCAGCACCACGACTTCGACCGGGTGTGTTGCCGCGCGCCGAGCGCGCCGGCCCTCTAGGGCGTGTTTTGAAAGTCCCGCCTGCCGGGCGACGCCCGGCACGCACGCTCGCGGCGTTGCCGAAAAGCCCTGGTAGCTCCGCTACAAGGGCTTCCCGGCGCCTTGCGATCGCACGCACCGGACGCCGTCCGGCCCGCCCTCCGGGCGGACGGCGCTACTTTCAAAACACGCCCTAGATCTCTCACCCGGTCTCCGGTCCGCGCGCGTACGCAGCAAGTCCGTCCGCCCGACGACTCCTCGCGCGAAAGAGCTGACCCCTCATGGCGAACACCCGTTCCTTCTCCGCTGCCGCCGTCCGCCCCTCCTCCGCCGCCCGGCACCGGCTGCGTGCCGTCGCCCCCGACGAAGCCGTCCCGCAGGCCGATGTGTCGGCGCTCCTGGCGCCGGGCACGACCTGGCTGCCGGCGCCTCCGCACACCCTGCCCAGCCTGCCGGGCCGGCCGCCGATGGTCGGCTATCTGGTGCTCGTGCCCGCCGACCAGCAGCCCGCCTTCGCCGCTGCCGCCGCCCGGTACGTGGCTCCAAGCCCCTCGGCGCAGGCGCAGCCGGACCCGGCGGGCGCGGGGCCGGTGACCATCGACCTCGTCCGCCGGGCCGCCTCGGTGCAGGGGCGGCCGCTCGACCTCACGTACCTGGAGTTCGAGCTGCTGGCCCATCTGGTGGCCCATCCCCACCGCGTCCACACCCGCGACCAGCTGGTGACCACGGTCTGGGGCTACGGGCACGTGGGCGACGGCCGCACCGTGGACGTCCACGTCGCCCGGCTGCGCCGCAAGCTGGGCGCCGAGCACCGTCACGCGATCCGGACCGTGCGCCGGGTCGGGTACACGTACGCGCCCTGAGCGGCAGCACGCGCGGGCGGGCCCCGGCACCGGTAGCGGATACCGGGGCCGGGGCCCGTTCGTGCACGGTCCCGGTCAGCGCGTGCCCGGGGCGACCGGGGCGACGGCGACGGGCTCCGGCTCGCTGTGGTCCAGGCTGGGGAGCCGGCCGAGGCCGCGCGGGGTGCGCCAGTTGCGCTCGCCGAGCAGCGCCATCACGGAGGGCAGCAGCACCATCCGTACGACCGTGGCGTCGAGGAGGACCGCGACGGCCAGGCCGACGCCCATCTGCTGCATGTCCTGCATGGACAGGGTCGCGAAGACGGAGAACACCGCCACCATGATCACGGCCGCGCCGGTCACCGCGCCGGCCGTGGCGCGGATGCCCTCGTCGATCGCGGGCCGGGTGGCGAGGCCCCGGCCGCGCGCCTCGCGGATGCGGGAGACCACGAAGACGTGGTAGTCCATCGACAACCCGAACAGGACGACGAGGACGAACAGCGGCATCCAGGACTCGACCGCGCCGACGCCCTCCGAGCCGATGAGCCCGGCGCCCCAGCCGTGCTGGAAGACCGCGGTCATCACGCCGTAGGCGGCGCCCACCGAGAGCAGGTTGAGCACGATCGACGTCACGGCGATGACGTAGGAGCGGAAGCAGAACAGCATCAGCAGGAACGTCACGGCGGTGATGAAGAGGAAGACGGGGGCGATGCCGCGCTTGAGCTGGTCGTTGAAGTCGACGGACGTGGCGACCTCGCCGGTGACGTAGGCGCGGGCGCCGGTTCCGTCGAAGGCGGCGGGCAGCCGGTCCTCGCGCAGGTCGGCCAGGCCCTGTTCGCCGCCGGGCAGCGGCACCTCGAACTCGGCGACGTTCCGGGCGCGGTGGACGGTGACCCCGTCGAAGCCGGCGAGGGCGTCGCGTACGGCGGGGGCGGTGATGTCGTCGGCCTCGACGACGACCTGGGCCGGTGCGGGGCCGCCGGGGAAGGTCTCGCTGATCTGGCGGTAGGCGACGGACAGGGCGGAGTCGGAGCCGAACTGCTTCTCCAGGCCGAGGGATTCGGTCTTCATGCCGACGGCGGGCGCGGCGAGGACGAGCAGGACGGCGACGGAGCCGGCGGCGAACAGCTTCGGCCGGTTCAGGACGGGGCGCAGCACCCGGCCCGCGAAGCCGCCGCTCTGCTTGCGGCCGCGCTTGCCGCGCCGGTTCAGCAGCGGCACCCGGCCGGCGTCGATGCGGTCGCCGAGCCAGGAGAGCAGGGCGGGCAGCACGGTGACGGAGCCGAGCATGGCGATGAACACGACGGTGATGGTGGCCAGTGCGAAGCCCTTGAAGAGCATCAGGCCGGACAGGAACATGCCGGCCATGGCGACCATGACGGTGAGCCCGGAGACGAGGACGGCGCGCCCGCTGGTGGCGGCGGCGATGCGCAGGGCGGTCTCGGCGTCGCGTCCGGCGGCCCGTTCGTCGCGTTCGCGGCGCAGGTAGAACAGGCAGTAGTCGACGCCGACGGCGAAGCCCATCAGGAACATCACTGAGTACGTGGTCTGGAAGAGGTGGAGCTGGTGGCTGGCGAGTGAGAGCAGTCCGAAGGCGGCCATGCAGGCGGTGAGGGCGAGGCCCACGGGCAGCAGGGCGGCGACGACGGCGCCGAAGGCGACCAGCAGGATGCCGAGGGCGAGCGGGACGGCGGTGAACTCGGCCTTCTTGAAGTCGTCGGAGAGCAGGTCGCCGAGCCACTTGCCGGCGCTGGCGTCGCCGAACTGGCTGACGGTGACCCCGGAGTGCTTGTCCTGGACCCCGGCGACGGCGTCGAGGACCGGCTGGACGCGGTCGGCGGCGGTGTCGGGGTCGCCCTTCATCTCGAAGACGAGCAGGGCGTCCTCGCGGTCCTCGGAGACGACCGGGTCGGTGAGGCCGGTGACCTCGCCGGTGTTCTCGATCGCGGTGGCGAGTTCGCGGGCGGCGGCCTTCCAGCCGTCGGGTTGGGCGGACGACACCATGACGAGTTCGCCCGCCCGGTGGGCGAGTCCGGCGTCGGAGAGGATCTGTTCGGCGCGGGCCGAGTCGCCGGCGGCGTTCTCCGCGTCGGTCATCTCGACCATGCCCGAGGCACCGCCGATGCCCGCGGCGAGTACGACGAAGAGCAGCCAGCCGAGAATGGCCGTCTTTCGGTGGTGTGCGCTCCACACACCGATGCGTGCCGCGAGGTTACGCCTCATGGCGGGTTCGCCCCCTGTTGGTGGAAGTTGGTGGTAGTCCGTCGATGTGCTTCGAATCTAGGGAGGCGCCGAGATCCGCCCCAGCCGGTGGAACCCCCGGTCGCACGGCACGTAGGGCGAGGTGGCGGGGGTGGTGCTGGGTACACCCCCGCCGGGTGGGGAACCGGCTGGGACCGGCGGGGCGCGGCGGGTGAGACTGTGTGCGACACGGGGCCGGTACGAGGGCCCGGCGAGGGGAAGAGGAACCGGGATGGACGCGATACGGGGACGGATCGGGTCGGCGTTGCTGGCCGCCTGGCGCGGGCTGGTGGTGTCGTTCGCGGCACTCGTCGGGTCGTGCACGCTGTTCTCGCTGACGCTGGTCTCGATCTCGATGATTCCGCTGGGCATCGGCCTGCTGACCACGCCGTACCTGCTGGATCTGGTCCGCCGGCACGCCAATCAGCGCCGGCTGCTGGCCGCCACCTGGTCGGACGTGCGCATCCCGGTTCCGTACCGGCCGTTCCCGAAGGATCTGCGCGGCGGGTTCCTGGGGCAGGTGGAGCGGACCACGCTGCTGCTGAAGGACCCGGCGACCTGGCGGGACCTGCGGTGGATGCTCATCGACATGACGGCCGGGTACACGGTGGCGGTGTTCGGGGCGGCGCTGCTGCTCTACCCGGTGGAGGGCTTCGTGCTGGCGGCCGGCCTGTGGCGGGTCTTCACGGACGACCGGTACTGGTACGCGTTCGTGCCGGTGGACAGCCAGGCGACGGGTCTGATGGCGGCCGCCCTGGGGGTGGCGATCTTCGCGGTGGGGGTGCTGGCGAGCGAGCCGCTGCTGCGGGCGCACTTCGTGCTGGCCCGTACCGCGCTGGCCCCCACCGAGAAGCAGGAACTGGCCCTGCGCATCGACCGGTTGACGGAGACCCGGCACGAGGCGGTGGACACGGCCGCGTCCGAGCTGCGGCGCATCGAGCGGGACCTGCACGACGGGGCGCAGGCGCGGCTGGTGGCGATGGGGATGAACCTGAGCACCATCGAGGCGCTGATCGAGAAGGACCCGGCGCAGGCGAAGAAGCTGCTGGCGATGGCCCGCGAGTCGTCGGCGGAGGCGCTGACGGAGCTGCGCGACCTGGTCCGGGGCATCCATCCGCCGGTGCTCGCGGAGCGCGGGCTGGGGGACGCGGTGAAGGCGCTGGCGCTGCGGCTGCCGATCCCGTGCGACGTGGACGTGGAGCTGGCCGGGCGGGCGGACGCGCCGGTCGAGTCGGCGGCGTACTTCGCGATCAGCGAGGCGCTGACGAACGCGGCGAAGCACTCGGGGGCGGAGCGGATCTGGGTGGACCTGCGCCACGGCGAGGGGGCGCTCAGGTTCTCGGTGACCGACGACGGCAGGGGCGGGGCGACGGTCGGCGGGGGTTCGGGGCTGAGCGGCATCGAACGCAGGCTCGGTACATTCGACGGCGTCATGGCCGTCAGCAGCCCCGCGGGCGGTCCCACCATGGTGACCATGGAGATCCCTTGCGAGTTGTCCTAGCCGAAGACCTCTTCCTGCTGCGCGACGGTCTGGTCCGGATGCTTGAGGCGTACGACTTCGAGATCGCGGCCGCCGTCGAGACGGGGCCGGAACTGTCCCGGGCCCTGGCCGAGTTGGAGCCGGACGTCGCCGTCGTCGACGTCCGGCTCCCGCCGTCGCACACGGACGAGGGGCTGCAGTGCGCGCTGGCGGCCCGGCGGGCGCGGCCCGGCCTGCCGGTGCTGGTGCTCTCGCAGCACGTCGAGCAGTTGTACGCGCGGGAGTTGCTGGCGGACGGCAACGGCGGGATCGGGTATCTGCTCAAGGACCGGGTCTTCGACGCGGACCAGTTCATCGACGCGGTGCGCCGGGTGGCGGCGGGCGGTACGGCGATGGACCCGCAGGTCATCTCGCAGCTGCTGACCCGGCGGGCGCAGGACAAGCCGATGGGCGGGCTGACGCCGCGCGAGCGGGAGGTCATGGAGCTGATGGCGCAGGGCCGGTCGAACGCGGCGATCGCCTCGCACATGGTGATCACGGAGCGGGCGGTGGCCAAGCACACCTCGAACATCTTCGGGAAGCTGGACCTGCCGCCGTCCGACGACGACAACCGCCGCGTGCTGGCCGTCCTGGCCTACCTGGACCGGGGCTAGGGCCTGCCGGCCCCGGTACCCCGTCAGCCGTTGAACCAGGACGCCACGTCCAGCCGGTACGCGCCGTCCGGGGCCATGGTGCGCAGGTCGTCCTCCAGGGCGCGGACCCGGTCCGCGCCCAGCGCCCGCACCCACTCGGCGCGCAGCCGGTCGAAGCCCGCCGCCGACCGTGCCAGCACGTCCACGCCCCGCTCGGTCAGCCGGACCAGCTTGCGGCGCCCGTCGTCCGGGTCGTCGGCGCGCTCCACGTAGCCGAGGCCCTCCAGGCGGTCCACGGTCTTGCCGGCGGCCTGCTTGGAGACGCCGAGGCGGCGGCCGATCTCGCTGGCGGTCGCCCCGCGCACGCCCACGGCCTGGAGGGCGTAGCCGTACGCGGGCCGCATGTCGGGGTGGCCCTCCTCGGCCAGTTCGCGGTGGAGCGCGTCGATCACCGACCGGAAGCCCGCGAACAGCAGCAGCGGCAGCTCGAAGCCCCGGCCCTCCTCGTCGGGGCGCGCCCCGTCGCGCCCGTCCGTGCCCTCAGCCATTGCGAAACCCGACAACCTGGTTTACGTTTTCGTCAATCACGTTGTCGAGTTTACGCGAGAGGCCCCGCCATGCCCACGACCGCCTGCCCCGACCACACCGCCTTCCCCGACCACACCGTCGAGTCCGCCCCCGCCGCCGCCCGCCCCGCCCTGGCCGCCATCGAGGGCAAGCAGGGCTTCCTGCCGTCGGCCGCCGCCCGGATGGCCACCTCGCCCGAGGTGCTGGGCGGCTTCCTGAAGATGAACGCCCTCTTCGAGTCCACCACCCTGGACCGGCTCTCCCGCGAGGTGCTGGCCATGACCATGGCCACCCGCAACGGCTGCCACGTCTGCGTGGCCATGCACACCGGGATACTCACCGCCCTGGAGGCCGACCCCGCCCTGATCACCGCCCTGCGCGCGGGCACCCCGCTCCCGGACGAACGCCTGGAGGCCGTACGGCGGTTCGTCCTCGCGGTCCTGGCCACGAACGGGGCGGTGGACCGGGAGACGCTCGACGCGTTCACCGCGCACGGCCACACCCCGCGCAACGCGCTGGAGGTGACCCTCGGCATCGCCGCCTACACCCTGTCCACGCTGGCCAACCGGCTGACGGGCGCCCCCGTGGACGGACCCCTGGCCCGGTTCGCCTGACCGCCTCCGGGCACACTCTCCGGACGGCCGCTCCGGGGCTCCCGGAGTGACCATCGCACCATTCGCTCGTTCAGCTCAATGTGCCCCCACCGTCAGAGCTACCGTCAGCCCTCACCCCGCCCGGCGCGGAGCAGGCCGAGGCCGCGCTGATCGAGCACTATCCGCGCCTGGTTCGGATCGGCTACCTCCTGTTGCCGCCCTCACCGGGCCGCGGCCGGCGCGTCCTCGCCGCCCACGCCCTCGCCCAGCGCTCCCTCCAGGCGGCGCACCGGGCCCGGACCCCGGCC